>JAMJTX010000091.1 GCA_024281215.1 Candidatus Thiovulum karukerense | reverse complement strand
GAGTATGCTGTGATAATAATAATAAAAATATCTTTATCAATCTTTCTCAACTCTTTTGCTGTTGTTAAACCATCTAATTTTGGCATTCTCATATCTAATATAGCTATTGGAACTCTATGGTGTTTAGTGGATAGCTCTTTAAATTTTATTAATAAGTCTTCTCCATCTGGAAAAAGAGTGAGTTCAAACTCTTCATTCTCACCACTATCTTTCTCATCTGCAAAAAAGTCTAGTTCATCATCTTCAGGAGTGAAAACAGTTTTATATAGCTCTAAAAGGTTTTTATCATCATCTGCAACAAATATTCTTCGATTCATCTATTGTTCTGGTACTGGAGTTCCCTAGCTTTAGTTTGGAACATTATACTTCTCAATCTCATCTAAAAACCTATCTACAAGTTGCTCTTCAGGTAAATTAGCAACAACCTTTCCTTTTACCATAACTAACCCTTTCCCTTTTCCATATGCGATAGCTACATCAGAGTGTTTCGCTTCACCAATAGCATTAACAACACACCCCATTACAGAGACATTTAGAGGTTTTTTAATATGAGTAGTTCTCTTCTCAACCTCATCAACAGCTTTAACTAGATCGGCCTCAAGTCGTCCGCAAGTTGGACAGGAGATAATATTTAACCCATCTTTAGCTCGACCGCTATCCTTAACAATAGCTTTACCAACTTTAATCTCCTCCTCCAGCTCTCCTGTTATAGAGACTCGTAAGGTATCCCCTATTCCATCAAGAAGAAGAGAGCCGATACCGATAGCTGACTTAATAGTTCCATGGAATTTAGTTCCCGCCTCTGTAACTCCAAGATGAAAAGGGTAGTTATTCATTGGTCGTAGCTTTCGGTAAGCTTCAACTGTTCGCCAAACATCACTAGCTTTCATTGATACCTTTATATCTGTAAAATCGAGATCTTCAAGAAACTTGATATTGTAGTCTGCACTAGCAACCATACCATCAGCAGTGGCTCCATACCTCTCTTCAAACTGCTTTTCAAGACTTCCGCCATTAACACCTATTCTGATAGACAAACCCCGATCTTGACAAGCTTTGACAACTTCTCTCACTTTATCTTTTGAACCTATATTCCCTGGATTAATTCTGATTCCATCAACATATTGAGCAGAGATAAGAGCAAGTTTATGGTTAAAGTGAATATCAGCAATAAGGGGGATAGTTGTCTGTTCTCGAATATCTTTGAGTGCATGAGCATCTTCAAAGTCTGGAACTGCTACCCGAACAATATCAGCTCCCGCAAAGTGGAGTCTGTTAATCTGCTCAACAGTGCTTTTTACATCTCTTGTTTTAGAAAATGTCATTGATTGAACAGAGATTGGAGAGTCTCCACCAATTGCCACATCACCAACATATATTTTTTTTGTCTCTATTCGCTCAACCATCTTCTATCCTATTTAATTCTTTTTAAAATACTCTTCAACACCAAGGGCAATACCTTTAGCTAACCTCTTTTTATATAATCTATCAAGCAGTCGTTTTCCATCTCTATCGCCTGTGATATATCCAACCTCAATTAAGACAGCGGGCATTTGGGCTCCAACCAGAACCCAAAAAGGTCCACCCTTCACTCCACCATCTTCAATATGGTAGTAGTATTTTCTTAATCTTTTAAGAATATTTGACTGAATATCAATTGCAAGTTTATGGGATTGATTCATCTTCGCAGTATTGAGAGATGAGAGAGCATTATTTTTGGCTGTTTTACTCATACTTCTCATATCACCCTTATTCTCTTTTGCGGCAATTCTTTTAGACCTTTCACTTCTCTCTTTTGATAGATAATAGGTCTCAATACCATTCTTTTTAGTGTAATTACCCTTTTTATGGAGAGAATTGACATGAATCGAGAGGAATAGATCAGCATCTTTCTTATTGGCAAATTTTGTTCTATCAACAAGATCTAAATATTTATCACTATCTCTAGTCAGGTGGATTGTATAGCCCATCTGCTGAAGATAATCCGCTGTATATTTTGCAAGATATAGAGTCAATTCTTTCTCCACAGCATCTATCTTCTTATTGACTGCCCCACCATCTTTACCACCATGTCCAGCATCGATAACGATTACTTTACCTTTTCGATTTTTAACACTTTTTTTCATCTCTGGTGTATATGTTACAAGAGGTTTAGGTTGAGGTGGTTTTGGTCTCTCTTTAATCTTCTCTTTTTTAATATCTTTTCGTTTTTTATTAAAATTGAAGATAATCTTATTTTTAAGAACCTCATAATCAAAATCTAGCTCTTTGCTATTTCGGAAAGTAATTCTGAGTTTATTAGCTTTATACTGTCCAATAACGATATTATCAATAAATCTTTTATTATCAACTTTTAGATGTCCATCTCGAATAACAGCATTATCAATATCATATATATACTTATGTTTTTTGCTATCTTTATGGTAAAAGTTCCAAGCTCTTACCTTTCCAAGATTCTTCTCAAAAGTGACGATAAACTTATCGTTTGACCAGTCGGCACTCTTAATAGAGTTACTAAACAGTGTTCCCAGAGTGACTATAAAAACTATTAAAAACTTCAAAACTACATACCTCCTAAATTTAGTGAGAAGATAGGCAATAGCATAGCTGTAACGATAATACCGATGGTTATACCAACGAATAGAATCAGTGCTGGTTCAAGCATCGATAGGAAAATATTAATCGAATCCTGATTCTCCTCTTGATATAGTGAAGCTAAATTTTCTAAGATTGGAGCAACTTCACTTGTCTCTTCACCAAGAGCTATTGCCTGAACAAATGATTTATCTATCTTAAACCTCTTGTCATTAACAAGAGATGATGAGAATTTCTTTCCCTCAACCACTAGCTTAGATGCATTTAACATCTTCTCTTTAAGAACAATATTGTTAAGAGTGTTTCCTGCAAGTCTGATTGTATGAACAAAGGTAACTCCAGAACGGAGAAGCACAGAAGCGATATATGAGAATCGTGTTAGCTCAGAAGTCTGTATCACCCGACCTAAAAAAGGGACTTTCAAAAGTATAAGATGGACAGAGAATTTAAAGGCTTTTGATGTCTTCATCATAAATGAGAAGAGAACCATTGCAATTAGCAAGAGAATAGATATATACAACCAGTAAGCTCCTAAAAAATCTCCACTCGCTATAACAAACTGAGTTAGTTGAGGAATCTCCTGTTTCATCTGAACAAACATAGATGTTATCTTGGGAACAACAAGAGTTAGCATTATCGAGACCATAATAATTGAGATAGCTACAATAAATAGAGGGTAGATCATCGCTTGAGAGATCTGTTTAACGATTCGATCTTGAGCAAGAAGAAAAGTTGCCATCTCCCCTAAGACATCTCCAAGAACCCCATTCTCTTCGGCAATCTTTATACTCTGTTTATAGAAATCTGGCAGAACTAGGGCTGTTTGACTATCAAGAGCATGGTAAAAACTTTTCCCCTCATCTAGCATAGTCTCAATAGAGGTTAAAAAGTCTAACATCTTTGTCTCGTCTGTCTGAGACTTTGCAAGTTTAATAGCTTGTAAAATAGGGATAGATGATTTAAGGTAGATTGAGAGATTTCTACTGAGATTTGACAACTTCTTAGCTGGTATCTCAGTAGCTCTTAGCCTCTCTAACCTCTGAATAAAGGATTGAGAAGCTTCCGAGACTTTGTTATAAAATATCCCTTTACTCTTTAATCTCTTTTTAGCCTCTTCAAGGTTGTTAGCCTCAATTCGTCCAGATGCTTTTTTTCCATCTCGATCGATTCCGCTATATTTAAATATCATATATTACTTTCTCTTATCTGAATATTTTAATCAACTGTTTATGAAAGAATAACATAACTCCATATTTCCCAAAAGGGAAGAGCTGGTTAAACATCAACTCTAAAATGGACACCTTTTGACTCTCTATTCTTGATAGCTGAACTCAGAATCTCTGATGCTGTAAGGAGTTGAAGCTTAAGACTTCGACCTATATCCATAACCATCATTTCGCGAACTCGCTGAAGAGCCTTTTGAAGAGTCTCACCTCTTCGCTCAATTGAGGCATATATCCACATCAGATTCTGAAGCTCTTTTTTGACCTCATCATCACCATCTTTATAGAGTTCTCGCTCAATAAGTGGATACTCTCTCACTTCAAAAGGTTCTTCATTACTTAGAGAGTGTTTAATAGCTAAATCTCCAAATACAATAGCCTCAAGAAGAGAGTTACTAGCTAATCGGTTTGCACCATGAACACCAGTGGAAGCAACTTCACCAATAGCATATAGGTTTTTATACCCTTTGACTAATCCGTTATTATCTGTCTCAATTCCACCAACAGAGTAGTGAAATGCTGGAGAGATTGGAATCAGATCCTCTGTTAGCTTAAAGCCTCGACCCTCAAGAAACTTTGAGATTGTTGGAAATCGCTTCTGAAACCACTCTTTCTCAAAGTGTGATATTGATAGATAGGCTCTTTTTTTATGATTTAGAATAGCTCGGCTAACAATATCTCGTGAAGCTAACTCACCCCGTTCATCATATTGAAATAGAAATCTCTCACCATCTTCATCAACAATTGTTGCACCCTCTCCTCGAATAGCTTCACTCAAAAGAGAGGTCTCATTATCTTTCATCACCACAACAGTTGGATGAAATTGCAACATCTCCATATCTTGGAGAGGAAGACCTTTTTCAATTGCAATTCCATGGATCTCACCAGAGATTGAACGGGCATTTGTATTCAATTTATATATATCACCTATTCCACCAGATGCAAGAATCAAGTTTCTGCAATAGAGATTTCTCATCTCTCCATCTTTATAAATCGAGACACCGTGAGCGGACTCACCATCAACAAGAATATCAACAACTGATGTATCATCAAGAATCTCATGCCGATTTCGATTTAGAAAAAATGAGTGCATATATCTACCAGTCGCATCTCCACCAAGATGAAGAATTCTAGCAGTTGAGTGTGCCCCCTCTTTTGTATAGAGAAGTTCACCATCTCTATCTCTATCAAATTGAAGTCCCATATCTATCAGTCTATTTACAACCTCAACACCATGAGAAACCATCACGGAGATAGCTTCACGATCTCCACTATAAGCTCCAGCAACAAGAGTATCTTGAATATGAAGCTCTACATCATTGTTATCCCGAGCCACACTAATACCACCCTGTGCATAGAAGCTATTTGACTCCCAAGGTTTATCTTTAGCAATAATCAAAGCCCTCTTATCTTCTGGAATCTGAAGAGATGCATATAGCCCAGCTATCCCTGCTCCAACTATGATGTAATCATAGATATCCCTATTTTTTTTCAAGCTTTTTCTCCTGCTCTTCTGTCAAATAGTATGGATCTGCTTTATAGCCACAACCAGCAAGTGTTAGACTAAAAAGTGCTAAAATTAGGGAATGATTTACGATAGTGATAAACTTCTCCATAAGATATATGAACTTCCTCAATTAAAAAAATTGTCTAATTATAGATGTTTTGACCATATTTTGGAAAATTTAGATGTTGATGATAGTGAAATAGTTACAGAGATAAGTTATAACAAGGGGTATATATACTTCTCTGTAAAACACCCTTCACATAAGATGTATCTCCAATATCAACTTCAAAACTTGAAGGAGATTATGAGGTTAAATAAGGTGTGTCTATATCTGTATGAGAACTTTCAGGGGTACAGAATCAGCATATCTTCTGAGTAGAATCACGAAATTATGGATATCTGTTTTAAGCTATAATTCTTAATAAAAAGGAGACAAAGATGTTACGAGCTTTATATAGTGCTTCAACTGGTATGCTTGCACAGCAGACTCAAATCGATACAACTTCTAATAATATTGCCAATGTTAATACAATTGGTTACAGAAAACAGAGAGCAGAGTTTTCAGATTTGATGTATCAAGTCTCAGAGTATGCAGGAACTGCAACAAGCTCAACAACTAACTCGCCAACAGGTATTGAGGTTGGTCTTGGGGTTCGACCTACTGCTGTAACAAAGATATTTTCACAGGGTAACTTTCAAGAGACTGGAAACAATCTTGATATGGCTGTTACTGGAAATGGCTTTTTTCAGATTGAGCTTCCAGATGGAACTGTTGCATATACAAGAAATGGTGCTTTTAAGATTAACCAAGATGGACAAGTTGTTAATAGTGACGGATATAAACTAATCCCTGAAGTTGTTCTACCTGAAGATACAACAGATATCTCTATTGGTGCAGATGGTGTTGTCTCTATTGTCCAAGCTGGGCAAGAGGGTTCTCAACAGTTAGCACAGCTCGAACTAGCAAACTTTGTCAATCCAGCCGGTCTTCACGGTTTAGGGGATAACTTACTTATCAATACAGATGCTTCAGGTGATCCAATCGTCTCAACTCCAGGTCTAAATGGTCTTGGTAATCTTCGACAAGGTTTTGTGGAGCTGAGTAATGTTCAGCTTGTTGTAGAGCTAACAGACCTCATAACAGGACAGAGAGCTTATGAAGCTAACTCAAAAGCTATTACAACATCTGATGAGATGCTTCAAACAGTTAATGGATTAAAGAGATAGTAGATTTTGAGAAAAAAACAGACAATTAGCTCACTGCAAAGATTAAAGGGGGTTGAAAAACTCTCAATGATAACAGCTTATGACTCCCTATTTGCAAAAATATTTGATGGTGAGGTTGATCTAATCTTAGTTGGCGACAGTCTCAATATGAGCTTTCGGGGTGAGAATGATACTCTTTCAGCAGATATTGGAGTTATGTTATACCACACGAAAGCGGTCTGCAATGGTGCAAAGAATACATTTATAGTTGCTGATATGCCTTTTGGAACATACACCAATAGAGAAGAGGCTCTTCAAAATGCTATTCGATTCTATCGAGAGACAGGTGCTGACTCGGTTAAGATTGAGGGTGGAGTTGAACGAGAAGAGACAATCCGTCATCTTGTTGAGAATGGAATAGCTGTTGTTGGACATATTGGACTAATGCCTCAGAGTTTCCGAAGTGAGGGTGGATACTTTGTTAAAGGTAAAGATGAAGAGTCTCGTGAAAAGGTTCTTCAAGATGCCCTTGCTGTTGAACGAGCTGGTGCTTTTATGGTTGTTGTTGAGGGTGTTAAAGAGGATTTAGCACGGGAGATAACAGAGAGTATATCAATTCCAGTAATAGGTATTGGTGCTGGTAAGTTTGTTGATGGTCAAGTCCTTGTCTGGTCTGATATGCTAGGCTTCTTTGAGGAGTTTAAACCTAAGTTTGTCAAGAGATATATGAGTGGTGGTTCAGCTGTTCGAGAAGCTGTTCAGAACTATAATCGTGAAGTTAAAAGTGGCGAATTCCCAGAAGAAGAGAATATCTATTAGTGTGAAAAGTATCAATATAGTTACAGATAGTTACAAAATTTAATAGTTCTATTATTTCCTAAGGTCTATTAAAGTCTTTGCTAGAAACAATTGTGGAACTGCAAAGTGTTTTGCAGAAAATTTCATTATAGGGAGCATAGATGGAACAAGAGATTCTTGAACTATTTAACAAGTGGAACGAGGCATTACAAACGGGCAACCCAAAAAATGTTGCTGATAGATATGCAAAAGATGGGGAGTGTTTTCTACTTCCAACAGTCTCTCCTATTATTAGGCATAACCATGCGGAGATAGAGGATTATTTTGAGACTTTTCTCAAGATGCAACCGTTTGGTACTATCACAGAGTCAAATATTAGAGTCTATGGTGATATTGCTATTAATTCAGGTCTATATACATTTGAGTTAAATGGCAATGATGGTAATAGAGTTTCAGTAGATGCTCGATTTACATTCATCTATAAAAAAGAGGAAGATGATTGGCTTATTTTAGAACAACACTCCTCTATTCTTCCAGAGGCAAACTAGTCCATTTAGGTTATTAGCGACAGAGTTATCAAGATGAAACTAGTCAATTTTAATTTTTACATAGCCACTATTCTTAGCTTTATAATAGTCTTACAACAATTTGAAAGAGGAGATAATGCAAATAGTAGTCTATATTTTGTAGAAGTGATTGATTTAGTTGAAGAGCATGAATCATCAAAAGATGTTGAGAAGAAGTATATCTCTCATATAGAGAGCTATTTTGACGAGAAAGTAAATGGAGTTAAACTACTGCTATCCATAAATAGAGTTGCAGAAAGCAAAGAATCTCCACCAACCCCCCCCCCGAAAGTTTAAACTTAAAATTTCCTACATTTTTACTTTTCAGGAACATAATTTACAGCACTATGTGTAGTGGATAGCCACTATTATCAAACAAACACGATAATTTAAAAAATCAAGAGGATAATCTTTGATGAAAACCCGTCACTTAAAAGGCGATCTGTTTGGTGGTCTAACAGCTGCTGTTGTTGCACTACCACTTGCCTTAGCTTTTGGTGTTAGTTCTGGAATGGGAGCTATTGCCGGTCTTTATGGAGCTATTGC
This sequence comes from Candidatus Thiovulum karukerense, assembly GCA_024281215.1. Classification (GTDB taxonomy): domain Bacteria; phylum Campylobacterota; class Campylobacteria; order Campylobacterales; family Thiovulaceae; genus Thiovulum_B; species Thiovulum_B karukerense. Next base: position 11,324 of record JAMJTX010000091.1, on the reverse strand, counting down.
TCTAGGTATTTTTGCCGCTGCATTTGGCGGAACAAAGACACAAATCAGTGGTCCAACTGGTCCTATGGCAGTTGTTTCGGCAACTGTCATCGCTTCACAGATTGCATATTTTGGAGATTTAGAGAAGGCTCTTCCATCTATTCTTGCAACTTTTGCTCTTGCTGGGGTTCTTCAGATAGTTATGGGAATAGGTAAAGTAGGAGAGTATATTCGATATATGCCATATCCTGTTGTATCTGGATTTATGAGTGGTATCGGTTTTATCATTATCATTCTCCAGATATTTCCATTTTTTGGACTAACATCTCCAACAACAATTATTGATACACTGACATCTCTAGGAGATATACCATCGCAGATTAACTACTCAGCCCTCTTTCTATCTGCTGGTACAGTGGCAACAATATACCTCTTTCCTAAAGTGACAAAAGCTGTTCCATCAACTCTTGTTGCTCTTATTCTATTTACACTAATTGCTCTATTGATGAAGTTGAATGTACCTATTATTGGAGAGATTCCGACAGGATTACCAGATCTTCATTTTGATGCTTTAATTCCAATGAATTGGCATGATCCAATGCTAATCTTTGTGGAAGCAATTACACTTGCTGCTCTTGGTGCTATCGATAGTCTCTTGACATCTGTTGTTGCTGACAATATGACAAAGACTCAACATAACTCAAATAAGGAGCTTGTTGGTCAAGGAATTGGAAACTTCTTTGCCGGTTTAGTTGGAGGGCTTCCTGGAGCTGGTGCAACAATGAGAACCGTTGTTAATATTAAGTCTGGTGGTCGAACTCAGATATCTGGAATACTTCACGGAGTTTTTCTATTGATTGTTCTTCTTGGAGCTGGAGCTTATGCTTCCTTAATTCCTCTTCCAGTTCTTGCAGGTATCTTAATGACTGTTGGTATAGGTATTATTGATTACCGAGGCATTAGAGATGCGAGGTTTATTCCAAAGTCTGATGCATTTATTATGATCTCTGTTCTCCTCTTAACTGTACTTGTAGATCTACTTCAAGCAGTTGCAGTTGGTATGGTGATGGCATCTCTCTGGTTTATGAAGAAGATGAGTCAAAATGTAGAGGAGAATGCACAAGGAATTGTTCTTGATCGAGAAAAGTCCCTATCAGATGAGGTGAATTTGATGGATGGGCTAGAAAATAAGCTCTATATTCAACACTTTAATGGACCAATCTTCTTTGGATTTATCTTTGGCTTTAAGGAGATTATTAGAAATATGCCGGAAGTTGAAGCCGTTGTATTCAGAATGCACAATGTTCCTCATATTGACCAGAGTGGTATGTATGCTATTGAAGATGCGGTTATGTTGCTCCATAAAAAAGGGATTAAAGTATATATCTGCTGTATTAACAAACAACCGAAAGATATGTTAAAGAAGATAGGTATGATTCCTAATCTGCTTCCAAAAGAGTTTATCTATGATGATTTTAAAGAACTTGAGAGGGATCTTGAAATCTCAATAGAGCAGTAGCTTAAAAGTTTGCTTTAACCTTAGTTCGATGGAAAACTTGTCGAACTCAGGTTTTACAAAATTAACGGAGTTTCTCTACCTCTTTTAGATGCTCTTTATAGCTCTCTGTGAAAATATGTCTTCTCTCACCCCTAACTTTTACAAAAAATAGATAGTTGGTCTCTTCAGGATCGATTGCCGCCTCAATTGCTTCGGCACTTGGATTGCAGACAGGTAGTTGAGGTAATCCAGCTATTTTATATGTATTAAATTGTGACTTATCTTTTTTTATTCGCTCAGCTGTAACTTTTATATGTGAATATAGACCATAGTTTAGTGTGCCATCCATCTGAAGCTTCATGCCTTTTTTGAGTCTATTATGGATAACTGATGAGACTCTCCTCATCTCCTCTTTTGAAGCACTCTCTTTCTCGATAATTGATGCAATAACAATAAATCTTTTTAACTCTTTGAAATTTATATCTCTATTTTGAACTCGCTCTTTATGAATCTCTTTTGAGTGTTCAACAAGTTTTGTAATAAATGCTTCCAAATCTCTATTTCTATTAATAGTGTATGTATCTGGAATAAGAAATCCCTCAGCCATTGGTGAGATACGGAGATAGTAGCTATATAGTTTTCTGAAATCTCCTCTATATCTCTCTGCCAACTCCTTAAGAAAATATTGAGTTGTCTCCCCTGGAATAAGAGTTACTCTGGTTGATGGGGCTTTAGCTTTTGTGATTGCTCGAAGAAACTCCCACCTCTTCATATCTCTCTCAGGTAGCTCTAACCAACCAGATTGAGGCTGACCAAAATATGCTATAACATAGCGGTCTGTTGGGAGTAGAGAGATGTCTAGCACCTCATCGATGTGTGATATAATTTGTGAAATTGACCCCCTTGGAATATATATCTGCTTGGGTGTTTCAACACTCTCATTTAAATAGAGATATAAGGAGATTGGTATCGCAATGAAAACCCCAATAAATATAGTTACTGCTATGTATAAAACTCTTTTAGTCATTCTTAATATCTTACTTATCCTACTTCTTGGAACTGTTTTTTACTTATATGTTGGTATCGATTTCAACTATCTTTTAAAAAGCAATAATATCGAAAACAACCGCTTTTTTGTGCAGATTGACGACAAAATAACAGTAGAGATTGATAAGCTAGAGATACCGATGGATAGTAACTCATCTAAGGAGAGCAGTTCAACCGCTCCAACCCCTGAGGAGATTATGGAGTATATAAGACTGTTTCAACTGGCTTTTGAGAGAATAGAGGTTAAAGAGTTAAAGGTTGGTGAGTATGTTATAGATATTCTCTATGAAGAGGGAGAACTCCTTATAGAGCGGGATAGAGATATTGTTCAAGCAGATTTAGATTTTAGTGGTGATGTGGTATCGCTAGATATATTAAAACTTCACTCCGATGAGTTTAATATCTCTCTATCTGGAAGAGTTTTGGCTGATAAAAACAGTAGAGAGAGTAGGGCAAAGTTTGATATATCGATAGAGAATGAACTTAATCTATCTATTTATGGTCGAATGTTAGATTTTAGAGATGTGCAGGTCGCTTTCCAGACAAATAAAATCGAGACTCTTACACCTCTTTTCAAACTCCTAAATCTTGGAAATAGTGCCTATATCTGGGGAGATGAAAGAGCCAACTATAGATATATTGAGTTAAAAGGTTTTACAAACTTCTCTATTGAAAAACCATTAACAGCTCTTGATGAGTTAAGATCTAAAGGGGGAATTGAAGAGTTAGGTTTCACTTTTGAACCAGCTGTCTCACCTGTTCATATCGATAGAGTTGAGATAGCTGTAAAAGATAGCAACCTCCATATTAAACCGCGAGGTCTGAAATATGGCAGTAATCTATTAGATGTTGGGGTTGTAATGAAGAGTCTATATTCAAAACCTCATCTTGTAGCAGTTGCAAAAGGCGATTTAAAGATAGATAAAACTCTTCAAAGAACAATTAGACACTACTCAGGAATGGAGCAAATCCCTGTCTCTATCTCGTCTCCGATGAGGTTGGATTATCAACTAGATATGAAGCTATTTGATGATATGGCGATGAACTTTGTTGCAGATATAGAGATTCCTGAAAGCTATCCAAAATCAAAAGAGTTACCCAATATTAACCGCGGAGATATAAACTTTCTATTTCCAGAAAACAGACTAAATATCAGAAATTTAAAGTTTAGTTATGGTGATTTAGCTTCAGGTGTTGCTAGAGGTCAATTAAATATACCAACAGCAGAACTTGATTTCAATATTGATATAGATAAAATCAGAGTTGATGAAAATACAACAATGGTGACAGATAGACTATCTGCAAAAGTTGGTGGTGAGTTCAACTCAACAATATCAGTTGCAGTATCTCAGACAGATTGGAAACTTGCAAATCTGGAGACAAATCTCTCAAGCTTCTCTGTTGATGTGAGAGGAAATCTTATCGATATTACTAATCTTGGTATAGATATAGATGAGTTCAATCTATCAACAATCAATAATATCGCCTACGACCTATCCAGTAAAGTTATTCTTGGAGATATTGGAATAGATAATTTGAAGTTCAGTGAAATTCAGATTGAGAAAGAGATTTTTGAGACAGTTGTCGAACTAAAAGATGAGATAGAGGTTAGAGTGCCAAAACTTGGAACAGATGTGAAAGTTGGTCAAACGATTGATATCAATCTCTCAAATATAGCTCTATTTAGAGAGTATATACCGATGACAAATCGATATCCAGAGTTTAGCGGAAGAGCTGATGTTGAGATTGATGATAAAAATATATCTATTAATAGCCAGATAGAGATACCTCAGAAGATTATTAAGTTGAATGGAGAGAGGGTTAATGAATTAAACATCAGTGGAGATATTGTTGGAGAGAGTATCAAACTCTCTATCAATGATCGAATCTTTATTGATAAAGGTGAAAAAGTAGATATATTCATCGATGATTATGACTTTAATATTACTGGACTCAATGATTTTATCGATATGAACTCATCAAAAGATGAGGAGGAGAGCGATGAAAATGTATCTATCAATATTGAGCCAGAGATTAACCTCTATCTACGAGGGACAAAAATATGTTTAACTGAGGGCAATAATAGACTCTCTACTAAAAAGATATTTGCAACAGCTAGTGGGGACTCAACGATATTAAAAATCACCCCTCCTCGAGGAGATATTGATATTGAGAGTCGAAATGATAGATATATAGTCAAGGCGACAAATTTAGCAGGAAGTTTTATCAAAGATATTACAGCTTTTGATGGTTTGACGGGTGGGGATTTTAATCTATATATGAAAGGAACAGGTGGAGACTTTGAGGGATTAACACAGTTCCGAACTTTAAAAATCAAAGATATGGAGTTTGTAAATAATATTCTTGCATTTATCAATACAGTTCCTGCTCTTCTAACATTCTCCAGACCGGGGTTTAACCACAATGGATTAAGAGTTATGGCTGGTTTTGTTGAGTTTCAGAAAGATGGTGATATTGTCTATCTTAAAGAGTTTCAGATTAAGGGTGAAAATATAGACTTCTTCGGAAAGGGTTATATTGACCTTAAAAAAGAGGCGTTAAGTATTCAGATAGATATATCTGCCGTTAAGTATGTTGATAAGATTATTGAGAATATACCAGTTGCTAATTATCTGATTCTTGGTGATGATGGATCTATCTCAACACGAATAGTCGTAAGAGGTAAACTAGATGATCCAAAGATATCAACAGAGGTTCATAAAGATATTCTATTTACACCTCTTGAACTCTCAAAACGAGCATTAAACCTCCCTGCAAAAATTCTTGAGATATTTAAAGAGCTTAATATCAATGATCGAGAGAATCAAAAGCATGTTAAGGAGTTCTTTAATAACTTTAAATAATAGAGATATTAAGTTTTCCAGTACTATTTGATAAAATTATCTTAATTTTATTTTTAGTTCATTTATGGTGTTTAGTTAATAAATATTTTTTAGCTACACTCCAATCAGAATTTTTATTTTTAAAAGGAACAGAATGGCAAAAGCGGATCTCTTTGGTGAGGCACTTTGGGATCAATACTCAAGTGTTGTAGCGGATAGAATGAATAACCCTAGAAATCAGGGTGAGATTACAGAAGAAGAGGCAACAGCACGGGGTGGAAAACTTGTTGTTGCTGATTTCGGAGCAGAGAGCTGCGGAGATGCAGTTAGACTATATTGGTTAGTCGATACAGAAACAGATAAGATTATTGAAGCGAAATTTAAATCTTTTGGTTGTGGGACTGCTATTGCAAGTTCAGATATGATGGTTGATCTATGTATTGGTAAAACTGTTGATGAAGCTGTAAAGATTACAAATATCGATGTTGAGATGGCTCTTCGAGATGATCCAGAGACTCCAGCAGTTCCAGGACAAAAGATGCATTGTAGTGTCATGGCTTATGATGTTATTAAAGAGGCTGCTGCTATCTATAAAGGTGTTGATGCTGACTCATTTGAGAAAGAGACAATTATCTGTGAGTGTGCAAGAGTTTCACTATCAACACTGAAAGAGGTTATTCGACTCAATGATCTAAAAACTGTTGAGCAGATTACAGACTATACAAAAGCTGGGGCTTTCTGTAAATCTTGTATTCAACCTGGTGGGCATGAAGAGAAAGATATCTATCTTGTTGATGTTCTTAAAGAGGTTCGAGCTGAGATGGAGCAGGAGAGATTAAAAGAGGCAGCTGATGCTTCAGCAACAGGTGACTTCTCAAAAATGACAATGATTCAGAGACTTAAAGCTATCGATAAAGTAATAGATGAGTCTGTTCGACAATTTCTTATTGCTGATGGTGGAAATATGGAAGTTATTGATATTAAAGATACAGATCAAGGTTTTATAGATGTCTATATTCGATACCTTGGAGCTTGTTCAACTTGTTCAACTTCAACAACTGGAACACTCTATGCAATTGAATCAACTCTTAAGAAAGAGCTTGATGAGAATATAAGAGTTCTTCCTATCTAACACTTCTGTCACCACTTTAAGAGTGGTGACCCATTTAAAAATATCGGAGAGATTAGATGTTTATATCAGCTGGACGAGGTGAGGATTTCTCTTTCTCAACATCAATGGGAGTTGGTTCAGGAGAGATCGCTATTAATCTCTCAAGGTTTCTAACTCTTCAGAAAAAATTACCACCATATCTACTATTTGTTGGAACTGCTGGAAGTTATGGCGGGGCTACTATTTTTGATATTGTTGAATCAAAGATGGCCTCACAAATAGAGCTAAGTTTTCTTCAAAAACAGAGTTATACACCTATTGAGAATATTATTGCAACTGGAGAAAAAACTCCTATTGTCAATTCAAGTAACTATATTACTACTGATTTTAAACTCTCTAAAAAGTTTTTAGAACTCAATATTCAACTTGAAAATATGGAGTTTTTCTCTTTTCTGCAAGTAGCTCAAGCTTTCAATATTCCAGCCGGAGGGGTTTTTATCGTAACAAACTTTACAGACTCAAATGCTCATAACGACTTTCTAAGAAATCGTGGTGAAGCTATGTTACGAATGGAGAGGTATATCAAAAGCAGAACTTAAAATATTTTGATAACGAGAGACTCTTGAAATATTGATTCGGTTATAATTTCCAATAAAAATAGATTGGATAAATAGTGAAGAAACCCCTTTTAATAGAGATTGGAGTAGAGGAGCTACCAGCAGAACCACTACTTAAAGAGTTAAAAAATATTGAGAAAAAATGGAAAGCAGTTTTAGAGGAGTTTAACCTAGTTACAGAGTTTTCGTTCTTCTATACACCTCGTCGTTTTGTCTTATGGCATCGAGAGTTTTTACAGAAACAGCCAGATCAAGAGAGAGAGATGTTTGGCCCTCCAGTTGCTATTGCATTTAAAGATGGTGAGCCTACAAGAGCTTGTGAGAGTTTTGCTAAAAAGTGTGGTGTCGAGATTAGCCAACTCTCTAGATCTGAGAAAAACGGGAAAGAGGTTCTCTACTACTCCTACACTGAAGAGGGTCACCCTCTCTACAATATTTTAGAGGAGATGGTTCTAAAATTCCTTATATCTCTAAACTTTGGAAAGTCTATGAGATGGGCATCTGGTGAGTATAACTTTATTCGACCAGTTCATTCTGTTGTCTCTATGTTGGGTTCAGAAAATATTCCTATTAATATCTTTGGAGTTGAAAGTAAATTAGAGAGTTTTGGACACCGTTCAGCAGACAATCCAATAATTCACTTAACTCATACTGGTGACTACTTCTGTAACCTACCAAAACAGGGTGTTATGGTTAAACCGAAAGAGAGAGAGCTAACTATTTTAAATCAGTTTGAAAAACTTGAGAGTGCTGAAAACATTAAAATAGAGATTGATGAGGGTCTTCTTCATGAGGTTGTTGCAATTACAGAAGAGCCTACTTCACTTCTTGGAAGCTTTGATGATAAATTCTTAGAATTACCTGATGAGGTTATTGTTACATCAATGAGAGAACATCAGAGATATTTTCCAGTCTATAAAGATGGAGAGCTAACAAACAGGTTTGTTGTTGTATCAAATGCCCTAACAGATGACTTCTCAAATGTTGTTGCTGGAAATGAGAGAGTTCTTCGAGCAAGATTAAGTGATGCTCTCTTCTTCTACCACAATGACCTAAAAAATGGTCTTGTAGCAGATGGTCTTCAGAAACTTGTTTTTGTTGAAGGTCTTGGCACAATGGCGGATAAGATTAACCGAGAGGAGGTTATTGCTAAATATCTTGCAGAGCAATATAAAATCTCTGAATTAGATGTTGTCGAGAGAAGTGTTCAATTCTCAAAAAGAGATCTTATGACAGAGATGGTATATGAATTTACTGAACTTCAAGGTTTAATGGGTTCATACTATGCTGATAAACTTGGAGAAAATGGTGAAGTTGTTACCGCACTTCGAGAACAGTATCTACCAGATGGAGAGAGTGGTGAAGTTCCATCTACAAAAATTAGTGCTGTTGTGGCAATGAGCTATAAACTTGACTTGCTTTTCGGTCTCTTCTCGATTAAACATATTCCGACAGGTTCAAGAGATCCATTTGGTCTTCGACGAGCTGTTAATGGAGTTATAAGAACAGCTCTGGCACATAACTTCCCATTCAATATTGATGATGTGTTTGAAGCTCTTAAAGACAATTACAGTGAGTTTGAGTTTGCAAAACTGAGAGAGTTTTTCTTTGAGAGAGTTCTCCACTTCTATAAAGATATCAATCCATCTGTTGTTAAATCAGTTCTATCTGTTGAGAGTGAGATTCTTGAGATAGATAAGAAAGTTGTAGCTATATCTGAGATTGTAAAAGATAGCAATTTTGAAGAGCGATTATCAACATTTAAACGAGTTACTAACATTATCAAAGATGTTGAATTATCTTCTCTCTCGGCTCTGAATGAGTCTATTCTAATAGAGAGTGCGGAAGTTGAACTATATAGTGAGTTTAAAAGAGTGAGAAGTTTAGAGTTTGATAACTACCAGATAAAACTGGAGACTCTCTTTGGTCTGAAACCTCTACTCGATAGCTTCTTTGACTCAGTTATGGTTAATGTTGATGACAGCTCTGTAAAAGAGAATCGACAAACCCTAATGGGTGAGATATATAGAGAATTCACCACTGTTTCAGATATTAAAGAGATTACCGTTCGATAGATAGATTAGTTCCCGTGCTAGACACGGGAATTTAAATTTTAAAACTCTTTTTCGTAGAACTCTTCAACAATCCAAGAGGTTACACTGTTCAGGTCATTATCAGATATTTTATCTTTTAGAGATGGCATTTCGCCAAAAACATCATAGACAAAAGGTGAGCAAAAACCAGTCATCATATCAGGCTCTTTGATATAGTCTCGAATGAAAGCTACCATAACCCGTTTATGTAAATCTTCATCACCACCCTCAACTTTGATTGAGCTTTTGATATTTTGTATCACTTCAATCATTGGAGGAGCTTTAAGAGTTTTGATGTTTTTCAGAACATACTCTTTTGAAAGAATTTTTTGATGACACGATAGACACTGATTATCATAAACCTCTTCTCCACTCCCAAAAAGAGAGAGTGAAAAAGCTCCGATTAAAAATAGTTTTCTCATTTTAGAAGAGCCTTTAAGTCTGTATCAACATCAGAAGTTAGATGAAGATTAAAATGTTGAACAAGAAAGTTTGTAATATCATCATTTATAAACTGAGGAGCTTTTGGACCAAGATAGATATTTTTCACACCAAGTGAAAAGAGGGCAAGAAGAATAATTACAGCTTTCTGCTCCATCCACGAAAGAACAATCGAAACAGGAAGATGGTTTAACGGAATATTTAGAGCTTCACTTAGAGCTAGAGCGATATGAACAGCTCCATTACTATCGTTACACTGACCCAAATCTAAATATCTTGGAATCTCTGTATCTGGAACATTTCCTAAATCGATGTCATTAAATCTGAATTTTCCACAACTTGAAGTTATTACAACTGTATCTTTTGGAAGTTTCTGAACAAGTTCTCGATAATATTCACCACCCTTTCCAGGAGCATCACAACCTGCAACTACAAAGAATTGAGAAATCTGCTTTTTAGAGATTGCATCTAAAATCTCTGGAGCTAAACCGAGAACGGTTTTATAGTGGTGTCCTGTTGTCAGACTCTCTTCACTCTCCAAACTAACATCTGGAAGCGATAGTGTTTTAGCGATCAATTTATCAAAATTATCATTCTCGATCTTTCTTGCTCCATCAACTCCAACAATTTTATATGTGTATAATCTTCTTAAGTATGAGCTATTTTTCTTTGGCGGAACAATACAGTTTGTATTCACAACAATCGTTCCACTCCAATTTTCAAAAAGTTTTGTCTGGTCAAACCAAGCTTTTCCAACATTTCCTTTAAGGTGTGAGAACTTATTTAGATGGGGATAGCCGTGAGCTGGTAACATCTCCGAATGGGTATAGATATTTATCCCTTTGCCATCAGTTGCAATTAATAGTTTTTCAAGAAAATCTAAATTATGCCCACTTACAAGAATAGCTTTCCCCTCGGCTCTATTCTGAGAGACTGTAACAGGTTTTGGAATTCCAAACTTCTTTGTATGAGCTTCCGAAAGATAGTCCATAACTTTGACACCAGCATTTCCAACTTTCATCAATTGCGAGATATGTTCATCAAAATTGAAATTGACATTTGTCAAAGTAAAATAGAGAGTCTCATTAATAACATCATCAATCTCTTTCGTCTTCTCTGGCTCTAACTCGTTTAGATGTTCTCGATAGGCACTTAGACCCTTTAAACCAAAAACCATAATATCTTGAAGCCTTGCTAGATTCTCATCTTTTCCGCAAGTTCCAATATGTTGTCCAGAACTTCCACAACCATTTGTAGCACTCATTTCACACTGATAACAGAACATAATCACCTCATCTTTTTTGCTAAAATAGTATGCAATTGGAAAAATAAAATCCTTGATATAGGTTAAGAGAATGGAAGTAGAAAATAATTTTATAACAGAGCTAGAGATAAAAAAGGTTAGACACTTAGAAAACATTAAAATTCCTCTTTCACAAACAGAACGAAAACATCTTATCTTAACAGGTAAAAATGGAAGTGGAAAAACAAGTGTTTTAGAAGAGATGAATAAAGAAAAAGTTATTTTAAATAACTATATAAACGATGGCAAATTATTTGATAAATTGAATGATGCTATTGACTATCTTAATAAACTTGAAAATATTTCAGAAGAAAATAATATCAATTTATTTCAAGCAATGAATTTTCATAGTGAGTCAAAAAAATTGCAGAAAGAAATAAATACATATAAAC
>JAMJTX010000090.1 GCA_024281215.1 Candidatus Thiovulum karukerense | reverse complement strand
CCATTATGGCATTACTCAATTTATAGAACATACTTTAACATCATTTGATTACAACTATAAAAACTTTACAAGAGAGAGAGGAGCGACTGCAACTCAACACGAAGCAACAATTCCTATAACTTTTTACTGGAATCTATTTGATGATTATCTTCACTTTAAATTAACAGAACATCTATATGGCTCATATATAGACTTTTCTCAAACAGATGAGTATAGAGATAAAGAGAACTACTATCTTCGACACTATCATCAAATAGAGTTATCAACAGATTTATCAAAAAAGTTTCGAGATGGTTCATTTCACTCTTTAGATTTTGGAATAAACCTTCTTATTCCAGATATTGAGAGACAGAGTGGGTTCTATACTCCTATTGATGAGAATGAGAGTCTAAACTGTCAAGTTGGCGATCCTTGTGAGTTTCAGAGAGGTGAGAAGATTGATAGTACTCTTGAGCTTCAACTTTCACAATATCTCTACAATAAAAATGGTATTGAGAAGTTCTATCATAGAGTTATTCAACCAATTGTTGTTGAAGATGGAAAGATTATCAAGCTTGATGAGGTGGATAATGAGTTTAAATGGAGTTTAACAGATAACTTATCTCTCTACAACTCTATAAACTATAACTATGATTTTGGAAAATTGACTAGGTCATCTTCAACTCTTGATTTAACTATTGATAATCTCTCTTTTGATATATCTCACTACTTTAAAGAGGAGATAGAGAGCGATAGGCTTGAGTCTATCACTGGAAAAGTCTCATTTCAATTTAGTGAAAAATATAATGCTTTTGGACACTACTCTCACGACTTAGAGAGTGATTCACTTAGAGGCTGGGGCTTTGGGTATGATATGAAAAAGAGATGTTGGAACTATCGACTCTCATATAAACAGGAGTTTATTCCAATCTCAACAGCGACTGGAACAGAGAGCCGAAAAGATAGTATGGTCTATTTTTTAATTGAACTCTTCCCACTTGGTGGCTTTGATTATGAGTATCGCTGAAAGTGAGTAGAGAGTTTCCACTTTTTAATTAAAAGATTGATGAGTCTCGACAGAATATTGTCTCATTTCTATCAATATCTTCAGATGCACATACTCTAATTTGAATAGTTGAGCCAGAAGCATCTAGTGTCTTGTAATTAAAGTAGGTAACATTTTTTAGGAGAAGAATCTTTGTTCCATCACTCTCCATCACATCACCATTCCAAGGTCGATAGTTATAATATAGATAGAGATCACTACCCTCAAGCTTAACACCGTAAGCTGTCCAAGATAGAAGATACTGTTCATAAACTCTTAGGACACTATCTTCTGTTATCGTATCGTTAAACTCTCCAAAAGAGGTGTAGTTATTCTCATTAAAACTCCCAAGATATGCAAACTTCTTGCCACTTAGATTGCCTTCTATCGATTTCCAGCCAAAGCCATCATTTGATGGATATAAGTTGCCTTTAAAAAATAGTACTGGAGATGAAGAGATAGTTGCATTGAAAATATTAACCTCTCCATTTGAGAGATTCCATATTATCTCTTTTGCACCTGTGATATTTGTTTCATCAAGAAAGAGGATACTTCTATTGTGTTCAAGAGAGAGATCGAGAAAACCACTCCAAGTTGGAACAACTGCATTTAGATCATTGCTCCAAACTCCATTAAAAGAGTCAAATCCTCTTGATATCCACTGTAAAGAGGTATCTCCAGAGAGAAGATCGCTCTCATATATTAGTTTAAATGTTGTGCCATTACTCTCAATTTTACTTCCATCTATCCTATGCTCAAGATACTTTATAAGTTGAAGAGATGCAGTTGATACCACCTCATCAACACTCCTTAAGTCTCTCATATCTCGATAAGAGTTATATATATTCATAAGAAGGTTAAAAGTTGAACCCATAATAATTGCTGTAACAGTAATTGTTACAACAACTTCAAGAAGGGTAAAGGAGGGGCGAAACTTAGACAAGACTCTTTTTAGCTATCTCTTCAATAAAGGTTGTCGCATAACTCCCTTTTGGTAGAGTAAAATTGAGTTCAAACCAGAAGTCATCTTCTCGATAGCGACTCTCTATATCTGTTGGAAAGATCCAAGCATATCTTCTTTCACCATCAACAACTCTTACATCTTCAATAAATTTATCTTCAAATATTGCTGAATCACCAGTTACTTTTTTAGCTCTCTTTCCAACTAATATTCCAGATGGAACACTATCTCTCTCTCCAAATCGTCTTACACCATCAGCAAACTCATCTACAATTAGTGGGAACCCTTTTCCAAATGGATAGTGAAGCATTGAATCTCCCTCAAGAAGTTTAAATGGATGAGGTTGATTCTGGAGAAGTTCAGGATATTGAAGGTTAATCCCTAAACTCTCTAAAACAGCTGGTAACTCCTTTGGAGAGAAGCTCTCTACAACTCTACTAAACTTGATTCGTTCTGATAACCATTGGTTAAAGATATAACTCTGATAAGAATTAACAAAGAGTCTCCTCTTCTTTTTATCTCTAATTTGTGACTTACCATCGATTATCTCTTTTCCAACAAGATAGTTATCTCCATTAACTCCAAATCTCTGATAACCAAAGAAGTTTGGTATTCCAAACTTATCTATGTTTTTAACAGCTTCATCTATCTTTGTTGCTGAAAGTGGATTAACCTTTTTTAGTCGAATAAAGAATCTATTTCCTTTTAGATGTCCAAGTTTAATCTTATTGTTGTGATAGTGTCTCTCAAGAATAGCGATATTTTTCTCATTAAAGTTCTCAAACTTATCCTCATACTTTCGAGGAAGAGATATATATTGCATTGTCATACCGTTTCTATCTTTAAGACCTGCATAGCCAATATCACGACTATCAAAGCCCCCTATTGTTGCAATAATCTTTACCATCTCCCAAGTTGTTAAATCTCTTTTTCTAACCTTTAGAATAAGGTGTTCTCCCTCTCCGCTCCACTCATATAGTGGAATCTCATCAACAACGAAATCTTTGCTATTTTGAGCAAAATGGAAATCTATTGGAGAGTGGTTTAAAAAATATTCTCTCAAAATTAATCCTCTATCTCTACTTTTGTAAATTGTGAAAGTATCTTAAAGAAGTTGGGAAAAGAGGTATTGACACCTTCAATATCCTCTATCTTCATTCCAACAAGAAGACCAAAAAGCGAGAAGCTCATAGCAATTCTATGATCTCCAAATGAGTCTATAACCGCTGGTTGAACTTCACCTCCAACAATCTTAAAACCATCTTCAAACTCTTCAACATCTACACCACAATTTTTAAGGTTATCGACAACAGCTTTAATTCTATCGCTCTCTTTAACTCTTAACTCTTCAGCATTCTTTACAACACTTTCGCCCTCCGCTAAACTCATTGCAATTGCAAGAGCTGGAACCTCATCAATCAACCAAGATATATTCTCAGAGACCTCAACACCTTTTAGCGGAGCATACTCAACAACAATATCTCCAATACTCTCATATTTACTCTCTCGCTCAATAAACTCAACTTTTGTCCCCATTTTTTGAAGAACTTTAAAAGCCTCTATTCTAGTTTTATTAAGAAGCATATTTTTAAGAACAATTTTTGAATCTGGAATAATTGCCGTAGCAACAGCAAAAAAGAATGCACTTGATGGATCTGTTGGAACTTTGATTGTTAGGGGTTGAAGAGGAAAGAGAAGAGGTCGAACAACAAACTCTGTCTCTGTTAAATTCTCAATCTTTGCACCCATTCCTCGTAACATTCTCTCTGTATGGTCTCGAGATAGTTCTGGTTCGCTATATCGAGAGACATCATCTCCAAAGAGTCCTGCAAGAATAAGGGCAGACTTGACTTGGGCAGAGGCTATTTTACTCTCATAGTTGAAACTTTTAACTTCACCACCCCGAATAAATAGAGGAGCTAAATCTCCACTGTTTCGACCATCAAGAAATGCTCCAATCTCACGGAGAGGCTTTGTAACTCTCTTCATAGGTCGTCGTCTAAGATACTGATCTCCTGTTAAGACAAAAGCTCCATCAACAGATGACAGAAGACCTGCAAAGAGTCTCATTCCAGTTCCAGAGTTTCCGCAATCAAGAACATCATCTGGTTCGCTAATCTCACCCGATGAGGTGATATATATCTTGCCATCTCTTCGTTCAACTTTTGCCCCAAGCTTCTCAACTATTTTCAGAGAGTTTTGAGTATCTTCAGCCTCAAGGAAATTTTCCACTTCACTTGTACCATCTGCTAAAAGTGAGAACATTGCACTTCTGTGAGAGATAGATTTATCAGATGCAATTTCGCTCTCGCCAAACTCTTTTTTTATGCTATTTGTAGTTGGAAAAATTTTTGCTATTTTCAAGGTATATCCATTTAAAATTTTCAGAGAAGTGGTAGATTGTCAAACTCAATAAAGAGTTTGAGATCACTTCCGTTACAATTGATTACAAGTATATCATCTTTAAGTAGTTTAAGATTTAATTTAATCTACCAGCTATAACTGGAGCTGGTAGTTATTGAGTTTTAGGTCAAGTACCCCATAGCTAAAGCCATAGCTTTCTACACAAGTTTTATGATATAAAACTATATGGAAAATAGATTAAAAAAAGAC
>JAMJTX010000089.1 GCA_024281215.1 Candidatus Thiovulum karukerense | reverse complement strand
TAACGATATTTTATCAATGAAAAGCCAGTTATATTATTTAACTGGCTTTAACTTTTAGATGTGTAGAAAGCTATGCCGTTTACAGCGGGGTTCTTCACAAAAACCATACTATGTTAAAATAGTGTAATTAAATTCTTAGAAAGATTAAGATGAGTAGAAGAGCTTTAATAAGTGTAAGTGATAAGAGTGGAGTTGTTGAGTTTGCAAAAGAGCTTGTAGCTTTAGGTTTTGATATTGTCTCAACAGGTGGAACATACTCAAAGTTAAAAGATGCTGGAGTTAATGCTATTGAAATTTCAGAGGTAACAAAGTTCCCAGAGATGTTTGATGGAAGAGTAAAGACTCTTAACCCGATGATTCATGGTGGTATTCTCCATAGACGAGATAACGATGGTGATGTATCAATTGCAAAAGAGCATGGAATTGTTGGAATTGACCTTGTCTGTGTCAATCTTTACCCATTTAAAGAGACTATTGAAAGAACAGATGATTTTGCTGAAATTATTGAGAATATTGATATTGGTGGTCCAGCAATGGTGCGAAGTTCAGCAAAGAATTTCCAAGATGTAATTATCGTTACAAACCCTGCAAAATACTCTGAAATAAGTAGCAAACTCAGATTTGGTGAGTTGGATTTAGACTGTCGACGAGAATTAATGATTGAGGCTTTTGAGCATACAGCATCTTATGACTCTATGATTGCTAACTATATGAATAAGCGATTTAATGGTGGTTTTGGAGATAAGCAGTTTATCGTAGGTTCAAAAGTTAATGATACTAGATATGGAGAGAATCCACACCAAAAAGGGAGTCTATATCAGTTTGATAACTTCTTTACAGACAACTTTAAGACTCTGAAAGGTGAAGCTAGTTTCAATAACCTAACAGATATTAATGGAGCTGTAAAAATTGCCTCAGCATTTGGAGATAGACCAGCAGTCTGTATTGTAAAGCATGGTAATCCTTGTGGATTTGCAATTAAAGATACTCTTCTTGACTCATACAAAGAGGCTCTAAAAGCTGACCCAATCTCTGCTTATGGTGGAGTAGTTGCTGTTAATGGAACTCTCGATAAAGATCTAGCGATGGAGATTAACAATATCTTTGTTGAGGTTATTGTCGCGGGAAGAATCACAGAAGAGGCTATTGCTGTCTTTGAGAAAAAGAAGAGAATTAAGCTCTTTGAACAAGATAATGACTATCTAAAGATTGCAGATGATTCTCATGACTTTAAACATATCGAGGGTGGATTTGTATATCAAAACAGTGATGCTGTTGGTGAAGATGAGGTCTCTGGTGCAAAACTAGTATCTGACAGAGGAGCATCTGAGAGTGAAATGAGAGATTTAGAGATTGCTTATAAAGTTGCAAGTCTTACAAAGTCTAACTGTGTTGTCTATGTGAAAGATTCAGCAATGGTTGCTATTGGAATGGGTATGACAAGTCGAGTTGATGCTGCAAAATGTGCTATCCGAAAAGCTGATGAGCTTGGTCTTGAATTGAAAGGTTCAGCTCTTGCAAGTGAGGCATTCTTCCCATTCAGAGACTCTATTGATGAGGCTTCAAAAGTAGGGGTATCTGCAATTATTCAACCTGGTGGAAGCATTCGAGATGATGAGGTTGTTGAGGCTTCAAATGAGCATGGAATGGCTCTATACCTTACTGGTATCAGACACTTCTTACACTAAGAAAAGACTCTATGTTAGATAATATAGATTTTAATAAAATCGGAAAACTCTCAAAAGCTGGTCCGCGATACACAAGCTATCCGACAGCTATTGAGTTCAAAGATTCAGTAGAGGTTCGTGAGGAGTATATTAGTGAGTTAAAAAACTTAAAAACTCCTCTTTCGCTCTATTTTCACCTCCCATTTTGTCGAAGTGCCTGTTACTTCTGCGGTTGCAATGTTGTCTATACATCAAAAGCTGAGAAGCGATTAAGATATATAGATTATCTCAAGATGGAGATGGATATTCTTGCGAAATATATGGATAAGTCTCGTGAGGTGACTCAACTCCACTTTGGAGGTGGAACACCTACATTCTTCTCTGCTGAGGAGCTAAAAGAGATTATTGAGTCAATTAAGTCTCACTTTCCAAACTTCTCAAAAGATGCAGAGATAAGTTGTGAAGTTGATCCAAGGTTTTTAGATGAAGATCAGATGAAAATCTTAACTGATAATGGATTTAACAGAATCAGCTTTGGAGTTCAAGATTTTGATGAGAAAGTCCAAGAGGCAGTTCATAGAATCCAGCCTTTTAACATTGTTGATGATAGTGTCAAATTAGCTCGAAAGTATGGAATTGAGTCGATAAATATTGACCTTATCTATGGACTTCCGTATCAATCTCTTGAGACTTTTAGAAATACACTTGAGCAGTCGATAAAACTTAACCCCGATAGATTTGCAATCTTCAACTATGCTCATGTGCCTTGGTTGATGAAGACGATGAGAAAGATTGATGAGACAACTCTACCTCATCCGTCGGAGAAGCTTAAGATTCTAAAAGAGACTATTGATTATCTTACCGATAACGGTTATAAGATGATCGGTATGGATCACTTCGCAAAAGAGAATGATGAGCTATTTCAGGCGATTGAGAAAGGGGAGCTTCATCGAAACTTTCAGGGTTATACAACAAAGGGTGGAACTCAACTTATCGGTATCGGTTTAACCTCAATTGGTAATGGTGAAAGTTACTATATTCAAAACTTTAAAGATATGAAGAGTTATGAAAAGTCGCTTGAGAAAGGCGAACTCCCTATCTTTAGAGGTGTTAAACTCAATGAAGATGACCGAATAAGAAAAGATGTCATTATGGAGTTAATGAGTAACTTTAAACTAAATATCGAGAGATTCAATGAGAGACACTCTGTCGATTTCTTTCAATACTTCTCTGATGAGATAAAAGAGCTTCAACCATTTATCGATGAAGAGATTCTAAAAATTGATGAACATGGAATCGATATAACATTTACAGGTTCAATGATTATTAGAAATATCGCTATGGTCTTTGACGGATATATGAAAGCTCATATTGACTCAAAAAAAGTCTTTAGTAAAACTATATAAATTCTGGGGAGGTTCTATGAGGATCCTCCCAAATCCTCTGAAAGTACTCTCTTAAAATTTCACTCTCTTATATTCTGCTATTATTATCTGGACTATCTCTCTTATATTCTGCTATTATTATCTGGACTATCTCTTTTATCTTTATAATAGATGAGAAAAGTTAAAAAATTAAACACCAAAGGATCATAATGTATTTGTTACTACTACTTCCTGCTCTCTTATTTGGCACAGTTATCTCTGGAACAGGAAAAGGTTCAACAGTTGCAGAGGCAAAAAAGGAGGCTCTTGCTGATATAGTCTCTCAAATAGGTGGTTCTGTTCAAAGTAGTTATGCTCAGACTCAGCGAATGGACGGAAACTTTGTAGCTCTTAATAGCCGAGAGAGAATTATTAAGGTTGATAACAACTATCCAATCTTTCTTCCACAATATAGTGATTATAGACGAGTTGGCAGTAAATATGAGATTACAGCAACAGTTGATAGTAAAAGATCTAGTAGTGCTTATATAAATGAGCTAAAAAAACTTCAAAGAGATATAGCTAACTTTCAAAATGAGGCTAAAAAGAGCCAAAACAGTCAAGTAAAATTAGAGCTTCTCGATAAGGCTCTACAATCTCTCGGTAAGTTTGAGAGCTGTTCATCAGTTGCAAGAGTTCTTAATATATCCAACATTCCTATTTTAACAGTCTCTTCAGCGATAATTGAGAATGAGAAAGCTCAAATATCATTTCGAGCAGATGGATTTATAAGACCAAAACGAAATGAGTTTAGTGTTGAGATTAAAAGTAGTCAGAGTACTGATAGATTCAAGCTTGGTGAAGTGTATGAGATTTTTGTTAAATTCTCTCATCCTGCATATTTCTATATGATTAATCACTCGATTACAGATAGTGGAGAGAGTTTTTCAATGTTGATGGAGTGGGATGAGTGGGCAGATAATGAGATGGATAGATTTGTCAATTATATTCCAAGAAGTAGTAGTGGAGAGTGGTTATCTTTAGGAGAGTATGAGGTTGTTGAACCTCTTGGCAATGAGTATATAGAGATAGTTGCTTCTCCTAAACCATTCAGAAAACTGCCACAATATGAGAAAAGTGTAAAATGGGATACAATCTTTTATATGTTAGATGGAAAAGCTTCAACAAATATGGCTCAACTTGTTCAACATAGAGCTTTAATCAAAAAACAGTCTAAGTTGGCTGTTGGTAAATTTCACTACTCAACCTATAAATAGGAGATATAATGTTTAAAGTCTATATTTTTTTAATAATGTTTCTATCCGGACTCTATGGGGCAACTTCAGATTTTCTAGGTGGTGATATGTGTCAATACAACAGAGAACACATATCATATCGTGGTTCAGATAGTATTGATAGTGTTGTGACGATTAGTGCTGTTCTTCAGGCATCAAATAGTGAGGGGTTATGTCGAAATCGCTCATTTCAGAAAGACTTTACATCATCTCACCAACTTTTAACTCGAGAGAGTGGATTGTTATCTTTTATATTTGATGAGTACCTTGGTTACTCAATATACCTTTCATCGTCATCAAAAATTGTTAAGCGACTAATTGACTTTAATTCGATCCATAAGATACAGAATCGCCATAGAGATAAGATTGAGAGGTTGATAATTGACTTAGGATTCCCTCTTTCAGAAATTCAACAGTTTGGAAATCAGATACTATCTTCACTCTCTATTGTTGATATCTACTGTTTAGACTACTACACAATCTTTTACAAACAGGAAAAAGAGAAGTTAGAGATGCTAAAGGAGTATGCAGCTCTATTCCAAGAGTATAAATTGAGTACAGAGGTTAGCAACCTTGTATTTAAAGAGATTATACAAGGGAGAACAGAGTATCTTGAGTCACTTAAACAGATCTTCATACTATCTCTTTCGGACAATATGTGAAGCTATTTGCCGTGACAAACACGGCTTTATGACTGTTTTGACAAAAGAAAATACGAAGTTACTAGAGTAAATAGTGCCATTGTAAATTGTTTATGTAAAAAAGGCTCGGCTAAAAATCCAAATAGAAATATTGTGAGAAATGCTATTTTCAATATATGTAACTCTCTATTTTTTAGGTCTATTTTATAGAGTTGCCAAAATATATTTAAAAAGATTATCAACCCCAATAATCCAAGTGAAGTCGCTATCTCAAGATATTGATTGTGATAGTGTCCAAAATCTTGAATAGGCTTTAGATATTCAACTCTATCTACAATCTCTCGTAATTTAACTATGTTATCCTCAACTCCAACACCTAATATAGGGTCTGTTGTTACTATCTCACCAGCAACTTCCCAAGCCCCTATTCTCATACCCCAAGAGTATTGATAGTTTTTGTTTGTAAGAGCTTCATTTAGGTCATTTACTGCTTCTCCAACTCTATTTTGAAAAGTATCACTTAAGATGTTTGGAAGAATTAACATTGAGATGACAGTTAATCCACCAATAAACATTGATTTTATAGCCGAGCGATTATAATAGAGAAAAAGAGTAGTTGGAACTGCTATAAGTAGAGCAAGTTGTCCGCTTCTCCCATTTGTAATAAAGAGGTTCGCTGTTACAGTTATAAAAAATATGGATATAAAGAGCCTCTCTTTAGCTGTTTGTGAATATAATATTTTAATTAATAGAGTAACAGATGTAAATGCAAGAAAGATACTATAATCAAGATGATTCATAAAAGGGGTTGGATTATCTGGTGTCCCATGTCTCAATTCCCATAACTCAAATAGTATGCCATAAGAGAGTAGTTCGCTAATTAACATTCCAGATAGAAAAGCAGTTAAGAGATAATTGGCTTTATCTTTTGGGAAAGAGGTAAATATTACAAAAATAGGAAGAAAGTACCAATATTTTCTTATATAAACCAAGGCTAACTCTTTTTCATTTGTCCATATTAGAGAGAGAAAGTTATAAGCTATAAAAACTACAAATGCCCAAAAGACTCTACACTTTTTAAGCTTTAACAGTTTCTCTTTCCACTCTCCTTCAAGAATCCATAAGAGAATTAGAAGTGCTGATATGCCAACAATTCCTGCTCTTGAGAGCGGAATTATAAAAGCATATACAATAGATAGATAATATATTCCTATTGTATAACTATCTACTCTTGGCATACTCCACTCCCTTTTTTGAGAGAGCATCTGCTATTGTGTTCTCTTCTCGTCGCACCCAACTGATCGATAGATTCTCTATCTTCTTCATTCGTTTTTGTGCATCGTTGTAGAGAGGTTGAAGATTTGGAGCTTTTACTCTCCATTCGCCAAGAAGCTGTTTAATGACAAGTTGAGAGTCTCCAAAAATCTCTATATTCTTTACTCCGCTTCGTAGGGCTAATTTTAAAAGGGCGATAAGGGATACATACTCAGCTTCATTGTTTGTTCCAACACCAATATACTTTGCCCCCTCAAAGAGGATATTTCTATTCTCATCTAAAAGAGCATACCCTATTCCCATATCTCCAGGATTACCAGATGATGCTCCATCAAAATAGCCTATATACTTACCATCTCTATCTAAATCTACTCTATCTTTTCCATAATCTACTTCCAAACTACCAGCTCCTCTCCAATGTTTTAGTTTATCAAAACTGTTTATATCTTCTGGAATATTGTTCAATATCTTCAAAAGAATCTTATATGCAACTTCTGCATCATCATAAGCTCGGTGCATTCCACTGTAATTAAGACCGATATACTCTGCCACAGATTGAAGATTGTACTTCTCAATCTCTGGAAAACTCTTTTGTGAGAGTTTAAATGTGCATAAGCTTCTTGTCTTAAGATTTAACCCTAATCGGTGATACTCTGTCTTGAGAGCATTTATATCATTTTGAACATCGTGAGCAACCACAATTGTATTTTCTATAAACAGAAGAAACTCTAAAAGTACTTTTTCACGATCTTCTCCATGCTCATTCAGAATATTCTCCGTAAGACCAGTCATCTCTTTAACAATATATGTCAATTTATAGGGGCATTGGAGAAGTCGATCAAATCTATCTACTATCTCTCCATTGCGATACTTTAAAGCCCCTATCTCAATAATATAGTGTTTTCTATTGTGTTGAGTCCATTCAAGATCAAAAACTGTAAATGTCTCTTCTGAAAGCTTCATCAAAGCTCAATAAAGTTCTTCAATATGTGGAGTCCATTATTGTGACTCTTCTCTGGATGAGGTTGAAGACCAAAGATATTATCTCTCTCAACTGCACTTGTAAAGTCGATACCATAAAGAGTTTTCCCAAGGGAGTTCTCTGGAGTCGTATCAACATAGTATGAATGGACAAAGTATAGATATGGATCTTTGATATCTTTAAATAGAGTCTTGTGATGTTTTGGAAAAATCTTATTCCAACCCATATGGGGAATTTTAAGAGTATCACTCTTAAACCGTTTAACACTCCCCTCTAAAATTGATAGACCTTTATGGTCTCCAAACTCTTCACTACTCTCAAAAAGGAGTTGCATTCCTAAACAGACACCTAGCAGGTACTTACCACTATTTGCATATTCAATAATAGCTCTATCCATTCCAACTTCTTGAAGATGCTCCATAGCATCTCCAAAAGCTCCAACACCTGGAAGGATAATCTTGTCATAGCTCTTTATCTTATCTGGGTCACTCTCAACAACAGCATCAACACCAACAGCTTTAAGGGCATTGAGGACACTAGCAAGATTTCCCATATTGTAATTTAAAACAGCTAACTTCAAATTAACTCTTTAAGCTTTTTACAAACCCTAGAATAGTTGGATTTGGTGTTTGAAGTCGAGATGTAAATTCTGGGTGAAACTGAACTCCAAGAAACCAAGGGTGGTCTTTGACCTCAACAGCTTCAATCAATCCATCAGACTCACCTGTAATCTCCATTCCATTTTTCTCAAACTGCTCTCGATATTGAGGGTTTGCCTCAAATCTGTGCCGATGTCTCTCTGAGATAAATGTTTTTCCGCTATAAGCCTCTCGAAGTTTTGAACCAGCTTTTGTTTTACACTTATAAGCTCCTAGTCTCATTGTACCTCCAAGAGGTGTTGAGTGGGTTCGGATCTGCTTCTCTCCAGCTTGATCAAGGAATGTATCGATAAGGTAGATAACTGGATTTTTAGTATCTTTATCAAATTCAACAGAGTTGGCATCTTCAATTTTAAGAACATTTCTAGCATACTCAACCATTGCCATCTGCATACCTAGACAGATTCCTAGATACGATTTTTTACTCTCTCGAGCATATTGAATTGCCCGAATCTTTCCTTCAACTCCACGATTTCCAAAACCACCTGCAACAAGAACACCATCAACCTCTGCAAAGACCTCATCAATATCTACATCATCTTTTTCAAGATCTTCAGAGTCAACCCATTCGATATTCACTTTTCTATCAAGAGAAGCACCGGCATGAATAAGAGCCTCTGTTAAAGATTTATAACTCTCTTTTAGTTTTAGGTACTTTCCAACAAATGCAATTTTTACCTCATCTTTTGGAGAGATAATTCTTTTAACGAGCGAGTCCCAACCCTCCATATTTGGTTGAAGAGGTGGCAGTTTCAAGTGAGTTGCTATTGGAAGTAGAATATTTTGAGATAGAAGTTTTAGAGGAACTTCATAGATACTTTTTGCATCAAGTGCCTCAATAACACTTGACTCATCAACATCACAGCTCATCGCAAGTTTTGACTTAATAACTTTTGTAAGAGGGAGTTCACTTCTTGTAATCAGGATTTTTGGTGAAATACCGATTCGTCGTAACTCTTGAACAGAGTGTTGAGTTGGTTTAGTCTTGAGCTCACCAGCCACTTTAATATATGGAACAAGAGTTACATGAATAAATAGAGTATCTTCAGATGGAAGAGAGTGTTTTAATTCTCGAATCGCCTCCAAGAAAGGTAGCCCCTCAATATCTCCAACCGTTCCACCAAGCTCAACAACAAGAATATCTTTATCCTCACCTGCTGATACGATTCTCTCTTTAATCTCATCAACGATATGAGGTACAACTTGAATTGTCTTTCCAAGATATTCACCTCGTCTCTCTTTTTCAATTACCGAACTATATATCTGACCAGTTGTAAAATTAGATCTCTTTGAGAATGGTGTATCCAGAAATCTCTCATAGTTTCCTAAATCAAGATCTGTTTCAGCTCCATCGTCTGTAACAAACACCTCACCATGTTCAAGAGGACTCATTGTCCCTGGATCTATATTTAGATAAGGATCTATCTTTAACATTCCAACTTTCAGATTTGAACTCTTTAGTAAAGCCCCTATACTTGATGCTGTTATCCCTTTTCCAAGAGATGAGAGAACACCACCTGTGATAAAAATGTACTTCTTCACTCTAATTTTTCTCCATATTTGCTGATTTCAGTTTATGCCAAGCTATTACATTGAAGATTGACATAGTAATAATTGCTAAAGTAAATATATCACCACCAATTACCCCGTAAGATAGAGCAATTAAAAGAGTTACCATCGCTAACTCACTCTTTGCAAAAGAGCCAAATATTACAATCTCTCTCTCTTGACTATTTAGAGGAAGCATAATAAGCGAGAGGAAAGATGAGAGGTATTGGATTAAGAAAAGAGTAATAGAGAGTATTCCAAACGGTATCCACAGCTCATAATTGAAAATTACACCTATATCAATATTTAGTCCGATTATTAACCCAAAAAGAGGAACAGCTGTATAGTTGTTCAATGTGGCAACTCTATCTCTAATTGGCTCAAGAGTCTTCATCTTTAAGAATAGTTCTGGAATGAGAATAGTGCTTAAAAATACACCAATTGCAAAGTGAAGTCCTAGCAGTGTTGCGATATATGATTGAAAACCAGCATTAATTAAGAGTAGAACTAGATGAATATTGATGTTTTTAAACTGCTGAGATACTCTAGGATAGACATATCTTGATATTGCGAAAGATATAGCAATAAAACCAAGTACCTGCACAAATGGTGTGACACTATCTGAAAATGTTTCACACTGGTTGCTAAAACAGGCAAGTAGAGTAATAAACATAACGATTACAATCATATTGTTTGGTAGAGCTTTCGCAAAGAATATTTTACTAATTTCACTCTTTTGTAGCTCTAGCTCTTTTAGGTGGTTTAATACAATAGAGTTAGTTGATAGAGATAGAACACTTAATGCTAATACTATAAGTAGAGCGACATCGATTGAGAACTCTAAAAACAGACCTATCGAAAATAGAGAAGCAACCGTAATTAGTGTTGGAGCAAGTAGGCTCTTTTTGTATTGCCAGATATATTTTTTAAAAAACTCTCCATTTGGTTTTGTTAAGCCAAGATAGAATAGAATCATAAATATAACACCATCAACAAGATAGTTAGATATAGCTTCATAGTTGATAATTCCAAGAGATAGCTCTCCAAAAATCATAGCAAAGATTGCACCTGTCACTAAAGCAGATACTCTATAAAAATGAAATAGAGTTATCTGTATAATAAATAGTACACTTAGTGTAAAAATAATAGACATCTGTTCTCCTAATAGGGTTGGTGGGAATGAGATTAATACCGTAATTTTATCAAAAATTATAGATTAAAAGCCCCAGTACTCTGATTAAGCACGGCTGTGCTATATGAATATATGATTTAGCACTGAAAAATAAAGAAAACAAGAAAGATAGCTGTGAAAATGATTATACTCCACTCACTTTTTAACGACTATTGAAGACTTTTTTATTAAACTACTTTGGCACAGAGACCCCTAGCTTTAGCAATGCCTTCTCCTTTCAATTTTTTGTATAATTCCAACAGTGGAGTGGAAGAGAGAATAGACAAAATACCTACTAACAGGTCGCTTTTTGCGATTTAACAAACAACTTAACTGTTAGCACCTTTTATTACACAAAGAAGTAAAGGTCAGCAAATAGCTAACCCGTACGGATGTGTCAAGCATCCACCCCGATTAAGAGTTGTATCTTAATCACAAGCCACTAGCTTTAGCTATGGGGCTCTTGACATAATTGCATCATCAAAAGATTTTGTGAAAATAGTCGCTTGAGAAAAAGTTCTTTTTCACTCCAGCATCTCAATCCTTTTACAGATTTGGTGAAGTACCCCGCCGTGAACGGCGAGGCTTCCTAGACTGAACCTGCCCATGGGAAAAGATTTGGTTTTCATCAGCTATCCCGCGAGGGGATTTTACAGCATTTGATAGCCAACTCATTCCCCACAGGTCTCACATGTTCATATATTCTAGGCGTTGATTTCCGTGCTTCCCACGGTATCTTGCCTATAATTATACATAAAATTTGTGCCTTATATCCCCGCCATGAATGGCGAGGGTTTACGGCACAATTGCTAAGAGGAGCTTAAATCAAAGTAGAAGATATTTCTATTTTGAGTATGCATATAGTGAAGATGGGAGTTGTGACGAAGAAGAGTCTCATTAGCGATGTATAATCCAAGTCCAAAACCTCTTTGCGATGTGACTTGAGAGTGGTTAAATGGTTTCAGATACTCGTTAAACTCCTTCTCAAGCATATCCCCATCTGATATAAACGATACTCTTTTAGGTTGAATCTCTATGATAATCTTTTTATTATTAGAGTATTTGATTCCATTGTCAATAAGATTTTTACATAAAATAGAGAAGAGTTGAAGATCGACTTTGACAACTCTATGAACATCTCCAATAATCTCTATTGAACTCATCTCTAAAAAGCCTAACTTGATACTGTGATCAAGAATCTCTCCTATCTGATATGGGTGAAAATCTAGCTCAGCACTTTTTGATGTTAGCTTTTCAATATTTGCCATCTCATTTATAAGTGAGTCCAGTCTGTTGAATACTCGTTGAAGAGTATCAATATAGCTACTATCTTGAAGAAGAGCTAAAACAAGTTTTCCTTTTGTTATAGGTGTTTTCAGTTCATGGATAATATTTCTTAGAAACAGTTCTCTACTCTTCTCAAGATCAGTTATCTTCTTGACAGCTGTATCAAACTCTTTTGAAATTCTTCCAACCTCATCATTTGATGATATATTTAGTTTAATACTCTTATCTCCGTCTCCAAATCGCCTAATACTCTCCTCAAGCTCTTGAAGTGGCTTAATGCTTTTTAAGATAAATGAGTATGAAAAAAGGAGAAATATAACAAGTGAGAGACCTATATATATTGGCAGATAGCTCTGATGAAACTCTCGCGATGTATAAAAGACTCTCTCTGATGGAAGTAGGATATAGACTCTATCCTGAAAGATAATCACCTTAAATCGTGGTTCTCTATCTGGAGGTGGTCCATTAAATCTCATCTCACCTTCAAATCGAGGAGGGTGTTCCTGTTGAAACTCAAAAAATCTATCTTGTCGATGAGGTTTCCAGTGGTTAAGATACTCTCCATCTCCAACAATACTACTCTTCTCATCTCCTTTCACCTCTACTAGAGTTTTAATATCTAATTTTTCCAGATCTCTAAGTTGATGGTGTCTATCTCGCTGAAGATAGAGTTGAGCAACTGCGGTTGCAATCAAAATTATTAAAATTGAGAGTAGAAAAAATATCTTTATTTGCCATAGGATTGTATCCCTCTTAAAGAAACTGATAGCCAACTCCTCTTACAGAACGAATATATTTTGGATTTTTGGGAGTATCCCCAAGTTTAGTTCTCACTCTACTAACTATAACATCAACTGTTCTATCAACAGAGTCCCAATGGATAGAGTCTGCATTCTCTGCAATCGCCTCTCGGGATAGAACTTTTCCGCGACTTTCTAACATATACTTTAATACCTCAAACTCCCCTTTTGTAAGATGGAGAAGTTCGCCATTTGCTCTTATCTCAAACTTCTCTAAGTCTATACTGAATTCTCCAAAATCCTCAATAGGTTGGGTCTCTTTCCAGCTTCTTTTTAAAACTGCTTTGATTCTGGCTACAAGTTCAATTGGTTCATACGGTTTTGGAAGATAGTCATCAGCTCCTAGCTCAAGTCCAGAGACTTTATCTGTCACTGAACCACGAGCTGATGATATGATTACTGGTATGTTTGAAAAATATCTAATCTCTTTTAAGAGTTCTAGACCATCGATTTGGGGTAGTGATAGGTCTAAAATCAGAAGATCAAAGCTCCCATTTTTGAGAGCTTCGAGACCTTCCATAGGGGAGGTGAAGTTCTCGATTGAAAATCCAAACTGTTGGAGATAGATTGAGAGGAGTTGGGCAATCTCCTCATCATCTTCAACCATCAAAATATTACTCTGCTGTTGTATTACTCTCTGTTGTTTCAACTTCTGTTACCTCTGCTTCTATTAGAGCGATAAGCTCTGATATCTGTTCAGGTGTAAGTGTAGCTAAGATAGTCTCAAGAGTATCAGCTTTAAGGTTTGCTCTCTCTGCCGAGAATTGAGCTTCAAGAGTTAAGAAGTTCTCTCGATCAAGACCGCTCTCTGAAACAGCTGTTAAAATAGGGTGAGAACCAGCTCTACTCTCTCGTAGAGTCTCCATAGCTGTTCTCTCATCACTAAAAGCTGTCTCTATCGCTTCTGTCTGTTCTGTTGTTAGGTCAGATAGTTGAGAAATTAATCTCATAAAATGGTGACCTTTATGGTGTTGTCCAGTATGTGCAACTCGTTCAACAGTTGTTGATGACTCTACCGCTGTTGCTCCGTGGTGTCGATGACCACCTCTTGCCTCCATTGATGTTGCTAAAAGTGTAGCTACTGTTAATCCTGTTAATATCATTCTCATCTTATTACTCCTCAATGATTAAGTTCAAGAGAATTGTATAAGCTTAAAATCAACAGAGAATAAATGGATTGTTAACAGATTGTTAATAAGAATAAGTATAGTGTCCCCATTATAATCTGGTTGAGTATCAGAATGTTAAGGTTGTTTAGATTACGGTTAAGAAAAAGAGAGTGACTAAATAGAGATATTCGGGTCAAGCCCGAATATGACAAAAGAGTGTCATTGCCGTGCTTGACACGGCAATCTAGTATAGATAAGTTTTTACTCTGTTCTCTCTATTTCAGCCTCACCACTTACAAGACATATTCGTTTAATATTATCTTGATTATGGATAAGCTCAACTTCTGGTTCATCAGATTTATGGATAATCTTATCTCCAGATTGTAGAGTCTCATACTCCTCATCTTCACAAAGTGGAATAGCTATATTCTTAGGGGCAATAGTTGTGTTTATCTCATTGTTTTCAACAACAGGAACTTCAGGAACTTCTTCAGGTTCAACTGTCTTATTGACTTCAGGAGCTGTTATATTCTCTTCAGGCTCAACTGTCTCATTTACTTCAGGAACTGTTATATTCTCTTCAAGCTCAACTGTCTCATTCACTTCAGGAGTCTTAACTAGTACAGGTTCATCATCAGAAGAGCTACAAGCTGTTAAAACTACTCCAATTAAGAGGGGGAGAACCCCCGCAAAAAACTTTTTCACTACTGAATCTCCAATTCTTGACTTAACTTCGTTTTAATTGTGATCTCAATTTTACCATCACTATCTTTGTCAATCTCTATCTCAGTACCTTCAGAGAAACTACTCTCAGTTGATAGAGTTTGATCAAGTTCGATTTTTTCACCAGTTGAAAGATTTGTAAGTGAAAATGATGTTTTTGACTTGGAGCTATTATCTGTATCAATAGTTGCTTGAAGAATAATCTTCTCACCACTCTCATTTTGAGATACAGATTCATAAGTTGTTTTAACTCCACTCTCAGAGACATTTACAGAGCTTCCAGCAAGTTTTGAAGTTGCCACTGAAGATTTTCCAGTCTCACTCTTGACACTGTGAGAGACAGAACCATCTGGCTTCACTTCAGCCTCTTTTGTATCAATAGAGGCTTTGATTGTTCCATCACTCTGAAGAGATGTTTTACCGCCAGAGAGTTCAACTTTTAAACCACTCTCAACAGAGTTATTATTCTCATCAAGGAACTCAACTTTTGTATCAGCTGTTCCATCACTATTAAGATAGATTGTTGTCAGAGAGCTGTTTGTCTCAAAGAGTGTTTTTACACTCTCTTCAGATACGATTGTCTCAATACTTTCAGAGATGTTGTTATCAATCTCAACTGTTGATGATATTTCACCAAGGTCACTATCAAGGAACATTGAGATTGTCTTTGTCTCATTCCCCTCAATATCCTCAACTCTGTTAAATGTCACATTGTTCTCAACAACATCTTCAACAATCTTCATAACAGTTAATAGGAAAGCTTTTGCATCAATACTCTCACCACTCTCAAGAGTTGCTACAAGTTCAACATATCTATCTTTAATATCTCGAGTAACAGCACCAGATGTTGAAACAATATCTTCATTTGATGAACTCCAAGATATCTCTGAACCATTGATACCTGTATCATAAAGAGTTAGTTCTGTTTTAATTGAGTCACTATCTCGGTTTTGATTTAAAATCTGTCCAACTGTTAGCCATAGCTTATCACTTGCCACAATTTCACTATCAATATCTTTTTTAGCTTTAACATTGAGATAGAACTCTTTATAGAGAGTCTCACCGTTTTTAGAGATTTTTGCAGTTAGTATAACAGCACTATCATTAACATCTCTGGTAACTAATCCGTCAATTGAGATAATATTCTCATTTGATGAACTCCAAGAGATTAATGTATCAGATACACCCTCAGTTGGTAGAGCTAAATCAGAATAGATCTCTGATTTTTTAATGTTTGTCCATCTGATTATCTCAAAAGTTAAAACATCAAAAGCTTGTTGAACAGCTATTTCATCAGTTAGCTCATCTTTTGGAACAGTTAAGAGGAATGATTTTGTAGATGTGAATCCATCATTCTCAATATCTGCCGTCAATTTAACAGTGTAATCCTTCTCCTCATCAATATATACATTTCCAAGAGTATCAATAATATTCTCATTTGATGAACTCCAAGTTAGGTAGATCTCTCTATCACAACTCTCAAGAGTTGTTGGAAGATTTAGATGGGTTCGGATATAGTTCTGTTCGCTATTTTCACCTTTAATCGTATCGAATGTGAGTGCTGTTGTTGAGTTTGCTAAACAGACTTGAGACTCATTAGCCTTTACAACAACTTTAAAAGTTGTTGAAGCCTCTTCACCATCAATATCTGATACTTGAATATTAATTACTGCTTCACCAACAGAGTCTGGGGAGATAGATAGAGTCAGTTCTGAACTCTCTAAATCTCCAGAAACTGATACAAGATTTTGATTTGATGAAGTGACATTTAAGCTCTCAACTCCAATATCATCGCTAAATACCAATGAAACAGTTTCACTAAATCTCTCTGTTTGACTCTGAAGTTCAAGATTCTCAACAGCTTCAACAGTTGGAGCTGTATTGACCCTTTCAGAGTTGTATGTAAATGTTTGAGAGACCTCTTTTCCATCAAGAGTTGCCGTAACAGTAATCTCTGTACTTCCAGATAGATTTCCTTTTGGAGTAATAACAACTTCACCATCAACAATTGAGATATCAGCTAACTCTGGATTTGATGATGATATAGAGATATCTGCACTATTTACATCGCTATCAATATCTGCAATCGATATAGGTGTGGAGATAGATCCTGTTCCACTATTTGTTATATTCTCAAATCCACCTAAGATTAAAGAGTCATCAACAGGATTGAGTGTATAGTTAAAGGTTGTTGATACCTCTTTTCCATCGAGAGAAGCTTTGACTGTAACAGTTGATACTCCAAACATATTAGCTTTTGGAGTTAATGTTATGATATTTCCAGATATAGAGACATCTGCTATCTCTGGATTTGATGATTCAATAGAGTATATAGCTTCTGCAACATCACTATCAATATCCGTTAGAGAGATTTGAACTGTTTTAGATTCACTATCCTCATCAACAACAACATCAGAGATATCAGCTAAAAGTGGTTCATCATCAACAGGGTTTATTGTTATCTCAAATGTTTGAGAAACAGATTTACCGCCAAGAGTTGCCGTCGCTGTAACTGATGCTGTTCCAAATTTCTCTGCAACTGGAGTTATTACTATCGATTGTCCAGAAGTTAAGACTGTTGCAATATCTGAGTTTGTTGATGTTGCTTTAATCACTGCTGTTGAGACTGAAGTATCAATATCCGTTATAGATAGTTGAACAGTTTTAGACTCACTATCCTCATCAATATTAACAGGAGATAATCCACCCATTGTTGGAGCATCATCAACTGCTGAAACAGATATCGATATATTTCTCTCAACAACTCCACCAAATCCATCATCAAACAGAACTGTTAAAGAGTCTGAGCCACTGCTATTGCTATATGGGATATATTGAACAGTTTCATTAACTATTGAAGCTACCCCTATTGAACCATTTTTAGTAACTGTGATATTTAGATCATCATTCTCAGCATCAAAAGTTGAGAAAGGGATATTTATAATACCATCTTCATAGAGAGAGACAGAAGTTGATATATTTACATCCGGAGCAATATTTAGATCCTCAGGATTTGTTATCACTCCACTTACTGCTCTATATTGAGAGTTAGAAAAACTCTCCACCGCCATCTGACCGACCATTCCATAGAGTTGATACCCTCCACTAACAGCAAACCCACTCCAGTTATTCAAGTTACTTTGAGCAACATAAATATCTGAAGATTTTGCATATAGTGAAAAGGCAACAACTCCGGATAAAAATATAGGTTTTTTCATACTTAAAGCCATTCTGCTATTTTCCAGTGATACTTATGTGCAAATATAGCCATAACCACACCTCCGATAAAAGCTAACGGTATTAAAGATTGAATAACTTCTGTAAAACTCACACAATCTCCTTGTTAAGATTCTTTATCTCTTTTTGAAGTTCTGATAGAGTCAAGTAGTTACTTGCTGTTCCCATAACAAAAAATGCAAACACTATTAACAGAAAAATAGAAAACAGATTAAGATATAAGTGATCTGCTTTTGCAAATTCAACTGCATAAAACCAAGAACCAGCAACTGCCCCCAGCAGAACTAAGATTTTTTTATGAATTAGATCAATCTGTTTGCCTAAAATATCAACTTTTAATTTCTCTTTTTCCATAGCAAACCATTAAAGGAGGGGAAAATCCCCTACTCTAACTCAATTCCTAAAGATTGAAGAGCTTTAAGAATCTTCTCTTGATTCTCTTGAAGTTTTCTATTCTCCTCTTTTAGAGACTCATTTTCAGATTTTAACTCTTTAATTGCCTCAATTAAAAGACCGTTCATTTTTGAGTATTGAACTTGAAGATAACCCTCGCTATCTTCAGAGACAACTTCAGGAAGAACTTTTTGAACATCTTGGGCGATAATACCTGTCTCTCGTGCTGTTCCTCTCTCCTTGTCAATCCAATCAAAGGTTACCCCATTAATCTGCTCAACTTTAGAGAGAGCATTCTCTATTGGTTGAATATCAGTTTTCAGACGAGAATCTGAAGAGATAGCTGTCATATCATTCGTATTAACAACTAACTTTGATGATGTCCCAAGCACTCCAATCGGAATATCTGTATTTACATTTGCAAACTTCAATGTTCCATTTAGAACTAAATTACCATCAATAGTTACAGTTCCACCACTTTGACCAATTGTTACGGAAGAACCTGTCAAATCAGAGCCACCAGAAGCATCACCCCAACTAACAGCACCACTTCCATCAGTTGTTAAAACTTGTCCAGATGTTCCATCAGCAGTTGGAAGGGTATAAGCTTCATTTATCTCTACACTACCATCATTTTTAACAACAAAAGCATCAGATCTTGCAGAAGTTCCTGAACCCTTACCAACAACAAATAGAGCATTGAGATTATTTTCAGAATTATAAGTACCGATAGCAGTCATATAGGATTGATCTGCTACTGTACCTTTACCAAAGGCTGTTGCTCTACTCCCTGAGGCAGTTGTCTCATAACCCCAAGCTGTTGAATCAGCCTGTGAAGCAGTTGTTGCATAACCCCAAGCTGTTGTTCTAGTCCCTGAGGCACTTGTATTATAACCCCAGGCAAGTGCATTTGTACCTGTAGCAGAAGCATTATTGTAGTTTAGAATAGTTGAGGCATCTCCACCACCACCAGCAGTTATTTCACTTCCATTAACAAAAAGTTTTCCATAAACTGATGTATTTCTATCTGTAACAACAAAAGAGTTATTTCTATCTGTTGCAGTACCATTACCAACAACAAATAGATTTCTCTCGCTAGTATTTTCATCATAAAAGTTGTATCGTCCAATAGCTGTCATATTTTGCTCATCGGCAACAGTTCCATAACCCCAAGCCGTTGATTGAGAACCTGAAGCATTTGTCTCACGACCCCAAGCTGTTGTTCTATCACCAGAAACATTTGTTTTATAACCCCAAGCTGTTGATTGAGAACCTGAAGCAGTTGTTTGACTACCCCAAGCTGTTGATTGAGAACCTGAAGCAGTTGTTTGACTACCAAAAGCTGTTGATTGGAAACTTGAAGCATTTGTGTTTTGACCAAAAGCTGTTGATTGGAAACCTGAAGCATTTGTGCTTTGACCAAAAGCTGTTGAATAAGAACCTGAAGCTGTTGTGCTATCACCCCATGCTGTTGATCTATCTGCTGAAGCATTTGTATTCTCACCCCATGCTGTTGATTGCCAATGTGAAGCATTTGTTCTAAAGCCAAAAGCTGTTGATCGCAAACCTGAAGCATTTGTTTCATAACCCCAAGCAATAGCATTTGTTCCAGTTACTAATGTTCCTGAAGAATCTAAAACAGTTTCAGCAGATACTGTTTCCCAAGTAACAGCACCACTTCCATCAGTTGTTAAAACTTGTCCAGATGTTCCATTCAAAGTTGGTCCAGTAAGTTTCATTACAAGAGAGCTATTTAGATCACTAATTCTTGAATTAGTAGAAGAGATAGCTGAGCTATTAGAAGTTACTGAACTATTTAGATCACTAATTCTTG
>JAMJTX010000088.1 GCA_024281215.1 Candidatus Thiovulum karukerense | reverse complement strand
GTTATCTTAGATTATATCGCAAAATCACCCTCTCTATTTTTTACTTATTTAAATTCTCTATTTTGTTAAAATTGCTAAAAAATTAAGTGGAGAGTTTTATATGACCTTAGATGAGGTGTTAGCAGAATTACCATTTTTAGATGGTGATCGAGTTGAAAAGGTTAAAGGTGTCGGTTTTAGAGATGGTGAAGTTGAGCCATTTAATATTATTGAGTACTTTATTAAGAAAGGTGATGTTGAGGCTGTTAAGAGTGCTTTAGATAATGGGATTGATGTTAATCTGAGTGAGTCTGGAGATTTTGGTTCTTCACTTCTTCACATCGCTATTCGCTATGGTCAAACAGAAGTTTTCAATCTACTTCTTGAGAGTGGAGCTGATATTAACTTTGTTGATAAAGTTGGCTGGACTCCTCTTATGGAATCAGTTGTTGATGATAAACCAGAACTCGGAAAAATCCTTGTTGATAAGGGTGCAAATATCAATTTTGTAAATCAGAGAGGTGCAACTGCTGGAGCTTTAGCTAGAAAATTTGGGAGACAAGCTTTTCTTAGCTTTATATAATTATGGCACAAGATATAGAGATCGAAACATCAGTTAAAAACATCTTAGAAGCGATAGGTGAAGATGTAAATCGTGAGGGGTTAATTAAAACACCTCACCGAGTTGCAAAAGCCTATAAACATATCTTTGGTGGTTATGAGAAAGATGCTGAAGAGATTCTTCGATCTGCAATGTTTAAAACAACTAATAGTGAGATGGTGGTCGTGAAAGATATTGAGTTCTACTCAATGTGCGAACACCATATGTTACCAATAATTGGTAAAGCTCATGTTGGCTATATTCCAGATGGTAAGGTTACAGGTTTAAGCAAACTTCCACGAGTTGTTGATGTTTTTGCTAGACGACTTCAGATTCAAGAGAATATGACTGAACAGATCGCTTCTGCAATTGAGAATGCAATTCAGCCTAAAGGTGTTGGAGTTGTTATCACAGCTCGACATATGTGTATGGAGATGCGAGGAGTTGAGAAGTGTGGAAGTATGACAACAACCTCATCATATAGAGGAGAGCTTTTAGATAGCAATCTTAAAAGTGAATTTCTTCGAAATATTGGAAGATAGTGATAATTAAAGGTTCGGTAGCTTCTGCTACCAGACCTTAAAGAGTTAAGTTAAACAGAGCGAACTCTTAATTGAGTAGAGATACGGTCTTAAAAGAGATGGAATTCTCTTTCTACGACACATCTCCTTAAAACCTTTTGGCATAACTGTTGTCTGCTCATAGGGTGCAACAAATACTACTGTTGAAGATAGTGCAACAACCCATTCACCCCCAACAACAACTTCACGATCTTTTATAATCTCTTCCCGCTGTTTTGATGAGAGAACATACCCATTCCTTTTAAGAATTTTATCAACATAGAAGATATCAACTCTCTCACTAACTGTTCTCTTAAAATAGAATAGTTTTCCCTCTGAAGATATATCAACTCCACCCCGCATAAAGATAGCTCTGTCCTCTTCAAGATAGCTAAATGAGTTAAGCACCCCATCTTTAAACTCTGACAGAAACCTATTTGAAAAGTTGTGTCGGAAGTAGTTTCTTTTGAATCTCTCATCAAAATTTGATGAGTCGATAAAGTAGCGAATCTCTCTCTCTTCAAGATACTCCAGCAGTTCATCTTTTGAGACATCAATAAGAGGTCGGAGAAGTCGATAACCATCTCTCACTTCAAACTCACTCATTCCTGTAAGCTCAAGCAGTCCAGCTCCTTTTGAGAACTGCATAAAAAACCACTCAAGTTTATCATTTAATTGATGAGCAGTAATTAGATTGCTATATCCATTCTGATCTATTAAGTCTCGAAAGAACTTATAACGAACATCTCGAGCTTCACCCTCTGAAAACTTGTCCATTGAGACTGACCCTATAAACAGACTCTTCTCAAAATGTTTAGCGAGGTGTTTTGCATAAGAGACCTCATCTTTTGATTGCTCTCGTAAGTTGTAATCAATAATGGCCATATCAAAGCTGATGCCATTCTCAAGAAGAATATGAAAAAGGGCTGATGAATCAACCCCCCCAGAAAAGGCTAAAAGGTTTTTTGACCCTTGCAGATAACCCAATGTCTCATCACTAATCTCTATGCTCAAATCTTAAAACTCTCTAATCTCTTTTTTCGAAAGATGACAGCTTCCTTAAATCCAATTTTTTTAGCCTCACTCATTATCTTTTGAAGATATTTGCCAACCTGTTCTGGAGAGTGTGCATCACTTCCAAAAGTGATAGGGATATCCATATCATAGACCATTTGTAATATTGAGAAGCTTGGGTATGGTTCAGCAACAGGTTTTCTATATCCTGCACCATTAATCTCAATAGCCATACCACTCTCTTTGATAGCTTTTAGAGATGGTTCAACTAAATCTTCTATTTTTGTATGTTTTGGAAAGAACTTAAAAACCTTTATAAGATCGATATGTCCAACTATCTGAAATAGACGACTCTTTGCCATACTCTCAATCTCTCTGAAATAGAGTCTCCAGATTTCATCTATATCTTCTCTCTCATAACGACCTATAAACTCTGGATTGTCAAATCCCCAATCTTGAAGAAAATGCACAGAACCGATGAGGTAATCGATATCAGCATTCAAGACCTTTTCATCATGAAACTTTGGAAGGTAATCAACTTCAAGCCCTGTTAAAATCTCTATTTGATTGTTGTGTCTATCTTTTAAACTCTCTATCTCCTTAAAGTAGTCTTGAAGCTGGTTTGCACTCATTCGATATTCTGGATCAAAGCTCATGGGAGCATGGTCAGAAAAGCCAAATATATTGATTCCCTTTTTTATAGCCGCTTTAATATATTCGTTTGGTTTTCCTTCGGCATGGTTACAGAGTGGGGTGTGGTTATGTAGATCAATGATCAAAATAGCTCCTAAATTTTTATATCTATCTTTTTATTCTTCTCATCGATTAGATATCTATCATCTTTTCTCTCTTCAGAAGAGTCTCTATCTCGTCTATTTCGCTTAGGATATCTTGGAGTTGTTGTATATACATCACTATCAATCATATTCTCGTCAATAGCCTCTGTCTCTTCAGTCTCTCTTGTATCCTTAAGCCTCTTATGGTTCTCTTCAAAGTTATCACCATTAACAACATCTTGAGATGTCAATCTTGCATGGGCATTTACATATTTATTTGCAATTGCTGAAACATTTTGATTTAGGAAAATCTGATTTCCAAGTGAAGATATATTAGCCATAACCAACCTCCAACTATCTACTCAATTAAAGTTTGTATAGAGGGTAATAATGATTACCCTCACTATATGCTTATTCGCCGTTTGTCAATCGATCCATTAACTCTTTAACAGAGATGATTTCATCTATTCTATACCCATTTGAACCAGAGAAGAATAGACCACTCTCTCTATCACCCTCATAGGCATCACTCAATCTATCAGCAATACAGAATCCAACAGCTTTTGCCTCTTCACCTCGGTTACAAGGAGATACACAATTACTGATACATGCAATTTTTGGAGCTGTTCCATTTTCAATATTTTCGTGGAGTTGAGTTCTTATCCCACGAGCTGGATAGCCAACAGGTGATTTCATAAGGGTAATATCACTCTCTTTTGTCTCTACCATCAACTGCTTAAAGTTTTCGTGAGCATCACACTCGTGAGTTCCAATAAATCTTGTTCCCATCTGAACCCCTGAAGCTCCGAGAGATAACATCTCATCAATATCTTCTTTGTTCCAGATTCCACCAGCAGGAATAACTGGAATATCTCCATATTTCTCTGCTTCTTCAACAACTGGAGCTACAAGATTCTGAAGTCGGTACTCATCTTCAAAACACTGATCATAAGTGAAACCTTGATGTCCTCCGCTTAATGGTCCTTCAAGAATTACAGCATCAGGAAGACGATTGTACTTCTTCCACTTTTTAACAATAATCTTTAAAGCTCTTGCACTTGAGACAATTGGAACAAGGGCAACATCTGGATAATCTTTTGTAAATTCAGGCATATTTGATGGAATTCCTGCACCTGTAATAATAATATCAACTCCAGCCTCACAAGCATCTCGAACAACTCGCCCATAGTCATTAATTGCATATAGGATATTACAAGCTAAGGGTTTATCTCCGCATATTTTTCGTGCATTTTTTACAATCTCTGTCAGACCATCTTTTGAGTAAAAATTTTCAACTTCGTGAGGTCGTCCAGCTATATTTTTATGTGAAAACTCTTTATTGTTGTAATATCCAGTTCCAACTGCACTAATTACACCTAGACCACCCTCTTTTGAGACTGTTCCAGCTAGTCTATCCCAGCTTATACCAACACCCATTCCACCTTGAACAATCGGTTTCTCAACAGTGTATTTCCCTATCTTCAATGGTTTCATGAGATTATCACCTTTCCAAATTTTCTTTTTCCAACCTGAATAATATACTCGCCAGAGTTGAGTTTTAGCTGTTCATCAGAGACCTTCTCCCCATCGACTTTAACAGCTCCAGCTTTTAAATCTCGCCTAGCTTGAGATGTTGAACTTTCAAGTTTTATATCAACAAGAAGTTTTGCTATCCAGATAGGTGATTCAGAGATTGAGAACTCTGCGATATCATCTGGAATGTCCTTTTTCTTATGAACTAAATCAAAATGGTTTTTTGCCTCAACTGCTAACTCTTCTGAGTGAAACCTAGCTGTAATCTCGTGAGCCAACTCCTCTTTTACCTTTTTCGGATGAAGAGAACCCTCTGTTACACCAGATTGAAGTTTTTCAATCTCATCTAAACTTTTTGAACTTAAGAGTTCATAATATCTCCACATCAGGTCATCAGAGATTGAGAGAATCTTTCCAAACATATCATTTGGATTCTCCTCAACAGCGATATAGTTATTGAGAGATTTACTCATCTTCTGAACACCATCAAGCCCCTCAAGAATAGGCATCATAACAACACTCTGCTCTTTTCCAACACCATAAGTTCTCTGAAGATGTCGCCCCATCAGAAGATTAAATTTCTGGTCAGTTCCACCAAGTTCAACATCAGATTTTAGATGAACGGAATCGTAACCCTGAAGAAGAGGATAGATAAACTCACTTACAGCGATAGGAGTATTTGCCTTATATCTTTTCTCAAAATCATCTCTCTCCAACATTCTTGCTACATTATAAGTTGTTGCAAGAGAGACCATTCCAGCAGAACCTAACTCATCTAACCAATCCCCATTAAAGACTATCTCTGTGTTATCTCTATCTAAAATTTTAAATATCTGTCTCTCATAAGTCTTGGCATTCTCTCTAATGTCTTCTCGACTCAACTGTTTTCGAGTAGCACTCTTTCCAGTTGGATCTCCAATCATTGCAGTGAAGTTTCCAATCAGAAATTGAACTTTTGCTCCAAACTTCTGAAATGTAGCCAGTTTATTTATTAGTACTGTATGACCTAAGTGTAAATCTGGAGCAGTTGGGTCAAACCCAGCTTTTACTAGAAATCGCTCCCCAGTGTCATAAAATTTTTTAACTAACTTCTCTAAATTTCCTCTATCAATAACTTCAGAGATACCTCTTTCAATCTCCCTTAAAGCCACTTCTATATTCATATATAGCCTTTTATTTATAAACGACTCCAAAATATGGAATCAATATTTATCATACTTTATATTTTCTTTGCATATTTTACCAAGAAAAAGCGATAACCCCGTCCCAGCATTAAGAAGTTATATCTCTTTGTCTATTGAGTTGCCCTGAAATAGTGGAGCTGATTTTGTAAAAAGTGCCTACTCTTTCTCTTTTTGAAGCTCTTTGATT
This sequence comes from Candidatus Thiovulum karukerense, assembly GCA_024281215.1. GTDB lineage: Bacteria > Campylobacterota > Campylobacteria > Campylobacterales > Thiovulaceae > Thiovulum_B > Thiovulum_B karukerense. Next base: position 14,211 of record JAMJTX010000088.1, on the reverse strand, counting down.
GTATTTTCTAAAACTTTTATAACACTATCTCTATTCATATCATAGTGATCAAAATCTATGGAGAGACTAAAACCACTCTGTCTCTCTTCAAGAAAGTGTCTTTGAAAAGTATCATTTACTTGATAGGTTTGAATAGGGTGGTCAAACCCTTTTGCTTCAATCAACCCCCTCTTAACACAGGTTACCTGCTCTTTGACAAGTAGGTAAGTCTCTTCAGATATGAGTATCTCATCAACATCTGCATTGCTCTCAAGACGACTAGCAAGATTTACTTGATTACCAATAATTGTATAGTCAAGCTTACTGTCGCTACCGAAATTGCCTACTGTGCAGTAGCCTGTATTAATTCCCATTCGTATCTGAAAAGGTTGTGTCACACCATCTTTTTGCCATTTTTCTCGCAACTCACCCATTCGTTGCTTCATCTCTATCGCCATTGAAACACAAAGAAGTGCATCTTCTTTGACACCCTTACTCTCTGGATCGCCAAAAAATATCAGAATTGCATCACCAATAAACTTATCAATAGTTGCTCCATACTTCAGTGCAATGATGCTCATCTCATTTAAGTAGTTATTGAGTAGATAGGTAAGGTCTTCTGGTTCAAGATGATCAGTAGTCTTTGTGAAGTTTTTAATATCACTAAAAAAGACTGTAAGCTTTTTTCGTTTTGCTTCAATCTTTACCTCTTTCTTGCCTGTAAAGATAGATTGATAAAGCTGTGGCGAAAGATATTTAGAGAGCTGTGTTGAAAGGTTTTGAAGGTCTCTGTTTATCGCTTGAAGTTCTCCTGTTTTAAGCTCTATCACCTCTTCAAGGCTTTTCTTCTCCCTCTCCATTGTTCGGATATATAACAAGATAACAGGAATTAGTAAGAGTAGAAAAAAGAGACCAGTTAGCACAAAAGTAACTATCTCATCTTGGAGAATTTCTGCAATATAGCTAATTTCGATATCCGCTCCAAGTACATAAGTGAACTCTCCCTGTTTAATTGGAATAAGTACTGATCGAAATGTTCCCCACTGATCACTACTCTCTTCATAGATAATTTTACCACTCTCAAATGAGTTGATAAGTTTATCAGTTGCATCTTCGTAAATATCCCAATATTTAGTGAGACTATCCTCTTTCAGCTCATCTTGAGTATAGCTGGAGGAGACAAATATAACTTCACCTTTAACTTTAACAAAGCTATAAAGATATTTAATACCCGTTATATCTGCATACTGGCTAAGTAGTTTCATGTGAGATAGATAATAGTCATCAGAGATACTCTCTCTATTCATATCTTTAGAATGATAGCTCTCTCCTAGTATTATAGGAATTGCAAATGCAGTTGATTTGAGTTGCTTATCTATCCCCTCTATGATATTTTCTTTATTTTTAAAGTATGAGTAGTATCCATATCCACTTATTCCAAGTATATAGATAATAATCATTGAAAAAAGGATTATATGTTTTTTCATTGTTTGTTCCTTGATAGAAGACCTAATCTATCTTTTATTATAACTCACACTCAATCAAAATAAGGCTACCAGAACTACTGAAGTAGCTTGTATAAGCTATAATTTTAAATAAAATATTGGAATGTTAATGGATAACAAAGAGTCAAAAGTAGAAGATAAAGCTAAATTTAAAAAGATAGTTGAGGGTGCGGATTCCCTCTCATTAGGCATTTCTATTGTTGTAGCAATATTAATTGGTGTGGGAGTTGGTCTTTGGCTCCAGTCGATTTTTAATAGTCCATACCTATTGTGGTTAGGTGTGTTTTGGGGTGTTGCTGCTGCTGGTATTAATATATATAAAGCATATAAAAAAGAGATGATCGCTTTTAAGGAGATAGCTGAAGATCCCCGATATAAAATTCAGCGAGAGAAAGCAGAAAATATGGAGAAAAAAGATTGATCTCATTTGCCATTGCCCTCTTATCAACTGCTCTAGTTCTATTTGCTTCAAGAAAGAGTTATCAAAGTTATGTCCAAAAAGGTGTAGATGCTAAGCTAAATATTGATGGTGGAGATAGAGATGCTATCGACAAAATAGATGATCCATTTGATCTATACTCTGATGATATTGTTGCAGAAGATCAAAGTGAAAAAGAGATTGTTAAAGAGGAGAAGAAAAAGCACTCTATTCTTAAGCAAAAAAAAGAGATTTTTAAATCTCTTCCTGCAAACTTTTCAATCTTAAGACTTATATCTTACGGAGTTCTTATTGCTGGATTTATCTACCTAAAAGAGAGTGGTAACCTCTCTATACCCCTATATCTAACTGGTGTTACATCTGGAGTTATAGGAGTGATGATACTGAACTGGTATCAATCGGCTCAACACAAAAATAGTTAGAGCTATTTAACTCTATATGCTTTTACTCTGATATGTTGGCTTTTACGACTCTTGTTTAGAATGGGTAGTATAATCGACTCAATTTCATCTCCATTCTTCTCAATATTACCAAGACCAAATGAGATCTCAACAAGATTGTTAGATAGAAGAACTCTATTTATATCACTCTTATTGAGTCTCTTGTTAAAAATAGCATCAGCTGTCTCACTCTCCAAATTATCCAAGAATTGAATTACATATACCCTTTTTCTGACCATTATCCTAAAGGTATATGTATCAATTTTAATATTTAAATTATCAAACTGAGATATATACCTATTGAATAGAGGCGGAATAGCCTCTTTTTGATCCAATACTTCTGGCTCTTTAACTCTCTTCTCAACAACTTTTTTTTGATTATTAAAAAGCTTGGAACTGTCTGATGGCACAACAACCCCATACTTTAAAGTTTCATCAATATCTCGTAATGCTTTAGCCTCATTACGACTACTCTCTTTTCCATACCTAATTGTCCAATACCCTCTATCTGTTTGATAGAGAAACAGCTCATCTATACTTTTAGAGAGTCGAGTTAGCTCCTCGACTGCTCTACTGTTCTCTCTAAATGTTGCAATTTGAAGAGAGTATAGAGTTGCTGAATATAGTTGAATTGATAGTAGAGTGATATAGGCAAAAAGTTTAAACATAGTCTGACCTTATTGTGATTTTGAGAAGTTTCCCACTACCGATTAAAGCAGTGAGAATATGAGATTAGAGATATTTTGTTAATACATCTGGAATAGCGATTTCACCATTCTCATTTTGATAGTTCTCCATAATAGCAACAATTGTTCTTCCAATAGCAAGACTTGAGCCGTTGAGAGTATGAGCTAAACGATTCTTCTTTCCATCTCTGTATCTGATTTTTGCTCGTCGAGCTTGAAAATCTTCTGTATTTGAGATTGAACTAATTTCTCGATATTTACCTTGAGATGGAATCCAAACCTCAATATCAACTGTCTTTGATGCTGAGAATCCTAAATCCCCTCCACAGAGTTGAACTTTTCGATGAGGTAACCCTAAATTTGTCAGCAGAGAAGAGACACACTCAACCATCTTATCTAGCATCTCATAACTCTCTTCTGGTTTAGTGATTGAGACAAGTTCAACTTTATAGAATTGGTGCTGTCGGATTATTCCACGAACATCTCGACCTCCAGAACCTGCCTCTTTTCGGAAACAAGGTGTTGCTGATGTGAGTTGAATAGGGAGTTCATCACCATCTATAATCTCATCGGCAAACATATTTGTTAGAGATACTTCAGCAGTTGGAATTAGATACAGCTCTTCACCCTCAATTTTAAAGAGATCATCTTCAAATTTTGGGAGCTGACCTGTTCCATAAAGAGATGTTGAGTTGGTGATAACTGGTACAGATACCTCATCAAATCCACACTCTCGATTGTGATCCAGCATATAGTTTATTAAAGCTCTTTCAAGTCTTGCTCCAACACCTTTTACAACTGTAAAACGACTCTTTGCAAGTTTAATTCCCCTTTCAAAATCTAGCCAATTTAGATTCTCACCTAGCTCATAATGAGGCTTTGGTTCAAAAGAGAACTTTCGTGGTTCGCCAACTTTTTCAAGTTCAACATTATCATCTTCACTCTCTCCATCTGGAACGGAATCGTGAGGTATATTTGGGATATTTAGCAGAAGTTCTCCTAGAGACTCCTCAGAGATTCTCAGCTCTTCACTCAACTCAGCAATTAGTCTCTTATTTTCACTAACCTCGATCTTTAACTCTGATATATCTCGTTTCTCTCTCATATAGACTTGGAAGAGTTTACTCTTCTCATTTTGAGTAGCTTGGGCATTCTCTAGTTTAGTTCGTATATCTTTAAGTTGAAGATACCTACCCTTCAGACTCTCTAACACCTCTTCACTAACTCTCTTTTTTTGAAGTTTAGTGACAACTCCATCAAAATCTCTATTTAACAGTTTCAGATCTATCATATATTCTCTTTTATTCTAATTTTCCAAAATCATAGGAAAATTAAAAAGTGGTGTCAATGAGGAGAGTTAAAAACTCTTATCTATTTTATGGAAAGGTGTTGAAAGTGTGGAACGAGTAATCTCTATATTTCTTTTTACTTTTGAGAGAGATTGTTGGATAGAGTCTCTATTTCTAGCTGAGATCATTAGAGTCTCTTTAAGGAGATACTTTGCATCTTCTAGTTCTTGAAGATTTTGAAACTCTATCTCCATAGCTGTTAAAGTTTGAAGGGAGTCAAAATCCTCCCTCACAATAGCAACTTTTAGTTTTGATAGCCAATCACTACTGTTCAAGAGATGTCTCTCTCCAAGCATCAAGAAGTCCTCGAACAACATTATTGACTGTTTTAACTTTCTCAATATCATCATCTCTGTTTGCTTCAAAAATATACTGAAGCTGTTGAGTATAGAGTCTATTAAGGTAGTCGGCAATAGAGCCTTCTGCATCAAGATCAAGTGCATTCATAAGTTCAATAATGATAGATGTGCTTCGATTAACCCACTCTATCTTCTTCTCAACATCACCCTCTTCAATCGCTTTGATAATATTTGAGTTGAAGTTTAGTAACCCCTCATATAGAGCTTCAACAAGTTTGATTTTCGACTCTATATGTAAGTTATTTCTTTTATAGGCAACAACTGCACTATTTTCACCATCGTCTTCTGTCTGTTGTTGCTGTTTTAGTAACTCTTCAGTTGTCATCAATTCTCCCAATCTATTTATTGTTTAGCTGTTTGGAAATCTATCTGCATCTGAATAGATGCAAACTGCTGATTAATCTGTCCAATAATTGCATCTTGCTGTGCAAACTGCTCCGCCATTCTATCGTATCTTTTATTGAGAAGTTCAAGAGCTTTCTCTCTCTCTTTATTGAGTCTATCCTCTTGATTTTCAAGGCTTACTCTGAGATAATCTAGTGACCCATCAGTTCCCACATATCTATCAAGAGTCATCTCTAATTGGTAGAAGACACCATCTGGATGAGATGTGACTCCTCTGCTCTCAATATCATCACCCTTAAAGAAGTATTGAGCCTCTTCTGGGGACTCGTTATATTTTTCAAGAAATGTCTCAGACTCAAAAGTGAGAGTTCCTGTTTCGTTAAGAGACATTCCAAAATTGATAAGTGAGTTGTTATTGCTATCCATAGTTGTGATCATCTTGTTTAACTCTCGTTCGATGCCCCGAATATTACTGTTACCCTGAAAGACACCTGTCTCTTTTGTGGTCTCATCAAACTTTGTTAAATCATCAAGTTTTAGAGCCAACTCATTATATGAATCAACAAACTTTTGAGCCTCTGCAAGAATTGAATCTATATCTTCTGTAATCTGAATAGTGATTGGATTATCAGTCACTTGGGTTAGTTCAAAAGAGACACCAGAAATTAGATCTTCTATTTTATTTGAGTCTCGAGTAACCTGAACACCGTTATATGATATTGTCGCATCTTTTGCATTTTGTACAAGGTTATCTTCTGAAGTTAGAGATGTATTGAGATTCTCACTCTCTGTAATAGTGAATGAGTTTATTTGACCCGTTGTCTCTCCACTCAATATCAATCTATACTCATCTCGACCAGTATTCAATATCTTTGCTGTTGCATCTAACGAACTGTCATTTATCATCTGCATTAGATCCTCAAGAGTTGTATCTGCTGTTACATCAAACTCTTCACTTACACCATTCATCTCAATGGATATAGTTCCATCGCCAGATGAAATTGCCGATGTGCGACTCTCAAAAATTGCAGATTGACGAACCTCAACTTCAGCAAGTTGATCAACATCAATAGATATATCTTGAAGAGCAACACCCTTATCTATATTGATATTAATACCAGTGTCAGAGATAAACCCACTTCTATTAAGATATAGATTGTCACCTGCTAAACTATCAGTTGATGATTTAAGTGTCTCAAGAAGCGAGACAACCTCAGCTAGAGACTCTCTCTTAAGAACAGATGTCTCTATATCCTCATCAATTGGATCAATAAGAATACCTCTATCAACCTCTTTCAGTTGATCAACAGTCTCGAGCGAAAGTTTGTTATCGCTTCCAAGTCCTATTGTTTGAATTCCAGCCATCTATCTACCCTTTGCGATCAAATATGTTACCGATAGCATCTTTCCAGATAGCAGATAACTGAAGAGCATCTTCTGTTGGAATAGTCCGAATAACCTCATTTGTTGTGCTATCAACCACAGTCACATATATACTTCCCAACTCTTCACTGAAGTTAAATTTAACATTCTCTTTAACAACACTATTCATTCTCTCAACCCATTCTTGGAGTTGATATTTAGCTTCACTATTTTCACGAGTCTCCTCTTGAGACTCCTCAACAGTTGGGTTATAGGTAACTCTTTTAACTTCCTGAAGGTTCTCAACTCTACTCTCTTTAATACTATCTTTTGAGAGAGCCTGAACAAAACTACCCTGATTTGTTGCAGATGAGTTTGAGCTTCCAACATTTACACTCATAAAAATCTCCTTTCTGGACCTATCTATTTAATCCATCGGTTTAAAAACGGAATTTATTGAATTCTTTATCAAGATTTACAATGTACTTATTTAACATCTTAACATCGGAAGATACGAACTCACTCTTATTGACCATATTCTTACTAACATCGATAAAGTTACTATTCTCTTCTACTGTTCTATTAATTTCACTTGTAATATTTTTAGTCTCATAGCCAAGGATAGTTATTACACCTAGAATATCACTCAAGTTAGCATTATTAATCTCTGCATCTTTTTTGATTGAGAGAGCAGTTTTGCTTAAGTTACTTAATTTCTCCTCTTTATTCTTGAGAATCTCATTTTGATTATCAATAAGAGCGACCATCTCTTGGAATGAGTCAGTTGCCCTCTTGATATCATCTGATGAGAGATTTTCACCTGTTTGAAGAAGCTGAATATTGGATAGAGTTAACTCCTTAAGCTTCTCTTTATTCTCAATAATTTTTCTATTTAGATCTTTTAAACTTAAAACTTCATAAGATATATAGATAACATCTAAGTTAAGGTTGTTAATCTTAGAAGAACTATCCTCAATAATATCTTTCAGGTTCTCAAAACTGATTTCACTATTTCTGATATTCTCAAGAAAAATAGCCATTTGCAGATTTATATCTTCAAGATACCTACTCTGTTTCTGGATATGATTAACAATTGTCTCTGAGGATTCAGAGAGATGATTTGAGAGATTAACAATATCTCTAAAGTTCATTCTAATTTTAGAGAGAGACTCTTTAATTAATTTTGCAAAAGTACTAACAAGAGATATTAATGCTCGAATCTCATTCTCATTCTGCCCCATCTCTCTTGATAGAGACATATCTGTGATAACTCTCAATATCTTACTTCTAATCTGAAGTGTTCCAAAAAATAGTGTCTCTCGCAGATAGTTATAAACAGCATAAGTGGATAATAAAATTATAAGTATTGCAGTTAAGAAACCTATTGTTAAAAGAGATTCTCGCTGTTCATGTCTATCAATTTTACTGCTTAAGTCAGTTAAAATCTCTCGTGAGATATAGTCATCAAGCTCTTTTAATCTTTTTTGATATTTTCTCAACATTGATAATAACTTTGATACCTTTAATCCCTGAAGAATAGTTGCATCATTGTTTAATATCGCTTCATTAATCTTCTCAACATCGATAACTTCTTGTGTTAGAGAGAGTCTCTCATAGTGTTGAAATAGCTCTTCATCAACTAATCCAGCAGATATATCATTAATACTTTTTATAGAAGCATCAATTTTAGCTAACTCAATATATGGCTCTATTGAGATATTCCGGTCAGAGACAATCTTCTCAAGAAAGATATCTCGTTGGCTCAATGTATCAATATATTTTAAGAAGATTGAGTAGATTACTATGTTTCTATTGATAGATGAGTCTATCACCTCTAATGAAGATGTTGAGATTGCATCAATAAAACCATTAATAATCGACGAGTAGTATTCAAGAAGCTCACTAGTTGAGATATTTCGCTCATCAACCCTCTTTCTAAACTCTATATAGTTTCCATTGAAGTGTTTAATATTTGTAGATACTTTTTTAAGAAATACTCTCTCTAAAATCTCTTTAGCTGAAAACTCATCTAATTTATTTCGAAGAGCCTTAACTCTTGTGTTGTTAATACTTCTCTGCTTTTTGAGATCCATTGAGATTCTCTTTGCCATCACTTCACTTTTTGTTGTGATAAGTTTAAGACTTACTTCCCTCTCTTTTGCAATTAGAATGAGTAGCTTTCTGAGATCTTCAACAATCTGAATATCTCTATTCAATGTCTCTAATTTAATGCTATTTTTATATTCTGAATAGCTAATAAAGATTATCAGTAGAGCAGTAAGCACCATAACGGGCATTACGAGAAGTTTAAATTGAGCTTTTAGACTAAAGTTTTCGAACATTTAGATATTCCTATATATCTTATAACTTTTGTCTCATTCTACCAAAAAACAACTTTTAGGTGAAACTTTAAAACAGGGTAATTTGTTCTAAGAGGTGAGGCTATTATATTTAATCAAATAGCCTCTGGACATTTTGTACTATTTTTAACTCTGTAATTTAGAAGTCTTTTATTTCAACATCGTCACTCATTCCTGAGTCCAGAATAGTCTGTTTAGCTTTATCTTTTGATTCTCGTTTCTTAGCTATAAACCTAACTTCAACTCGTCTATTTTTAGCTCGACCCTCTTCTGTAAAATTTGTTGCAATAGGTCTAAACTCACCAAAACCAGCTCCATGAATGCTTTTTGAAGATACACCATTCTCTACAAGCTGTTTCACAACAGAGATAGCTCTTGCTGCGGATAACTCCCAATTGTCTTTATATAGTGGATTATTGTTTATCTTTCTATCATCAGTATATCCGCGAACACTCACCTCTACATCTTTCGGAAAAGATGAGACAATTTGAGCAACTCTTTTTAAGAATAGAATAGAGTCATCACCAACAATTTCAGCACTTCCATCTCTAAAAAGTACTTTGGCGGGAAGTGTAATCATAAAGCCCTCTTCCGCATCTTCAAGAGTGATTGCTGGTCCTCCACCCTCATCAATAAACTCATTGGCTTCAACAACAGCAGATGCTATTCTATTTACACTCTCTGCCGTCTCTTCTTGTGCATCGATAGGGGTAGCTAACTGTTGTCGATGGTGACTAACTTCTGAGCGAACACCACCCTCAAGCACAGACATAGCACCATTAAGAGAACCGATAGCTTCAGCAATTTTATTTCTATCCATAGTAGACATAGATAGTAGAAGAACGAAGAATGTTAAGAGAAGACTCATCAAGTCTCCAAAGGCTGCTAGCCAACCTGGAAGACATTTCGGACATATACAAGCGGGTTTTTTCTTCTTAGCCATCTACTTTCCTATTTTTCCGTAGTAGAAAGTATTATATCAAATATAGATCTCACAACTTAAAGCCTAACTGGAATATGGTGTGCATCGAGATACTGTTTCAGGTGCATAATCTCAATCTCTCGAAAGTGGAATATTGAGGCAGCAAGAGCAGCATCCGCTCCCGATTCAAAAGCATCTTTAATATGCTCCTCTGTTCCTGCTCCACCACTCGCAATAATAGGGATATCAACAAGCTTTGAAGCCTCTTCTGTAATTTTTAGGTCAAATCCAGCTTTTGTTCCATCGGTATCCATTGAGGTTAAAAGGATTTCACCTGCTCCTCGATCTCTCATCTCTTTAATCCAAGGTAAAGCGAGTTTGCCTGTATTGACTCGTCCCCCATTAATAAAAACATAGTAGTCACCATCTACAAACTTCACATCAACTGCCACAACAATTGTTGAACTTCCAAACCTCTTTGAAGCCTCATTGATAAAGTCTGGGTTTTTAACTGCACTACTGTTGATACTAACCTTATCACACCCAACATTGAGAAGTGAATATATATCATCAAGTTTTCTAATTCCACCCCCAACTGTTAGCGGAATAAAGACCTCTTTTGCCACATTTTTTACAACATCAACAATTGTATCTCTCTTCTCGTGAGATGCTGTAATATCAAGAAATGTAAGCTCATCAGCCCCCTCAATGTTATATCTTTTTGCAACCTCTACGGGATCACCTGCATCAACAAGCCCTACAAAATTGACACCCTTTACAACTCGTCCATCTTTAACATCTAAACACGGAATTATCCTCTTAGCAAAGTAGTTCTGCTCCAAACCTATCTCCTATGAAAATCTATAATCTATATACTCTTTTGGAACACCAAAAGCTTTTGCACTAATCTTCTCATCAAAAAAGCCATGCTCATAACCTATCTCAAAAAGCTTATCTATCGCCTCAAACTGCTTTTCGCTAATCTCCACAGACTCACTATTTGCATAGAGACTTAGATACTTTTCAAGCTCTTCATCATCGATTCTAACCGCATCTCGTTGAAGTAACATTTTTGATAACATCTCTCTATTATTAACTGCTACTCTAACCCCATTCTGGATAATATCTTGAAGCTCAATTGCCTTTGTTAGTGGTATCGATCTTCGGATTGCCATTCCACCTAAAGGTAGCGGTACTCCATCACCAGCTAATTCTCTCCAGATGTCCCATAGCTCCCGTTCAACTTCTAACTTATCAGAGTAGTTCAAAATCGATTCATGAATAAGCACTCCAGCATCAACCTCGCCATTTAAAACAGCATTCTCAATATCTAAAAAGTTGTAGTATCTTACTCTTGCCTCTGGATAAGCTATCTTAAATAGAAGTGCATTTGTAGTGTTTGCACCACTTAAGGCAACTCGGAAATTTCTTTTCAATTTTTTATCTTTGAGCTTTATCAGTTTAGGTCCATAACCCTCACCAAAACTTACAGCACTATTTAAAATCGCATACTCATCTCGTATCTTTGGATAGAGTCCAAAACTGATAGCTGTGATGTCATAACTTCCTTTTAGTGCCTCAAGATTCAGAGTCTCAATATCGAGAGCTAAACTCTCAAATCTATAATCTCCTGTTGAGACCCAACCAAACTTGATTGCATAATACATAAAAATATCATCAGCATCTGGTGAGTGAGCAATTGTTATCTTTTTCAAACTTTTCCCCTTAGTTGATAAGTTATATCACCAGCTCCAAAACCGATAATTAACCCTTTGGTAATTCTTGTACCTGAGTCTAGCTTAACATCTCTCTCAGAAACATGGACTCGTTCAGAAAAGATAGGGCTATACTCTTTAAATAGCTCCTTAAAATCTATCTCAACAACATCTTCACCTGCTCTCCATACAGGGAGAATAATCAGCTTTGACACACCTCTGAAACAGCTCTGAAAGTGTGCAAGGTTATCAACTGTGCGACTATATTTATGGGGTTGCCAGACCGCAACCACCTCATCAATACCAACCATTTCAGCATATTGGAAAGCTGATTTGAGAGTAGCCTCTATCTCAGTTGGGTGGTGTCCATAATCATCAATTAATATAAAATCTTCGCTCTTTTGGAGAATATCAAACCTCTTCTCGATTCCTCGATAAGTTAAAAGATTCTCTTGAATCTCACCAATAGATAGTCCGTAATCTATTGCTGTTAAAATAGCTAGAGATGTATCAAGGGCGATATGCTCTCCAAATCCCCAAACAGAGAATTTTCCATAATTTAAAAGTTCAAACTCAATAAATGGCTCACCATCAATCAATCTTGATTTTATATCTCTTATATCTTTTGATGGAAAGAGTCGAATAGCCTCAATATCCAGTTTCTCAATAAATTGGTCTTCTCCATTTACTACTCTCACTTTGGCAATCTCTAAAAACTCTCTATAAGCTTCATAGAACTTCTCATAATCATAGTTATAGAACTCCATATGCTCTGGCTCTGTATTTGTCACAATTGAGTAGTATGGATTTGAGTTGAGAAAACTTCCATCACTCTCATCAGCTTCAAAAACTATCTCATTACCTTTTACATAATTTATATTTGAGCCAAAAGTTTTATTGTAAGCTCCGATAATTGAAGATTTTCCTAGAATTGAGGATAGAATAGCTGAAGTTGTACTTTTTCCATGTGCTCCACAGACAGAGAAGACTCTCTTGTTTCCAAGTATCTCTGGTAGAGCTTTACTTCTTGAGAGAGTTTTGATGCCGAGCTTTTTTGCCTCAATGATTTCAACATTATCACTTTTGATAATTGCTGAGTGGATAATTAGATCTATATCTTCTGTTATAGAGGATTGATGATGAGGTGCATTAACAGAGATACCTATATCAATTAAATCTTTAGTCACTTTATTAAGTGTCTGATCAGAACCTGTAACAGTATGCCCATCTAAAAATAGATACTTAGCAAGTCCAGAGATTCCAATTCCACCTATTCCAATTAAATGAATTCTCATATCTTAATATTTTTTACCTCTCTAATCGCTTCCCGAATTAGAGAGCTGTTTTCATGAAGGAACTGATTTGCAATGTCGTAAAAGTAGAGAATAAAGAAACTCTCATTTGCACTATTCATCTTCTCCATATCAACCAACCTCTCAACAAACTCATCAAATGAAATATCTTTTAAAATAGAGATAAGATGAATCTGCATAGCACCTTTGAATATATTGTTATCAGTTAAAATTGAGAGCATTATAAATAGCTCTTTAGCTTCATGGAGTTGCCCACCGCTATACTGCTCGATTCCATACTCATATATTGCTCGAAGTGAGTAGTGATCTTCCTCATTTTCAAGATCAAAAAGAGCCTCACTCTCAAGTTTTGTATGGAGTTTTTGAAGTGCTATCTCAAGAATTGAGCCATAGAGACTATTAATTTTGTCAGACCTATCATCATCAAAGAGAAGAGATGTATCTAATACATCATATAGCTGGACAATATCTTTTTTTTCTAAAGCATCTCTCTCTCTAGTCTCCAATTCGCTGTTAAAAACAGGGTCATTCTGGAGGCTTAAAATATCTTCTTCTGTGTAGTTCATCTATTCTATAAATATAGACACCATTCCCAAAGTTTGGAGAGAATTGAGTCTAGTTCCTTTCCTTAAATAACTATAAGTAGCATTTTATCAGGAGTTCGCTCTAGAATTCTATTCCTACGATTTTGACAAGGTTAATGCTAGTCCTGAGACTAGCCTTTATTATCTACTCTATCTCAATGACTTTGGCAAAAGTTTTGCCAATTCGACCAATAAGATTTAGCTTTAAAGATTCATCAATCATACTTGAGTCATCAACAAAATGTTTTACAACCTCTAAAAAAATAGGAGTTGTATTACCCTCAAACTCTATCTCTGAGTGAAGTTTGCAAAACATTGCACTCTCAACCCCTTTGATTGCTGGTGGAAAATCATGTTCAACTCTCTCAACCTCTATGTCAAAAACTTCGCTCTCACTCTGGTGTGATGGTATTGGCTCAGCACTACTTTTCATCTTCTCAAAATAGTTCTCATTAACTACACAGATAGTAGCTTTTTTAGTGTTACGAATATTTCGGAGAGTATCTTTTGGTGTGCCATCTTGACGATTACCAATAGCAACCATAACAACTGGTGGCGAACTAGATATACCTGAGAAGAAACTAAATGGAGCGATATTGACTACCCCGTTGTCCTCTGTGACAATCCAAGCAATTGGACGAGGAATAATTGTTGAGTATAGAAGATTAGTCCTCTCTCTTTGAGATATTTCAGAGTAATTTAAAATCATAAAACTATTTTGGCACTCCCTTTCTAAATTTTTTAGCAACTGCGCCGTAAACCCTCGCCATTCATGGCATAGCTTTCTACACATCTAAAAGTTAAAGCCAGTTAAATAATATAACTGGCTTTTCATTGATAAAATATCGTTAAT
>JAMJTX010000087.1 GCA_024281215.1 Candidatus Thiovulum karukerense | reverse complement strand
GATATATGAGGGGGATAGTAAGCTACTCTTACTGATTCCCAAAGATGAGAATATTACTGAGTTACAGATTCAAGATGTAAATAATGATAACTTTATCATCTCTACAAGTGTAACTATGTTAGATAAGTGGGGTGAAATATATCTCATCTACTCACTGGATAAAATCAATAGTGAAATTGCAAATACAGAAGAGAATATTAAAAAAAAGAAGAGAGATATTATTGAAAAAGCAATAATCATATCTATTATCGTAACCTCTTTTCTGATTATGACAACATACTTTATCTTACAAAGATTTATATCACCTATTGTAATTTTGACAAAGACAGCTCAAAAAATCAGTAGTGGAAATTTAGAGTTAAATGATGAGCTGTTAAAAATAGACTCAAATGATGAGGTGGGAAAACTATCTTCTGCTTTCAGAGATATGAGTATAAAGCTCTCAATATCCTATAATGATTTAAAAAAACTCAATGAGAGTCTTGAATTAAAAGTTGAAGAGAGGACAGAGGAGCTTCAGGCATCAAAAGAGCTGATAGAGAGAACTCATAAAAATATCAAAGATAGTATTAACTATGCATCAATTATTCAAGAGGCTATTCTTCCTGAAAAAGATCTATTAAAGAGATACTTTAGAGACTGTTTTGTATTTTGGCAACCAAGAGATAGTGTTGGTGGTGACATATATTTCATTAGAGAGATAGATGAAGATTCTGTTATATTGATGGTAATTGACGGAGCTGGACACGGTATCCCAGGGGCATTTGTAACAATGTTGGTCAAAGCGATTGAGACTCAAATGATAACTGACTTAAGCACTCAACAACTTGAATTACACCCTTCGAATATTCTTGAATATTTTAATATCGCTCTTAAGGTAATGTTGAAACAGGGGCGAAAATCACGATCTCGTGCAGGGTTTGATGGCGGAGTTCTATACTACAATAGAGCGAAACAGGTTTGTAAATATGCAGGAGCAAAAACTCCTCTATATATAATAAGAGATGGTGAGATGGAGATTATTAAATCAGATCGTGCAAATGTTGGATTTCCGCGAACAAAAATTGAACAAGAGTATACTGAGTATGATATAGATATTGAAAATGGAGCGGAACTATACATAGCCACTGATGGAATCATTGATCAAGAGGGTGCTGATGGAAGTCGCTTTGGTAAAAAAGAGCTACAAAATCTTATTCAGACCATAAGTGATAATAGAGATATGAATGGACATAGCGATATTATAAAAAGCACACTCAAATCATTTCAAGGTGATAAAGAGCAGAGCGATGATATTACAATTGTTGGAATTAAAATTTAATTTGTCATTCCCGTCTCAAGCATAGAAATGACAACAATGTCATCTTTAAACTTGAGTCGAGAAAAGATTATTTACTGTTGTCGAAGTTTCATCATATTTGTATTAGCTTGAGTTGGGTTCATCTGTTCCATAAGCCTTGTCATCTCTTTCATAGAACCTTTACCTTTTCCAAACTTCTTAGCAACTTTTGAGGCATTTTTAAACTGTTTGAAGATTTTATTTACCTCAATCTGATTTAACCCTGCACCTGAAGCGAGTCTCTTTTTACGACTATTATTAAGAAGTGAAGGAAACTCTCTCTCTTTTGGAGTCATTGAGTTTATAAGAGCCTGTATCTTTTTCATCTCTTCAGAAGTCTCAAGATCAAAATCTTTTAATCCACCAGCCATCTTATTCATACCTGGAATCATTGCCATAATATTTTTAAGACCACCAAGCTTCTTAAAACTCTCAACATGCTCTAAGAAGTCATTGAAGTTAAATTCACCCTTCTTAATCTTCTTATTTAATTCAGATGCTCTCTTTTTATCAATAACAAGAGAGGTCTTCTCCATTAATGATTCAAGGTCACCCTCACCAATAAGTCTATTTACAACTCTATCAGGAATAAATGGATCTAAATCTGGAATCTTCTCTCCAGTACCTATAAATCGTAGAGGAACTTGAACTTGTGAAGCGATTGAAAGAGCAACTCCACCCTTAATATCACCATCATATTTTGAGAGAATAACACCATCAAGACCGATAGCCTCTTTAAAACTAAGAGCAGTTCTAACAGTGTCGTGTCCAGTCATACTGTCGGCAACATAGAAGACCTCATCAACTCTAACAGACTCTTTTATATCTTTCAGTTGATTCATCAGCTCTTCATCAATAGCTAATCGACCAGCGGTATCTAGGAGAAGAACATCATATAGTTCATCTTCAGCTTTTTTAAAAGCACCCTGAACAATCTTAACTGGGTCTTTCTCATTATCATCAAAATATAGATCAACCTCAATTTGAGATGTGATCTGTTTTAACTGTTCAACAGCTGCCATTCTCTGAAGGTCAGCAGCAGCGATAAGAACTTTCTTTTTTCTCATCTTTAAATAGTTGGCAAGTTTCCCTGTTGTTGTTGTCTTACCACTACCCTGAAGACCAGCCATTAAGATGACAGTTGGAGGTTTAGAGCCATATACAAAACCTTGATTCCCTTCAACAGAAAGAATCTGGAGAAGGTTATCCCGAATTGACTTCATAAAGCTCTCTTGACCGATTCCAGCCTCTTTAACCTCTATCTCAACTTTTTGAATCAGATCTTTAACAACTTTATGATGGACATCAGCTTTTAGTAGAGACTTCTTCAGCTCTGTCAAAGCTTTTTTAAGAGAGTTGATATCATCATAGATCTTTATCTTTTTTATAGCTCCAGTAAATGAACTGGTTAGTGATTCAAACATATTTAATTAACCTTTCTAGCGATAAATAGCGAGGATATTCCCATTGAGAAACTTCTATTTTCAAGAATTTCAAAACCTGTCTTCTCTAACTCTGAAACCATCTCTTCAGATGTAATAAAGTCTCCAATGGAGTTTGGTAGATAGCTGTAAGCCTCTCTATTTCTCGAGATAGCTCCACCTATAACTGGGAGAAGTTTAGTCATATAGAAATCTCTTAGACCTGTAAAGACTCCACCGTTTGGATTTTTTGTAAATTCTAGAATAACAACAAGACCACCATCTTTTAGTTTTCTATGAAACTCTCTAAATGCCTCTTCTCGCTCTACAACATTTCTGATTCCATAGGAGATTGAGATAATATCGGCACTGCTATCTTCTATTCCTAAGTCAGTTGCTGTGGCAATCTTAAACTCAAAATCTGGAAACTTCTTTTTTCCAACTTCAACCATTCCAACTGATGGATCAATCCCTAAAATTGATAGGAGTTGAATACCTTTTCTTTTAGCTGTGTTACTCCAGAAGCTCATCATATCACCTGTTCCACAAGCAACATCAACCACAAGATCAACACTCTCTTTTCCGTTGTAGTGATAAGCTAATTCACAACCCTTTTTTCTCCAACTCTTATCAACACCAAAACTTAAAACTCTATTTGCTATATCATAAGTTTTAGCGATGTTATCAAACATTGAGATAATTTTTTGCTGTTTCTCCATCTACCAATATCCAAACTATAATTTTTAGAAATTGTAACATTTGTAGAGATATAATGGACTCCGTCAAAGATGACGGAGATGTAAAAGTAGATCCTTAAAATCTAATGATGATATCAGCTGTAAGTGATTGAATTATATCATCTCGGCTCTCAACAACTGTTGTTCTGTTAAAGCTACTATCCATAGTCTCGTACTCCCAACTAAACATATGAGTTTTGTACTGATAACCCATACCTAAATCTAAAGCATCAAAAATCTTTACATAGAAACCAAGAGCTACATTTGCCCCAAAACCAGTTGATTTCTCTTCTCCCTCAGCATCTGTTCGACCATCGTAATCGATCTGTACATACTCAATACCGATACTTAAATATGGGTTAAATCGCTCTCCATTTCCTGTAAATATATAGTTATAACCTATTCCCCATCGACTATCCGTATCAAAAGATTCATCAATATCGTATATGTTATAACTCCACTCAACTCTATTCTCTCTAAAGCCTCCAAACCCTATCTTAAAACTCTGAGTCCCTATATCAAAGCTATCTGCACTCTCATATTCATACTCATCAATATCATTAGAGACCGTATATTCTAACCCTCCAGATCCATATGAGTATGCTAAATATATACCACCATCTCTTTGTTCAATCTTCTTAACAGGTTTAGCAACAGGGTAAGTTGTGTAAGCTGTTACTTGTTTTGTAGTAGGTTGAGAAGCTTGTTGTTTTTGTCTCTCTATCTCAATCTCTCGCTCTTTCAACTCCAACTCTTTTGCTTTTAACTCTAGCTTTTTTCTCTTCATCTCCTCTGAATTATCTTCTGACACAGATGGCTGTTCTACAATCACAGGGGTTAAAATTACATTATTGCTCTCTTCTGCTGGTTTATCTTTCTTTGATTCTGCATACTCTCTCATCTCCTGCTCTAAAGCCTCTAACTCATCTTCAACAGACTCTCCAAAGAGAGTAACTGTCAGTACTATGTTTAGTAGTAAAACTACTTGAAAAACAGATCTCATCGCCATACCTTTATATCTATGCTTAATATTTTATTTTGATTGTAACATGAAATTTAGAAGTTCATATAGGAAAAAATTGACAAAATAATGAGCTTTTTGTTATATATTTCATAAAGCTATCTCCAGAAAATTGAGGTTCAGTATTG
>JAMJTX010000086.1 GCA_024281215.1 Candidatus Thiovulum karukerense | reverse complement strand
ATCTATTGTTAATAGAGTGTTAATAGCTTTTTAACTCAATATATCCACCTCTTCTCCAAAAGTTTATTAATCAATTTTTGTCTAAGGTGCTGTCACTGGTAAAATCACAAAAGATTTAATTAGGAGATTTATATGTCAAAAATGTGGTCAGGTCGATTTAAAGAGAGTGCTTCAGAGCTTCTCGACCGTTTTAATGCCTCTATCCCTTTTGACCAAAAGTTATATAAAGAAGATATAACTGGTTCAATTGCCCATGCAACAATGTTAGCTGAAAATGGCATTCTTTCAGAGAGTGATGCAAAACAGATTATTCAAGCCCTTACAACTGTTAAAGAGGAGATTGAGTCAGGAGAGTTTGAGTTTAAAATATCTGATGAAGATATTCATATGGCTATTGAGAGTAGAATCACGGCAATAATTGGTGATGTTGGAAAGCGACTCCATACTGCTAGAAGTCGAAACGACCAAGTGGCAACAGACTTCAGACTATATGTTCAAAATAAGAGTCAATCGCTATCTGAACAGATTCTATATCTTCAAAAAGTCCTTTTAGAGTTGGCGAAAAAACATACAGAGACTCTTATCCCAGGAATGACACATCTTCAACATGCTCAACCTACAAATTTCGCATACCACTTGCTTGCATACATCTCAATGTTTAAACGAGATTATGAGAGACTTCAAAGCTCAATAGAGAGAAACTCAACTTCACCTCTTGGTTGTGCAGCTCTTGCTGGAACACCTCACAATATCAATAGAGATAGAACTTCAGAACTTTTAGGTTTCAGAGAACCGACTCTTAACTGTCTTGATACTGTAAGTGATAGAGATTTTGCTCTTGAGATTCTGTTTAATATCTCAACTCTTTTTGTTCATATCTCAAGATTTGCCGAGGAGTTAATTATCTGGAGTAGCTATGAGTTCCAGTTTGTAAAGTTTAGTGATGCATACTCTACGGGTAGTTCAATTATGCCACAGAAGAAGAATCCAGATGTTGCTGAGCTTCTCCGAGCAAAGAGTGGTCGAGTTAATGGAAATCTCATCTCACTATTAACAGTTATGAAAGGGTTGCCATTAGCATACAATAAAGATATGCAGGAGGATAAAGAGGGTGTTTTCGACTCTGTTGAGACTGCTGAAGTATCGTTAGAAATCTTGACAAAGTCTATTGAGACTCTAACTGTCAATGTAGATAAGATGGAAAAGGCTTGTAAAATTGGACACTTAACAGCTACTGATCTTGCTGACTATCTTGTGAAATATTGCAATATCCCTTTCCGAGAGGCTCACTTTATTACAGGTGAAGCTGTTGCACGAGCTGATGAGTTAAATATTGACCTAAGTGAAATAGAGCTATCTGAACTTCAGAAGATTGACAGCCGAATTGAAGCTGATGTTCTTCCTCTTCTCTCTCTCCGAAACTCAATGAATAGCCGAATATCAAAGGGTGGGACAGCAACAGCTGAAACCAAGAACCAGATTAAATATGTTGAGAATTGGCTGGAGAGTCTCTAATTGAGAAATATAGATAGATTTCTGGAGATGGCAGTCGCTGAAGATGTTGGTCGAGGAGACCTATTTTCAAAGGTGACAGAACCGACAGATGCAACTGGACGACTTGTTGCAAAGAGTGATGGAGTTCTTGCTGGAGAGGTATATGTAAATCGACTAGCTGAACTCTATAACTTTCAAGTGAGTTGGAATTTCCACGATGGTGATAAGTTTGCCAAAGGAGATGTTATTGCTCGAGTTAGTGGAGATTCGCACACTCTTATGAGTGTTGAACGAGTTATACTAAATACAGTTCTTCACACATCATCAATAGCTACTCTTACTCGAAAGTATGTTGAAAAGATAGAGCCTTACGGTGTTAAACTTCTTGATACTCGAAAGACTCGCCCCCTTCTTCGGGAGGTTGAGAAGTATGCCTCAAAAGTTGGAGGAGCTATAAATCACCGAATGGGTCTTGACGACTCTCTGATGTTGAAAGATACTCATCTGAAAACAATAGAGAATCTTGATGAGTTTTTATCAGAAGCTCGAAAAAAGATACCTTTCACAACAAAGATAGAGATTGAGTGCGAAGATGTAGATGTGGCAAAGCAGACAATCTTAAAAGATGTTGATATTGTGATGTGTGATAATATGAAGCCCCATCAGATTATTGAAGTTGTTAAATTTCGCGATGAGGTCTCACCACGAACTCAACTTGAAGCTAGTGGAAATATCTCTCTTCAAAATATTGAGGCATATGCAAAGACAGGAGTTGATGCAATTAGCACAGGATCACCAATCCACCAATCTAGCTGGATTGATATATCGATGAAGATAGATTAAGAGTCGATAAAAATATATTATAGGAGAATTTTTGAAACTGAATACAGAGAACCTTACACTTTTAGCAATTGTTGTCGGAATAGCCTTTGGAGTTGCTCTACCAGAGTTAGCACTTCAACAGGAGATTATCGGATCACTATTTTTAGCACTACTGAAGATGTTGATTATCCCTCTTATCTTCGCATCAATCTTTATGGCGATTGTCGGAATTGGAGGGGTCAATGAGCTAAAAGGTGTTGGGACACGAGCTTTTACATACTACTTCTCTACAACAGCCCTCGCAGTTCTACTTGGTGTAATTATTGTTAATATTATCAACCCTGGAGCTGGAGGGAGTATAGAAGTCGCTGTTGGCTCTGCTCCAGAGATAAAAGAGTTCTCTGTGTCTGATTTTATCCTCTCATTTGTCCCAACAAATATTATCGCCTCCCTCTCAAATGGTTCTGTTATTCAAGTTATCTTCTTTACAGTTCTATTTGCGGTGGCTACTCTCCATATGCCTGAAGAGAGACAACTCCCATTAAAAGAGTTCTTTAACTCTCTTAATGATGCGATGATGGTTCTTGCAAAGTGGGTTATCAAACTCTCACCGATAGGGGTCTTCTCACTTATCAGTTATGTTGTAGCAGAAAAAGGTTTGGAGTCTCTTATTCCACTATGGGAGTATGCTATAACTGTTGTTTTAGCTCTTCTTCTTCATGGCTCAATAACTCTTCCTGCAATTCTATATTTTGTTACAAAGACATCTCCACTTCAATACTTTGCACAGGTTCAAAAAGCAGTTGTTCTCGCTTTCTCAACAGCAAGTAGCTCAGCAACTCTACCTGTATCAATTGAAGTCTCTCAAGAGAGAGGTGGAGTTAGTCGAAAGAGTGCAGGTTTTATACTTCCACTTGGGGCAACTGTAAATATGGACGGAACAGCACTCTATGAGTCGATAGCTGTTATCTTTATAGCAAATCTTGCTGGAATCGATTTAACTCTTTGGCAACAGATTCTTATATTTATGACAGCAACTCTTGCTTCTGTTGGTGCTGCTGGAATCCCTGGGGCTGGAATAGTGATGATGGTAATAGTTCTTGAGACAGTTGGACTCCCTGTTGAGTATATATCTGTAATCCTAGTTGTCGATCGAATTCTTGATATGTTCCGAACAGCTACGAATGTTTGGGGTGATCTTGTTGGGGCGAAAGTTTTAGATAGGTAAAATATTTGAAAAAATATGATCGTGTTATGGTTGAGACAGCGAGAATTTGGTCTCAACAATCATACTGTAAGAGATTAAAAGTTGGTGCCGTCTTATCAAAAGATGGTCGAATTCTTGCCACAGGTTATAACGGAACTATTAGCGGACTTGAGAATAGATGTGAAGATAGTATCTGGAAGTGTAAATTTTGTGGTTTTGAGAGTGCGAATAAGATAGATAGATGTCCAACTTGTAATCTTGAACATATTGAAGAGATACTTACAACAAGTGATTTTGTGCTTCATGCTGAGCAGAATGTAATCACATTCTCTGCCAAAAACGGTATCTCTACTAAAGGCTGTACTCTCTATATTACACACTCACCTTGCAAACAGTGCTCAAAGATAATAGCTCAATCTGGTATTAAAAGAGTTGTCTATGAGACGGAGTATCGAGATAGAGATGGAGTGGAGTTTCTTGAAAAAGTTGGTGTTGAAGTTGAAGTAGCGGGGGAGTGACTAGATAGAGAGATTCTGGTCAAGTCCAAAAACAAAGCTTCTCATTGCCGTGCTTGGCACGGCAATCTATTTATTAAGCAAACTTTTACTTAGTCAGTTCCCTATTTTTTATGACGGTATATAAACTTCTCTAAAATTGAATTTAACTCATTTTGTAGTTCAAGTGGAAAAGAGTCGATTTCACTCTCAACCTTTTGAGCAAGTTTATCAGCTTCCGCTACTGCATCTTCAAGTCCAAGAAGAGTCACAAAGCTATTTTTATCTCCATCATTACCAGTTGGTTTTCCAGCCTCCTCTTCACTCTCAACAGCATCAAGAATATCATCTTGAATCTGGAAAAGGAGTCCAAGAGATAGACCAAAATCGTATAGTCTCTTCTCAAGATCTGCACGACCTGAGATAATAGCCCCCATCTGAAGAGCTGAGGCTATCAACTTACCTGTCTTATGTTTATGGAGAAACTCAACTCTCTGAATCTCTAGGTTTCTATTCTCAAAATGGCAATCAATAGCTTGACCAATTACCATTCCATTTAACCCACCATTTTCAGCAAGAGTTCTAATAAGCTTTACTCTTACATCATCTCGAAAAGGTGATTTTGAGAGGAGTTCAAA
>JAMJTX010000085.1 GCA_024281215.1 Candidatus Thiovulum karukerense | reverse complement strand
GTCCAGTTGTAACACTGTTTACTGCTCTTACTTTAAATAGGTAGTTGCCTTCTTCTAGTGTAGAAATATCGTGTTCAACGTCTTGGTTTGGCGGAAATACTTTTTGATTTCCTGTTGGTCTTATTGTAAAAATTTTGTTATATGTTCTTGCGGCGTCATCTACTGTTTGCCAACTAGGTAATTCACTGTCAGGTATTTTGTAATACCATACTTCAACACCTTCAACAATACCTGCTTGATTAGGAACTGTTGTTTCAACTAAAAAGTTTGGACGACTAACTTGTTCTGTTCTTGTTACTGTAGGTGTAACACATTTTGCAAGTTCGCCAATTGTGTTGATACCATCTTCATCTGTAACATTGTAATAATCTAATTCTGCTTGAGTAATTGTATATACATCTGCATCATATTCTAATGCTGTAATTTGGTATAACAAGTCTTTACCATTGTCTACTTCTTTGACTTGTAATACTCTAAATACTTTATTAGTCCAACTAAAAATATCATTAGTAATATCAATTAATTCACCTGCTTTAACATCATTTTCGTGGAAGTCTGTTGTAAATTCAACAACTAAATCTACACGACTTTGTTTTAGTTCTAACAATCCTAATCTTATTGCTTGTAGTGGATTGTTAACTAATGGATATGTTAAACTTAATTTATTATCTGGTTCATCGTCTTTTAAATCTGCACTTGGAGTATTTGCTTTGACATAATCACTACTGTCTTTAACATCTGTAAGTGGAAATTGCACTTCAACACTATTGTATAGTCCATCTAGTCCTGTGCCACTTACT
Organism: Candidatus Thiovulum karukerense; assembly: GCA_024281215.1. Classification (GTDB taxonomy): domain Bacteria; phylum Campylobacterota; class Campylobacteria; order Campylobacterales; family Thiovulaceae; genus Thiovulum_B; species Thiovulum_B karukerense. The sequence goes on along the minus strand of JAMJTX010000085.1, from coordinate 3,889 downwards.
TTGATAGGGCCAATAATATTTGTATCTGTAAAACTATGACTACTAGTGCCTGCTTTGTTTACAACTGCTTCATATTTTCCTGTTGTGCTGTCATAAGTTACCCAAGCACCTGCACTGTTGGCAATATTTTCAATATTTTTCCAAACAGGTTTATTTGTATCAATAACACCGTTTATTTCTAAATTTCTAATTAATGGATCACCATTTGGAATGCCTGCCATTTTATTTTCCTATGTTAATGTTACGTTTACAGTTTGAGTAGCAACCACTTCTTGTGTATCTGGACTACCGCCTGTGTTTTTCATTATTTCTACAGTATAACTAAAATCACTTGTTTGATTAGTTAGTGTAAAATCTGTATCTGTTAAAATATTATTTAAATTCACTCAATAGGAGATTTTAAATGGGTATTGATTTAAGTAAAGGTGCAAGAATAGATCTTTCAAAAGAGGCTCCAGGGCTAGAGAAAGTTAGAGTTGGTCTTGGTTGGAATCCAAATGCTACTGACACGGGAAGTGCTTTTGACTTAGATGCTTCTGTATTTATGGTTGATGCTTCTGGCAAAATCCCCGCAGAGAAGTTTTTCGTATTTTATAATAATAAAAACTCTGAAGATGGTTCTACTATTCATCACGGTGATAGCCTTACAGGTGAGGGTGCTGGAGATGATGAGAGTGTTGATATTGACCTCTCAAAAGTCGATAGTCGAGTTGAAGAGATAGTCTTTGTTGTAACAATTCACGAGGCAGGAGCTAGAAACCAAAACTTTGGTCAAGTTAGCAACTCATACATCAGACTTTTAGATGGTGATAAAGTGATTGCAATTTATGAGCTTGATGAGGACTACTCAACAGAGACTGCGATTGAGTTCGGAAAACTTTATAGAAAAAATGGAAGTTGGAGATTTCAAGCAGTTGGTGCTGGATATAATAGCGGTCTTCAAGCATTTGTAGATAAATATTTTAAGTAGGTCTATATGGCAATTGATTGGAATGAGATAAGAGAGAAAGCTGAGAGTTTTATCTCTGAAGCTGGAAGAAAAGTTAAACAATATACTCCAGAGAGCTGGAGTAAAGAGAAGAAGTTTGTTAATGCAATTGTTGCAAGTATGGCTCTTATGGCTGTTGCAGATAAAAAGCTAGATACCCGAGAGGTCTCTGCATCAATGGATCTGATTAATCAAATTGATCAAATTGCAGAGTTGGAGATGCAACAGGAGGCGATAGAGCTTTTTGAACTCCATCTTGAGAAGCTTCTTCCAATTGTTGATAATGAGATTAAATGGACAATTGAGTCTGCAAAACTTCTTGGCGATATTGCAAAAGTAAAAGAGTATCCTGAGTATGGTCCAATGATTCAAAATCTACTCGACTATGTAGCAAACTCTGATGGTGGTCTATCTCCAGAAGAGAGTGCTATGAAAGATAGAATTAGAGATATTTTAAGTTAATCACTTTATTTGGACTGACTAATTTGTCATATTCGGGCTTGACCCGAATATCTTTATTTAGTCACTCCCATATATTTAGATCTTAAAACCTATCGAGAAGTTCAGCTTCATAAAGAAACTGTGATGGTTTAAACTCTCTTACCTTTCTCTTCTCATCTCGTTTCTGTTCATCTCGTTCAGCATAGGATAGATAGAGCTTCTCTTCTGCTCGGGTAACAGCCACATAAAATAGTCGTCTCTCCTCATCAGTTCCACCATTTTGAGATGCCAATTTACTATTTGGAAATCGTCCGTCCATCAGATCCACAATATAGACCTCTCTAAACTCTAAACCTTTACTTGCATGAACAGTTAAGAGATTCACCCCTTCACCCTTTGTTAAATCTTTTGAGCCAAGAATCATCGCATTCAGAAAGTGTTTATGGTCTCGATAGTTTTTTGACAGCTCTTTTATCAACTTTGCCTTTTGCCAAATGCCATCAATCGCATCTCTCTCTTTCTCTTTGCTATGTTCTCCATTATTGAGTTTGGAGCGACTATCAACAAGTATCTTTATGATATATCGATAGATTGGTCCATTGGCAATCATCTCAATAGCTTTCACTGGACTCTTTACAACTTGAAAATCTCGTAACAGTTTTCGGAACTCAAAAAGGAGATTTGCCCCATCAATATTTAGTCGAGGGTGTTTCAAAATAGGGTTTGCCAAAAACTTATCTGGAAAATCGAGTGAAGCAAATTTTGAGACACTTCCCAACTCTTCAAAGTAGTTTGAAAGGAGTAGTTGAGAGTTTGCTCTATTTGATTGGAAAGGGTTTGAGATTGAGCGATCTGGATTGTAAAGCCCGTTATATATTGATCCATTTCCAAGAGTTTTCAATCCCATAAACAGCTCTTTAGCTATTGAAGCTCCTAACCCTTTTGGATACTCAAAGATATGAATAAAAGCCATCATATCTCTCTGATTTACAAGAAGTGTATATATATCTAAGAGAGCTTTAACCTCTTTTGTCTCAAAAAACCCTCTTCCCCCTCGCCGTTTTGATGGAATTCCCAATTCTCGTAGAGTTGCTTCAATTCCATCAGCAGAGCTATTATTTCTAAACAGAACAGCTATCTTATCTTTTGGTGTCTCAGATTTTGAGATCTTTTCAGAGATTCCACGATACTGGTCAAATAGTTCTGGAAATTTTAAGAGTTTTGGAGGGTGGTTTGGAGACTTCTTTGTAACCTCTAACCTCTTTTCATAGAGTCTCTCATTTCGTTCAATTACCAAATTTGCCAATTCAAGAATAGGTGCTGTTGAGCGATAGTTTTGAGTGAGAGTATGAACTTTGGCATCTCTATATTTTGTTGAGAAGTTTCCAATAATCTCAATATTTGCACCATTGAAAGCATATATACTCTGGTCATAATCTCCCACACAGAAGAGAGAGTCAGGTTTTAACTCATCAATTAGAGATGCCTGAAGAAGATTTGTATCTTGATACTCATCAATCAGCACCTCGCGATATTTAGGTCGTGAAGTTGCCAATGACTCTTTCATTCGCAGAAGTAGATCGTTAAAGTTCATAAAACCTAACTCTCGTTTCTCCTCCTCAAACTCATCAACAATATCTTGATAGATATCTGCATATATTGAGTGTTCTTCTCGATTCTCATCAATCCAATCCCCAAAATGTTTCTCAATCTCAATATTTTGATAGAAGTTATATATCTCATAAAGATATTTTGAAGTGTATGGCGAAGTGGCTTCCGATAGAGTTGAGGAGAAGTCTCGCCGTTCATAGATACTCCGAAAGAGAGTCTTTATATCACTCTCTTGTTTTAGAATCAAGTGAGGATTTATCTTTTTAAGATGGCGATAACTTACAGAGTGAAAAGTTCCCGCTTCAATTCGACCCGCTATATCTTTTGAGAAAATTTTGGCAACTCGCTCAATCATCTCGGCAGAAGCTTTATTTGTAAAAGTGAGAAGAAGAATCTCTTCAGGCTTTACACCTTTATCTCTGATGAGGTGAGCAATTCGTCCAACAATTGTTGATGTCTTTCCAGTTCCTGCCGAAGCGATAACAAGGTTATAACCTAATGGAGCAGTAGCTGAGTTATATTGATTACTATTTAAGTTTGATAGTGGCATTAAAATCTCTTATCTTTTAGTTTGACGACGAAGTGCAATAGTTAAGTGGTAGATTAGAACTGAGAGAATAGCTTTATGAAGAAACCAACCGAAAACATTGTTTTCAAAACTGGGATGCATATTTGGAATGCTCATATAATTTCCAAAGATTATCAAAGCTTGTTTATATTCAAAATAAAAGTATGCTATATATAAAATTAGTGATGAAACAAGAAAAAATATGTAGTTCCAATATCTTGAAAATTCAGAAATAAATAATGTAACTATAAAATATACTTGAAATATAATAAACTCTAAAA
>JAMJTX010000084.1 GCA_024281215.1 Candidatus Thiovulum karukerense | reverse complement strand
AATTCACAAATATTTCTTGAGAAGAGTAAAATAGAGCCTCTTCTTCATAATAGAATCAATACATATGTAGATATCGATAGCCATAAAGGTTTTATAGAGGAGATAAAAAAACTACCTCATCACTCTCAAAACGATATTAAAAATATGATGTTTCATAAGGTCTTTTGTGAAAACTACAACAGCACAATATTAATAGAGATTTTAAACTTATCTGGTAAAGAGTCACCTTTTAAGAGTAGTGTTGCTGAGCTTCTTCAAATTTTATCGATATTTGTTGCTCAAACAATTCAGATGAAAGATATAGCATCACTTGCTCAATACTACTTTGAAGAGCAGAAAAAGGCATATGTAAAGCAGAAGACTGTTATTCAGAATGATCTTGAGGAGTCATCTAAAGTAGATGTTAGTATATTCTATGAGCCATCTGATATTCTGAATGGAGATAGTTACTCTATCTATCAAACTCCAACAGGAGATATTCTTGTCTATATCGTTGATGCAATGGGACACGGAATAGGTCCATCTCTAACCGCATACTCAATATCAGCAATCATTCAACATAAGATTAAGAGTAGTGCATCTTTTAATGAACTTATGGAGACTCTACTCGATAATGTTCAATATATACTGACTGATGAAGAACAGCTAACTTGTGGCTTCTTCTGGTTTGCAGAGGACTTCTCTAAAGTTGAGTATGTTGTGGCGGGAATGTATGCTCCAATGATTCTTGATGGTGATAAGATAATCTCAGCAAAAGCTAATAATATCCCTTTTATGAATTTTGCTTTTGACTTTAATATAACAACAATTGAGCTAACTGATTTTAGTAAATTCCTAATGTTTACTGATGGGCTTGTAGAGGATACTAAAGATCTAAATGTTGAACTTGAGAAGATGTTAAAAGATAATCTGTATAGCGAAGAGATTTTTGACAAGTTAGCATATATAGACCTTGAAGATGATACAACTATTGTCAAACTCTCAAAAAGGTAGTTGCTTAATATTTCGTTACACTTTGACAAAGATTTTTGTGAAAGTAGCTGAGGAGGTCTTACATTGAGAAAGGGTATTGCACTATATGTCACTTTAGGATTAATCTCTCTTCTCTCTGTTGTTGTTATGAGTTCATTTGACCTGATTGATAAAGGGTTTAAGCATGTCGGCAATATTGAGAAGATTAATCAGACAAGAGTTGTTATCTCTGACCTTCAAGATGTTTTAGGTGTTCTAGCTGATGAGATAACAGACTCTGATGTGCTATATGCTCTTTTGGGTGCATATCCACCTCTGAGTGATGAGGAGAATAGATTCTCTTTAACTCTTGAGATGAGATCAATGCACAAAGCTATTAATATTAACTCTATTCTTGACACAAACAAGACAGAAGATGATGAAGCTATGAGGCTTAAAGAGAGATATACATCTATATTTGAGTATATTTTTAACACTTACCAAGTGCGAGACGGGGAACTTCTTCTTAACTATATTCTTGACACCCTTGATAAAGATGTAGTTGAACGAGATGTTGATACAGAGATTGCTCTAAATGATATTCACTTTTTTAATGGTTTAATATCTAATAGAAGTCAGTTTGATAGAATTCTAAAAGAGTATCAAAGACGAGTAGATGATAAGGAGATATTCAATGTTCCTTGGAGTGACTTCTTCTACTTTAGTCGAAATAGTGATGAGACGATTATCGATTGTACATTTATGAGTAGAAATTTAGCAATGGCTATGGAGCTTGAGATACTTGATGTAATAGATCTTGATGAAGAGACCTCATCAGACGACGAAGATGTTGGAAGTTCTGAGATTAGCTGTGAGATGATAGATAGCAGTGATAACGATCAACAGAAAAAGCTTTTTGGCATAGCGACACTCGATAAAAATAGCTCATATATGATTGAGGGAGCTGTATCATACTCAACCAATGTTGTAGATGATGGGTTCCGATTTATATATGATTTAAAAAGTAAAAGGATAGTTGATATTGAAGTTGAAGAGTTTTCTTCCCAATTTTAAGAGAAAGAGACGAGTTATATATCTATCTGACACACTTGAACTGAGTGATATGTTGGAAGATATCAAAGATAGGATTGATATTGTTCTCTCTCCAAAATTCTACTGGGTCAAACTTGAGAAGATGACTCTTAAAAAAGAGAGAGATGCTGTGAAGTTTGCCCCATCAATCTTTGAGGGGCAGTTTCAATCTCTGGAGAGTTATAGATTTTTGGCTATAAAACGGAGTGATGATGAGTATATTTTTATCGCTTATAATCCTCTTCAGATAGTGCAGAAGTTAAGAGATGATTATCATATTGCAGAGAAGTTTATAGGAGATATATACACAGCACAGAGTGAGTTTGTAGATATTGAAGAGCCTCTATCTGTTAATAGAAAAAAGATGGTTATCTCAATTGATGGAGTGGTCTCAGAAGTACCTAGACACTCTTTTGATGACTCTATAAACTATGTTGATAGCTTTCTCAAAAAGGGAGAACGAAAAGGGTATAGCCTTAAAGTTAAAGGGGCAGATGGTAGCGGTAGCACTCTATTTGTTGCCTCTATTCTTCCTCTAGCTGTTATCACATATTTAGCTCTGGATATAGTGAAGCTTGGATCGGATATTGAGTATCTTCAGAGTGAAATTGAGAGACGACAAAAAGCCTACAAACTACCATCAACCTCATTTCAGACTGAGAGTATTAAAAAGAGATACCAAAATATAGAGATGGAGCAAGATAGATTACGAAGCTCACTCTTTTGGCTTCAAGAGAATAAATTTAATAAGTATGGAAAGATAGAGTTCTTAGCAGTTGATCATAGAGAGTTTAAATTTAAACTTGATGTTCAGAAAGGGAAGAGTCTTAACACTATTAAATCCAATCTTCAAAAGAGAGATAAAATGGTTCAATTTAGCGAAAATGGTTCGATTTTGGAAGTGAGTTTTAGAGAGTGATAAGTAACAACAGATCCTTAACTATTTTTGGCTCTCTCTCAATAGTTGCACTTATTCTTCTATCTCATAGAGCTGAAAAGGTCAATGAGGTCAATTCACTCTATGGAGATATGAGAAGTGTAGAGGAGAGTGGAGTTGTTCTTCATCAACTAAGAGATAGATGGGACAATGAGAAGAGTGATAGTCGTACCATTAACTATATTAAAAACTACTCTCCAAAACCGACAGTTAAGAGCAAAGGCAAAAAGACAACTTTTTTATTCAACAACCTTGACTATAAGAAGTTTGAGACACTATCTAAAAAGATTCTTCAATCCACTATCCAGATTAGTAGATTTCAAGTTGATAGAGTTGATGAGCATAGAGTGAATTTTACTCTGGAGGTTAATAAGTAGATGTTGAAAAAGATATTGATAAACACAACTCTATTCTTAACTCTTCTCTATGTTGGTCTGATTGTCTCAATGCCTCGTGAAGGATTATGGTTTAAGATGGAGGAGTTTCTTTATACTCAAAAAACTATTATAGATGGTGAAACTATCTCAAACACTCCATACTCTCTGGTTATAGAAAATGCCAACTTGGTCTATGAGAATATGAGTGCCTTAACATTTAAAGAGGGTGAGATAGTAGCTCTGCTTTTCTATAATCAAATTAACTTAACTGATTTAAGAACAGGTGCTGACTTTAGCCAATTTAAAAATCTCTCTCTCGATTCACTTCAGATTGAACATTCGGTTATTAAACCTACAAAACTGATGTTAAGAGGGGCTGGTGAGATTGGTGAGTTCAAAGGTCGAGTTGATGTTATTGAGAAAACAATAGATATTCTGTTATATCCATCAGATAAGTTTAAGAAGATGAGAGCTGTAATGGGCTACTTTAAGAAGCATGAAAATGGGGGGTATGTCTATAATGGCAAGTTCTAAAAGTTCGGCTATCAGTAGTGCAGTATATGGATTTTCATTGGCTATCTTACTATCATCTGCTGGAAACTTTATGCTACCTAGTTATGGAGTTGATAGAGATATTGAAGCCCCTATTCCTGAGTATAGAATATATAGACTCTCATCTCTATTTATTGATGTGAAAGTTCCAGAAAAACCAAAACCAGAACCGAAGCCTGAACCGAAAAAAGATGAGAAGATTTATGACCTAAAAAAGTGGAAGTTAATAGCTACATATATTGGTTATAACGATGTCTTTGCGATGATTCAAGATGGCAAAGAGATTGAGATAGTCTATCTTGACTATATCTATAAGGGTTATGAGCTTGTTGAACTCAAAGATGATGAAGCTATCTTTAAGATGAAAGGGAAGCTATATAGTGTCAAACTTGAGGGAGATGCTAAAAAAGGGAAAAAGAGTTCTCAAAAAGATGAGAAAAAGGATCTAGCTGATCAGATTCTTGAAAATGAAGAGAGAGAAGAGAAAGTTGATGTAACATCAAAGGTAGATCCAGAGACACAAGAGATTAAATCTGCTAAAATCAAGAGAAAAGATGTAGATTTCTACCTGAAGAATGTTGGTCAAATATGGAAGAGTATTCGAGTCAAAGATTATCGAGTTGATAGACGACTTCGAGGATTCCAGATCACATTTGTCAAGAAAGGTTCTCCATTTGAGGAGCTTGGTCTAAGAGCAGGTGATGTAATTATTGCTATCAATGGTGAATCTATAACAAGCTATTCACAGGTACAGAAGTACTATAAAAATATTAAGAAAATCAAACAGCTAAGTTTAACTGTTTCAAGAGATGGAGAGGAGAGAGAGATAGATTATGATATTAATTAGACTTTTACTAATTTTAAGCTTTACGGTCTCACTAATAAGAGCTGAGAGCGATAC
>JAMJTX010000083.1 GCA_024281215.1 Candidatus Thiovulum karukerense | reverse complement strand
TGATGAAAACCAAATCTTTTCCCATGGGCAGGTTCAGTCTAGGAAGCCTCGCCGTTTACGGCGGGGTACTTCACAAGTTTAATATAGAACTCTCGATCATCTGCAAGATACGAAAGACCGATTTCTGTATCAATAGTATTGAATTGAAGCAGATCAGCATCTTTTTTAGTAGTTTGAGCAACCTCCTCTTTTGGGGTTCTTTTCTTTGAGATGTACTTTAGGAGAACTTCATATAGTCGCTCAACATTAATTGGTTTATTGATATGCTCATTCATACCAATCTCTTCAGTTTTTTCAAGATCCTCTCTCATTGCATTTGCAGTTAAGGCTATAATTGGTATATCTCTATCTTCTTCTCTGATGATTGTTGTAGCTTCAAGACCACCCATAATAGGCATCTGGAGATCCATTAAAATAAGCTCATACTTTTCAGGACTATTTCGATATCTCTCTATTGCTACTTTCCCATTATCTGCTATATCAATATTGATACCGCTATTTGCTAAGAGACCTGTAACAATCTCTTGATTAATAGCATTATCCTCCACTAATAGAATATGGCTACCATTTAAGAGGTCTATCTCACCCTTAAGAGACTTCTTACTACTCTTGGTAACGGATTTAAAATCTATATTTTTTAGAAAGATACTGCTTAGAATGTCATTAAGGTATGATGGGTTAATTGGTTTCTGGAGAAATATATCGATTCCAACATCTTTTGCCAGTTTTGCAATAGACTCTTGTCGAAATGAGCTAACCATAATCACGGGTTGAGTTTGAACTCCAAGTTTCTCAGTAATAATTTTGCTTGTCTCAATACCATCAAGCCTTGGCATATTCCAATCCATCAAAATGGCATCATACTCTCTCTCTTGATTAACTATTTTATTAATAGCATCTTGACCACTATATGAGTGTTCAATCTGAAGTTGAAATAACTCTAAAGTATGGGTAAGTATATCGTGCCAAGAGCTGTTATCATCAACTATTAAAACTCTCTTATCGCTAAATATATTATAGTTTCTATGATCAATCACCTTTGGAAGTTCAAGCTCAAATATAAAGCTACTCCCCCTACCTAATTCACTCTCAACCCATATCTTACCGTCCATAAGTTCAACAAGCTGTTTTGAGATACTAAGACCTAGACCAGTGCCACCATATCTTCTAGTTGTACTGCCATCTGCTTGTGAAAAAGATTTAAACAGTCTGCTCTTCTGCTCATCGCTTAAACCTATACCTGTATCACGAACTTCAAATCTTACGATATCTTTAGATTGAGGTTCGATATATAGAGCAATCTCTCCATCTTCTGTAAATTTTACAGCATTACCAAGAAGATTGATTAAGATCTGCCCAATTCTCAGGCTATCACCATAAAACTGTTTTCCAAGCTCTGGATCATAAGAGACAATCATCTCTATATTCTTTTCATGAGCTTTTAACTCTATAAGATTAATAGCATTATCAACAACTTTGAATAGATCAAAATTGACCTTTTCAATCGTTAATTTACCAGCTTCAATTTTACTAAAGTCTAAAATATCGTTAATAATACCGAGAAGAGATTTTGCACTATCATCAGCTCTCTGTTTTGCAAGAGTTAGCTCTTCATTAAGTTTTAAGAGACTCTCTTTTTGACTAATAACTTTCTCTTGAAGTTGTTTCTCGTCTGTAATGTCTCGAACAGATGAATATAGCAACTCTTCACCATTTACCCTAATTTTGACAGCAGAGATACTTGCATAATATTTTGAACCATCTTTCCGAGTATGCTCAGACTCTAAAGTGTATGACTCAGATGGTATGTTTTTTAATATCTCTATTAGTTCCTCTTTTGTGTAATTTTGATCCCAGTCAGATATATGGAGAGTAGAGAACTCATCATCAGAGTAGCCCAACATCTCTCTAGCTTTATTACTGTACTCAGTTACATAACCTTCGCTATTGACAATAAATATACCATCTGATGATAGATCTAATAGTGACTTATATCGCTTCTTTTCTGACTCTAACTCTTCTGTTCTCTCTTGAACTATATTCTCTAATTTTGCATTAATAACTTGAAGCTCCTCTGCAAGAGTTGAACTCTTCTCAATAAGCTTTCTCTTTTCATCATGCTCCTCTCTGTTTCTTCGGTGGAGATATGTAAAAATAAGAATATTGCCAAATAGAAAAATAGCAGATGTTATTAAAAACATAGTGTAACTACTCTGAATTTTAGACTCTATGGTCTCAACAGCTGTTTCAGTTCTCTCATTAAGATGGATCATAAATCTATCAATTGGAGCCATGATTTTCTCTTTGGCTCTGTAATAATCTTTTGAGTGAAGCAGTTGAATTGCAAGAGCTTGTTCGTTATTCTCAATCGCTTGAAATACTCTAATCTCTAAATCTACCAAATCATTAGAGTTTGCTTCAGAGGTGTTGAGCTGTTTTAGTTCATATTTCTCAAAAGGGAGTTGAGAGATAAGTTCTTTAAGTGATATTTTCTCTGTTGGTGGGTGCCTTAACTCTCGAAGCTCTTTAGGTAAGTCCCAATATATAGCTTCATAATGGAGAGGTCTAGCTATATCTCCATTTCTAATATCAAGAGTTGTGAAATATCGATTTCGGAACTCTCTATCTCCTGTAACTGCATATGTTCGTGCAAAATGAGTTAAATCATCAGAACTCTGTCTCAACCTATCAGCAACTTGAAGCATAGAGATTCTCTCATGATACTTCTCTGTAAGTTGAATATTGTGGCTATTCATTCTATAGAGCAATCCTATTGCCACAAAGATTGTCAGAGTCTCAAAAATGACTATAAATATGTTAATTTTATCTTTTTGATTTAACACGACACTAATACCCCTTTACATAAAACTTGTATAGCCCATATCATTAAGAGTATCTTGCATACTCTTAATCTTTGTAGATGTATGAAGAAGCCCATTACTCTCTGTAAATTCATAAAGTTCATCAAAGACTCTCTCTAGTTTATCTCGTGTGCCATGAAATTTTGGAAGAATCTTCATTTTGACAGCTATATCAAAAGCTTCACGATTATCTGTAAATTCAACTAATGAATCTTTTGAGTTGAGCATAAATGAGATAATCTCATCAAAAACTCTATATCCAAACTTTAAACTTGGTGGAAGAATATTGTTAATCTGCTCAAGATCCTCAAAATACTCATCTGCTAACTCAATAAATAGTTCATCTTTAATAATTTGAGTATAGTTTCCGTGGTTAATAAAGTCTCTTTTAAGTCTCTTCTTAAACTCTGGTGATAAGTTATATGTCTGATTTGTACTATCATCTAAAAAGTTAAGATACCCTTTAAACTCCTGAACTTGAAACTCAATAGTAAATGCTCTATCAAGAACTTTTGGAGAGAACATATGAGTTGTTTCATCAATATTCACACTCCCAACAAAATAGAGGTTAGGTGGAAGCTTAATATCTCGAGGAACTCCCTGTTGTCGTACTTTGTCACTCATACTGTTGTGAAGTTGAATTGATTGAGTTGTAAAACCCTGAGCATCTCTTTGAGACTCAAGAACACTTAAAAAGTCAGCAAAATAGTACTCTACTCTTGCTAGGTTCATCTCGTCGAAAAGTATAAAGTGTGGAGTTTTTGGATCTTCAGATGCTTTAATAATTAGCTCTAAAAGTTGGGTAACCTGATACTCCTCAGAGAGAGGATTGTAAAATCCTAAAAGTGATTTTGCATCTCGAAAGTCTGGACGAATAGAGATAAAGACAGAGTTCTCTTTCGGGAAGTTAGATATAAAGTTTTCAAATATCTTTGTTTTTCCGATTCCGCTTATTCCTGCAAGGATGACAAAGCCTTTACTCTTAAGACCATTGTAAAACGATGATTTGATATGTTCAGCTAGATATAGATCTCCAAATATTGACTCAACATTAGTGTCTTTATTAACTTTATTTGTTTTTGCTATTTTTGAATTATTTGTTATTGATGTTGCTAAGTTGCCAAACTTATCTTCAATATTATTGATTCGACTCTTCTCAGAATAGACAAGCTCATTTCTCTTGTTTTCAAGAACAAATGGAAAAATTAGAGCTACTTCGTGAAACTTTGCTTTTGCATCTAAGATATTCTCAAATTTGAAATTCTCTTTCTGAAGGTATTTCTTTAACTCATTTAGTCGGGGTACAAGGGTTCTATCTTGAATATTTAGGTCATTTACATTAAGAGTCAGAGATAGCTCTAGGTCAATATTTCGTTTGACATCAATTACAAAATATTGTGAGTGGTACCAGTCATTTTTATGGGGAGCCATCCAGATATGATCTGGTCCTATCTTTTTTACAATTGTTAAGTACTCTCTCTTGAAACTCTCAATAGTCTCTTCAAACTCTTCTATTGTCAATTCATTACCTCTTTAATAACTATTTTTAAGATTTTATCAAAGTGTAGCGAAAGTTAAGTTAGAGTTTTAACTCTTACTAGAGTTCTCTTCTTTTAGCCTCTCTAAGAAACTATATATCCTCTCTTGATATATTGATGAATCACGATCTTTTGTACAGTCCATAATATCTTTTAAATGTGCTAAATTGATTTTAGAGACAAATCTCTGCTCTTTCTTTAAGCTTTTCTCTAAATCAAAGACAAGCTCATCAATCCCTAATCCATTTGGCTCATCTATCTTTTCAATATACTCTTTAATAGTTAGTATAAGAGCATTTTGTCGTCTTAATGAGTCTGGATATATCTCTTCTACAATTAAATCAAGTTTATCAAATTCACACTCATTCATCTCAATGTTAGCTCGAATGGAAGCAAACATATGTAAAAACTGATCAATTGGTACATCTAGTGAGTTTACAATAA
>JAMJTX010000082.1 GCA_024281215.1 Candidatus Thiovulum karukerense | reverse complement strand
CTAGTGTTGGTATTGGAAATGGAATTGTTTGGTATTATAATAGACGTTCTGATAAATCATTAACAATACAATTAAATAGCAGGTTATCTCAGTATGCAGGTGGTACACAACCAAATGTGGTGAATCCCAAACATTTTACAAGTAATATAGAGAGAGATATTAAGAAGATTGTAGGGAACTCTCTAAAAGATATAAGAGAGAGTAACACAACAAGCCATCGAGTAATTCAGAGAGTGCATGAGCTTCAAGATGAACATGAAAGAGTTGTTCAGAAACTTAATTTCCAGATGCGAACAATAACAACTATTGGAATATTCCAGACTATGTTTTTTATCGCCTCATTTATTGTCTTAATATTCGTATATATCGACAAAGATGATATAGAAGAGATAAAAAACAGTGAGCCTCAAGTTAAAGAGGTATCTTCACAAGATCTTAATAATAAGTTGTGATTGTTCTAGTTAAAAGAGTTCCATCTTTTAATGTTAAAGCTATTGAGCTATATTTTTCTTTGTCGATAGCTTAAGTCCAAGAAGAATCAAAAGAGCTAAAGTCATAATCTTAAAATCTAACTCACTTGCAAAATGGAGATTCTTAAATAGCTCACTACTGCTTTCACCACTCTCAATTAGCTCTAAAATCTGAGGGGTATAGTAATCTGTGAATAGAATAGCTGTTGAGATGAAAATAAATAGAGTTGAAACTCTAAATAGGCTTCTATCCATGTTTTTATATAGATATATCTCATATGCAACTGTAAATAGTATAAATATCTTTAGAAGGTAGTTAAACTTAATAAAGATATTGGACATAATTATCCCCTCTTGAAGATGGGTTAGCACCTCAATATCAAACAGAAGTTCGCTTTTAAATATAGTTGGAGCAACTACCGCTCCTGCAAACAGTGCAGATCCTAGAACTGTTCCCATAAACATAATATAGAAAATATCTATATACTCCTTATATCTATCTCTAGTCATAAAATATCCTTTTAATCAATTATGTTGAATGTCTCTATCTCTTTTGGGAGTTCTCGATTCTTTATTGGAAGTAGGTTGATTGAGAATGTTGAACCCTTACCAACTTCAGACTTAATTTCCAGTTTTAGATTATGCAGTTTCAATATATATGAGACTATTGCTAGTCCAAGCCCCATCGATTGTTGATAGCTATTATTATCAACTCGGTAGAACCGCTTTGTAACACTTGAAAGTTTTGCCTCTTCAATACCAATTCCGTAATCTGTAACTCTTAAACAGTCTCCATTAAGCTCTATTAGAATCTCTCCAGCAGAGTATTTTAAACCATTTTCAATTAGATTGACAAGAACAAGCTCAATAAGAGTCTTATCTGCATAGAGTTCATAAGGTTTGAGGTTTGATCTAACACTTCTATCTCTCCAAGTTGAATCAAGATTGATAATAGTTCTCTCAATTGATGCTGATATATCAAATACTCTATATTTCAATTCAAACTTATTATTTTCAAGCTGAACTGCCAATCTGAGGCGATTTAATAGCTCATCAACCCTTTTACTGTTTGTAATAATTTTCTCTGCAAATCTAACATAAACATTGTCTCTCTCATTAGAGTTTAGCTCATCTCTTAAAATTTGAGCATAGCCCATAATTGAACTCATTGGATTTTTCAATTCATGACTAATTGCCCCAAGAAGCTTCTCTTGTTGATAGTTGATAACTTTTAATTTAGCATTGAATTTTCGCTTTCTTTTATTGAGTTTATCTAGTCGTTTAAAACTTTTTGATAACCTTTTGCCAATTTGATAAAACTCTCTGGAGTATCGTAGCTTAATTTTGGTCTTGTAGCTTTTCTCATCAATTGACTCAAGATATTGAGCTATTTTATCTATCTCACCTGTAATATTTGATGCCAGTTTTTGAGTAATAAGAGTATATAGAATAGACATAATAAAAAAGAGAAGCATACACTTTCCCTCGATTAAACTTCTCAACTCATCAACAGTTTGAAAGCTCTCTAAATCTATTTTGATGAGATATGTCATTAAGAAAAATAGTAGTAAATTTACCACTATTAAAACAGCTACATTGATAAGAAAGATTCTATTAAGAGATGGCATAAATTATCCTTTTACAGCAGAAAGAAATTAGTTTTTATAAAATATTAAATAGTGTAATCTTTTGAATATTATTTATGAAGTTATGGTGCGACGAGCGAGATTTGAACTCGCACACCTGTTGGCACTACCCCCTCAAGATAGCGTGTCTACCAATTCCACCACCGTCGCAGTTAAAAAATAAAATAGGTTGGTGGGAAACTCCCACCAGAGTTGTTTAAGGCTCTATATTAACCTAAGAAAGGGTTAGCATAAAGAGCGATTAATGAGATAACAAGTGTATAGATAACTTGAGCCTCAATCATCGCAAGAGCGATAAACATTGTAGTCATTAGTTTTCCACCAAGACCTGGATTTCTAGCTGTTCCAGCAATTGTAGCGGCAGCAGTTGAACCCATACCAACAGCACCACCAAGTGCAGCAAGACCAAGACCAACACCAGCAGCTAGAACTGAGTAACCAGCGATTGTTGAATCAACATCACCAGCAAATGCAAATCCTAAAAATGCAACCATAAAAAGAACAATCTTTTTCATGTTTTCTTCTCCATAATCAATTTTTGAATTCAAAGTCCGTTCGGATAGCGTATCCCTACTTATCACTCTGTTTTCGATTCGGAATTATATATAAAGAATCTAAAATAATTCTGAAGTCAAGAGTATTAAAATGTAACTGCTATAATTTTTGATAAATATTAAAAATTTGAAAAGGATAGGTAGTTTCAAACTACACAGAATAGGATATATGATAACTTTTAGTGAAATGCTTTTAAAACTTCAAGAGTTTTGGCAAAATGAGGGGTGTTCAATTGTTCAACCATATGATATTAGTGCAGGAGCAGGAACTTTTCACCCTGCTACATTCTTAAGAAGTTTAGACTCTAAACCGTGGGCAACTGCCTATGTTGCTCCATCTCGTCGCCCAACTGATGGTAGATATGGAGAGAATCCAAATCGTCTTGGAAGTTACTACCAATTTCAGGTATTGATTAAACCATCACCAGAAAATATTCAAGAGTTATATCTAAAAAGTTTAGAGTATCTCGGGCTTGACATTAAGAATAATGATATTAGGTTTGTTGAAGACAACTGGGAGAGTCCAACTCTTGGAGCTTGGGGGCTTGGTTGGGAAGTTTGGCTAAATGGTATGGAAGTTACTCAATTTACATATTTTCAACAAGTTGGAGGCTTTCAGTGTAATCCCGTTTCTGTTGAGATAACTTACGGAACTGAGAGACTCGCTATGTATCTTCAGGGGGTAGATTCAGTCTTTGACATTGTATGGAATAAGCATGGGAACAATATTGTTACCTATAAAGATATCCACTATCGTTCAGAGGTTGAATTCAGTAAATATAACTTTGAAGTTGCAGATACAGATATGCTTTTTAAACAGTTTGAGAGTAAAAGTCGAGAGATTCAAAATGCTCTTGATAACAATCTTCCTCTTGTTGCTTATGACTACTGTATGGAGGCATCACACACATTTAATATATTAGATGCACGAAAGGCGATATCTGTTACTGAAAGAGCTAACTATATTCTAAAGATTCGAGAGCTAACAAAAGCGGTTGCTTTAAAGTATATAGAGAGTGTTGAAAAAGAGTAGAAGGTTACTCCATTAATAGGAGTAAACCTTTGTTATAGAGAGATTAAAAGATTAGAGGCTACGAGCTAAGCTTTTAGCTCTCTTTTCACGAATAACATTTACAAGAATATCTCCAGGGAACTTATCAAGTTTTTTCTCTATATCTCGTGCAATTCGTTTTGAGATTTTATAACTCTCATCATCAGAGAGAAGACCGGCATTGACAATAACCCTTAATTCTCGACCAGCATTAACAGCATAGGCGGTTTCAACACCATTATAAGATAGAGCTATCTCCTCAATTTTCTTAATTCTTTTGAGAGAGTTCTCGAGAACTTCTCTTCTTGCCCCAGGTCGTCCAGCAGAGAGCTTATCAGCTGCACAAACAGTTGCAACTTCAATAGTTTCAGCCTCTTCGTACTCATGATGAGCATAAATAGCATTGATAACAACTTCACTCTCATTATATTTTTTACACAACTCTGCCCCAAGTTCAACATGGTTACCACCACCTTCGTGAGTTAGTGCTTTACCAATGTCGTGCAGAAGACCAGCTCGTCTTGCAAGAATCTCATCACCACCAATTTCAGCAGTCATAATTCCTGCAAGATATGCCACTTCAATAGAGTGTGAAAGGGCATTTTGACCATAACTAGCTCTATATTTTAGCTTTCCGATTAGTCGTAAGATCTCAGGATGTACATTGCCAATACCTAGCTCAACAACGACATTTTCACCATCGCTCTGCAACTCTTTATCGAAATCTTTGACAACCTTCTCATAAATCTCTTCAATTCTTGCAGGTTGAATTCGACCATCATCAATTAGTCGCTCAATAGTCTTGACTGCGATAGCTCGACGATATAGATTAAAGCTTGATAGAGTGATAGTTCTTGGAGTTCCATCAACAATAATATCAACTCCCAAGATAGCTTCAAGTCGCTTAATATTTCGACCCTCTTTTCCAATGATTCTACCTTTTATATCATCGCTTTGAAGCTTAACAGTATTAATCAGTCGTTCAGCTGTAAATTCTCCAGCAAATCGTGTAGTTGCTTGAGCAATTATATAGTTGGCTCGTTTTTCAGCCTCCTCTTTTGCCTGACTCTCATACTTGCGGACAATCTTCAGGATATTACCTTGCTCCTCTTCCTCAATTCTCTTAAAGAGAAGCTCTTTTGCCTCATCAACTCTAATTCCAGCACTCTTCTCTATCGTCTTATAAGCTTCACGAACTTTAGTCTCGTACTCATCTTTAAGTCGTTTGATTGTTGTTCGTTCTCTCTGAAGCTCTTTCTCTTCATCTCTCATTAATCGAAGCTTTTCAGTCGCTTCTGACTCTAGGTCCAGAAGTTTTTTATCAAACTCTTGTCGATGTTGTAACTCATACTCTTTTGCTTTAATTTTTGCATCTTTTAAGATGTATTCAGCTTCTCTCTCAATGCTTTTAGCTTTGGTTTTTGCCTGTTTAATAAATAGGTGACTATTTGATTTTGTAACTCGTCTGGTTACATAAAAAACTAAATAGTTACTTATTAGTAGAACTGCAAAACCTATAACTAGAAGCTCTATTGTAATTCCTAGTGGCATCAGTTTTAAGATCCTTAATTTTTAAAGAGAGATGAGGTGTAACATAGTAATCCGCTTTAATATCATAACTATCTGTAACTATCTCTCTACTATAACAGCTGATATTCTGTACAAAAATTAGTGTTGCCCTATTTTTTAGACTGGCATAGAATCTATCATACATACCTTTTCCAAATCCTACTCGTCTAAAAGTTGAATCAACACCAATAACTGGAACGATAACTAAATCCACCCTCTCAATTATTCTTTTTGAGTTCCCACTCTCCATAGTGCCGAAGCTACTCTTTTTAAGTGGCAAACGAAATTTTACCATTTTAAAGGTAAAGCTATCTATAAAGGGTACGAAGATATCGGCTTTCTCTCTTCTTAGTCTCTTTAAAATAGGCATTAAATTTGGTTCAAATTGAAGTGGAAGATAGAAGAGGATTGATCGAGGTCTCTCCTTTCTTAAGATATTTGTGACTCTTTTAGCTACTCTATGTGAAAAGAGTCTATTTTGCCCACGATTAGGAGCTTTTAGACTCTTTAGTGCTATTTTACGAAACTCTGATTTTGTCAAATCTTAGAATGGCCAGATTGTATCTAGGAATCTTGATAGCCAACCCCGTTTTGTCCCTTGATCAAGTTCTCCCTGTGTAGTGTATTGCACTTTAGCATCAGAGATATATTTAGACTCAATCTCATTATTAGCACTAATGTTGTAAGGGCTAATTACTCCACTAACCTGAATAATCTGCTTTTCACCATTAATAAGCAACTCTCTTGAGCCGTCAATAAAGTAGTTTCCATTATTTAAAATCTTGATAACTCTTGCTGTAATTGTTGTCTCAAAGCTCTCATCTCGAATCGCTGTACCACTTCCAGAGTATGAAGATTCTGATGTTGTTTCAAGAGCTACATTTGTTGTATCATTAAGTGATTCAACCATTGAACCTGTAAATAGACCACCGCCTAAAGCTCCCTCATTAACCTTTGCTAAGTTTTTCTGAGTTGTTGATGATGCACTTGTTGCTTCACTGATCACAACTGTTAAAACATCATTAACCTGCATAGCTTTTCGATCACTAAACAGTGGATTTTTCCCTCGTCCAAAGAGACTACCTTGATTTGGCTCTGAGAGGTCATCTTCTCTTGCTGGTAACTCCTGAACATATGTTGGAGGTGTAAAATCTATCTCTGGTTGCATCTTCTCTGAACAGTTTGAGAAGACAAACAGTATCAGTAAAGTAGTTATATTTAAAAAATATTTCATTAAATTTTCAGGGTTAATTTTGCTAACTTAACCATCTCTCCTTAAGTTTTATATCTAATCTTATTTTATCCTCGAACACATCGGACATAATCAAGATTATTCTTTTCACTCTTCAGCTCTTTTCCACTATTAAAATTGACTGTCATATAGAAGTTCTCATCATATTTTGTCGCAGTCCAATATCCATAGTTACTATTTTTTGAAAGAGGTGCTTTAGTGTACATAAACCCACTCTTCTCTTTTGTTAAAATTGTCTTTAACTCTTTTAGAGTTGGAAGTCTCCAGTCGCTAAAACCTGAATACTCAATTACATTCAAGTTATCAACATATGCATGGCACTCTTTTTGGGACATAACAAGGTTCTTTGTTGTATCACTTTTAACCTCCCAAGTTAGACCTGTATCGATATCTACCCAAGCAGTAACACCGCTGTCTTTGGTTATAACTGTTTTAGCATCTTTTGATATCTTTGGCTTCACCTCTCTTGTAAGAATTGGAGCTTCATCATCTTCTTCATCATCTGAACCAAATGATGGAAGTGTTATTGCGATTCCATGCTCCTGAATCTCTTTTAAAATCTTGTTGTTCTCTTCTGTTAATTCTAGTAACTTTGTTAAGACTGCTTTTGTATCCATTATGTACCTCTATTGAAAAATATCACCAACCTTTAACCGCTTCCCATTTATATATGATTGTATATCCATACGACTCTTTGATTTTGGCTGAACCTCAAAGATATCGATAGCACCATCTTTACAACCAACTGTAATACGATCTTTATAAATCTCTAGGATTTCACCAGCTCTAAATGAACCCTCTTGACTCTTAGATATATCGAGTAGTTTAAGACCATTTTTAAGGTAGATAGATGGCCAACTCGAAAAAGCTTTGAATTTTTGATAAATAGAGTCACTATTTAAGAATTCTACTTCACCATCACTTTTACTTATTTTACCACAATGTGAGGCATCAGCTCCACTCTGTTTCAGAGGTTTAATATCTTGAAACTCTTTTAATACATCAATAACAAGCTCTCCAGCCATATCTGTTAGGGTGTTATAGAGCTTATCTATCTTCCAACTATCATCAATCAATATATTTGAGATAGCTAAAATATCACCTGTATCTAACCCCTCATTCATTAACATAGCTGTTACACCAGTTGTTGAGTCGCTATTTAAGATTGCCTGTTGAATTGGACTTGCCCCTCGATATTTTGGTAGAACAGATGTATGAAGATTAATAGCAGGAGCAACATCTAAAATCTCACGATTTAGAATCTGTCCATAAGCTCCAACAACAATAAAATCTGGGTTGAGTTTTTTGACCTCATCAGCACTATCTCGCAATCGTTCTGGTTGGAAAACAGGTATATTATACTTAATAGCACTATCTTTAGTTGGCGGAGGAGTTAATACTTTCTTTCTTCCAACAGGTTTATCTGGCTGTGTAAATAGAGCAACTACCTCTATCCAACTCTCTTCTAAGACTCTCTTGAGAATTCGATCGGCATACTCTGGAGTCCCCATAAAGACTATTTTGATTCTGTTGTCTCTCAATCTATAACTTCTTTATTGTAAATTTAACTGTATGAGGCTCTTCTTCAAGTACTTCATACTCAACTTCAATCTCTTCTTTAAAGTGCTGGGCAGCTCCCATCATAAGACCTTTTGCTAGAACTTCTAACTTCTTATCAGATGAGTATATCATCTCGAGATAGTTCTCACTCTGTTGGGTAACATCAAACTTAGGAAGTTCAGCCTCTGGGTATAGCTTCTTAACTTCAATATGAATATATGTATCAACTTTTGAGATAACATCGATTGTACTCTCTGCACCAGCCATAAGAAATGGAGCCATTCTTATCAACTTTCCAAATAGATATACTCCAAAACTATAAAGAATCTCTCCAACTTCAACACCCTCAGTCTTATGAACTGAAACAACAAGAGCAACTAACTCTTCAAAAGGGTAGTTACCAGCTTGTGTATAAATCTTATTATTACCATCTTCTGGTTCTAACATCTTATCAGCTGTATCAAAGCTGTAACTCTCTTCAACAAACTCTATAAACTCTGTAAAAACAGCACCTTTCATATATCTTTACTTGACACAAAATCTTCAAAGCTCTTCTGAAGAGAAGTGTCTTCTCCTTTCTAAATTTTCTATAATTCTAACAGAAGAGTCTCAATGCCCTATGATTTTCACCACATCTCTCTCGAATACACTATTAACAGAGTAGCCTGTATCAATTATTAAAACTTTGCCATTATGTTGAACTTCAAATAGCAGTTTTCTATCACCACCACTAACTTTAATAAAATCGACAACTTCGTTTAGTTTACTACTGCTCAATGGACGATCAAAAGTCAAAATACAGTCTGGTAGTTGTGGAACAAACTCCTCCTCAATAACCTCATCAACTCTATCTTTCTTAGGTTTTGACTTAAACTTACTTCCCTTTTTAAGGTTCTCACTACTACTTGCAACTTGATTAATAGGGAAGAACTCACGAATAAGAAGTTCTCGCTTCTCATCATCTCCCTCCTCCTCTATCTTTACCGAACACTTAACTCCTAAAGCACCTGTTCGGATATCTTCAGGGAGTTCATATAGTTTCTGAAGAGTATTAGAGAATAGGGTAACTTGAATCTCACCAGTAAAATCTAAAATCTTGGCTGTGGCAAACTTATTTCCGCTCTTTTTAGATACCTTCTCCTCAATAATCTCAACAATGGCAACAAAGACAACCTCCTGCCAGTTATTAAACTTCTCCATATCTTTCAATTGTGAGATATGTTCAAACTTCTTAATCTGCTCCTTATACTCATCAAGGGGGTGTCCAGAGATATAGAAGTTCATCGTCTCTTTCTCAAGTTGAAGAATCTCTTTTAATGAATAGTCCTCTTTTGGAACAAGAGTTAGCTCTTGGCTATTTGTTGCAAAATCCTCATCTTCTCCAAAGAGACCAGTTGAAGCACTCTTCTTAAGCTTTGAGACATCTTGAGCATAATCGATAATCGTATCAATTCCACTTAGGAGAGTCTTTCGATTATATGTCGCTTCACCAACTTTCAGAGAGTTAAATGCCCCAGCTTTTATAAGAGATTCAAGAATCTTTCTATTGACCTTTCCATCAACTCGATTTAGGAAATCTGAGAAATCGATAAACTCACTATCTGCTCTGGCATGAAGAATTGAATCAACAGCACTCCCACCAACACCTTTAATCGCATTTAGTCCAAAAAGGATATTCTCTCTCTTTCCCTTTTTAATAACAGAGAACTTCTTTTGAGACTTCTGAATATCTGGAGCTAGAATATCGATATTCATACTTTTAGCTTCATTGACATAGAGGGCAATCTTATTCATATTATCAATTTCGGTTGAGAGAAGAGATGCCATAAACTCTGCTGGATAGTATGTCTTAAGATATGCCGTCTGAAATGTGATCATCGCATAGGCTGCTGAGTGAGATTTATTAAAACCGTATCCCGCAAACTTCTCGATGAGGTCAAACAGCTCTTCAGCTATCTTTCGGTCAAGTCCCTGCTCTTCAGCACCATCAGCAAATTGAGATTTATACTCTTTCATTAAGTCAATCTTCTTTTTACCCATCGCTCGACGAACAACATCAGCTTTTCCAAGAGAGAACCCACCAATTTTCTGAACAATCTGCATAACCTGTTCCTGATAGACAATAACTCCATAAGTTGGGTCAAGAATCTCTTTCAACTGTTCTGGAAACTCTTTCCCCTCAAAAGGGTATGAGATTTTTGTTCGACCATGCTTTCTCTCAACAAAGTCATCTAACATTCCTGAGTCCATCGGTCCAGGTCGATAGAGGGCAATGAGTGCAATTACATCTTCAAAGTTCGATGGTTTCATTCGTCGGTTTAAGTCCTGCATTCCAGAACTCTCTATCTGGAACATTCCGATTGTCTTTCCAGTGGACATAGTCTCATAAACTTTTTTATCATCAACATCTATCTGGTGCCAATCGATATTAACCCCTTTATGCTCCTTGATAAGTTGAACAGCCCCATAGATAACATCAAGAGTTTTTAGACCGAGGAAGTCAAATTTAATTAGATCAACATCTTCAAGAAAGTTAAGAGAGTATTGAGTGATAAAGTTCTTATCCTCATCTTTGCTACTCACATAGATAGGTGTCTTATTCCAAAGAGCTTCGTTGCTGATAACCAATCCAGCGGCATGAACTCCTGTATTTCGTTTCAGCCCCTCAAGTGCTAAGGATATATCCCAAACTTTTCTAAGTCTAGCATCAGCTCCAATCAACTCACCTATCTTTGGCTCCATATCAAAAGCTTTTGCAAGAGTTATCCCCAACTCATTTGGAATCAGTTTTGCAAAATCATTTGACTCTTTATATGGAACTTCAAAGACCCTTGCAACATCTCTTAAAACCCCTTTTGCAAGAAGAGAGTTAAAGGTTATAACTTGAGCAACATTCTCTTTTCCATACTTCTCTTGAACATACTTAATAATATCTTTTCGACGATTCTGAGCAAAGTCCATATCAATATCTGGCATTGAGACCCGCTCAGGATTTAGAAATCGCTCAAAAAGTAGATCATACTTCATAGGGTCAATATCTGTAATTTTTAGAACAAAAGCAACAAGCGATCCTGCTGCCGAGTTATGAACGGTGTAATTTGTTGTTGTATATGAGTGGTCATCTTCTACTGTAAAGTCATAAACAGATGTTTCTTGTTTCTCTAGTTTCTCAACCTTTCTAACTTTTAGTTTGATATGGTCATCAAAGATTTGATAGACATTTTTATTATCTCCTAACTCTATTTTATACAGATTAAATTTTGAATCATATTGTAGAGTTGAGGGAATTCCATTTTGAAAAAGAGCTATTCTAACTCTATAAGCTTCACTCAACTCATTAAATTGATATGTTGAATGATTATCAGAAACTCTATACTCTTCAAATTGCTTTATATCAAGTTGCAACTCAGATTTCACTATTGGTAGATATAGCCAATCTTGTGAAGTTATATCTTTTGCCTCTTTCCACTCTCCGTTTCCAAGATAGATTTTATGGTCACCAGTTAGAGTTATTGGATTTACAAAGTCTCCATAGAATGTTTCGACTCTATAAAGCTCCTCTTCAATATCATACTTAAAAGTTTCGGTAACCTCTTTAAGAGAGTTTGTGTGCGATATAACAAAATCACCTTTTTGAATGTCAGCGACACTCTTAATTTCTATACTATTAAGGTTCTGATGAGGTGATGTATAGACTTGAGCCTCTTTTGTTAAACAGCCCCTTCCAGGGCCAACTGGAATATCCATTTCACCTGATGCTCGAACAAAATCCCAAACAATTAGCATATACCCTGAGAACTTCATATTTCTAATAGTATTTATCTCGTGTTCAAGTCGATCCCA
The DNA here is from genome assembly GCA_024281215.1 of Candidatus Thiovulum karukerense. Lineage (GTDB taxonomy): Bacteria > Campylobacterota > Campylobacteria > Campylobacterales > Thiovulaceae > Thiovulum_B > Thiovulum_B karukerense. The sequence goes on along the minus strand of JAMJTX010000082.1, from coordinate 9,427 downwards.
ATATCGTTGATGTTTAGACTCTGGAACAATTTGAAGCCTCTCTTTTAGACCCTCTCGACACTTATGGTCAAATAGAATATCATCATTATCAAATGAGAATCTCTCTTCAGATGGTAGAGTTAAGCTATCCTCCTCTGAGTATTCAAGGGTAAATTTAAAGTTTGGTGGAGTTGGGTCACCTAACTTTAAATCGAGATTACACTTATCAGCGATAAGATTTGTATTTTCAAGAGCTTCAGGAATATCAGCAAAGAGCATTTCCATCTCTTCTGGTGATTTAATATAGAACTCATGGACTGAGTGTCTCATTCGATTCTCATCATTCCAGTTTGCACCTGTTCCAATACACATAAACACCTCATGAGCCTCAGAATCATCTTCAAAAGTGTAGTGGGTATCGTTGGTTGCGACAAGTGGAATTCCAGTCTCCCCAGAAAGTCGTATCAAATCACTATCGATATTCTCTTGATGGTCAATCCCGTGTCTCATAATCTCAAGATAGAAATCATCTCCAAAAGCCTCTCTATAATCGAGAGCTACCTCTTTTGCTTTCTCATACCCTTTTGAACCCCGTCCTTTATTTCTACTAGATTGATTTAGATGGAAATTTACCTCACCAGCCAAACAGGCAGATGTACAGATTAGACCCTCAGAATGCTCTTTTAGAATCTTCTTTGATATTCTTGCATTTCGGTAGAATCCATCAATAAAAGCCATTGATGATAGATACATCAGATTTTTATAACCTGTCATATCTTTGGCATATAGACATACATGAAAACTCTGTCTTAAATCCTGTTCAATATCTTTATGAACTTGAAGCTCACTATGGTTATGAACATAAGCCTCAATTCCGATAATAGGCTTTATTCCTGCCCCTTGCATTGTCTGATAGAAGTCAATAGCTCCAAACATATTTCCGTGGTCTGTCATCGCCACAGCATCCATTCCTAGCTCTTTTACTCGCTTAGCTACACTCTTAATCTTATTTGCACCATCAAGGAGTGAATACTCCGTATGAAAATGGAGATGGGTATATTTTGGTTTTTTCTCTTCTGACACTACTTCTCCTTTTTACCAAAACAAGCCGTAAAGCCCCTATCTTTCCACATGAATAATTTTAAGTAGAATTCTGTTGTTAATTATATCGCGAAGGGTAAAATCTCGGGTAAAAATTGAGTTGGGGCATCAACTCTTGTGGAGAGAGTGTAAGACCTATTTATAGGCTATTCTCGTTGAAGCAGAATCCCCTAGCTTTAGCTATGGGGAGTATCTCAACTTTTGTCTGGTAGTCCAATTATATTTTTTCCATCACTAACAGTATATTCACACTTATAGCTATTCCGAACCTCTTTTTTCTTATCCTCTTTAAAATTAAATAGGTAATTTACAGATTCTATTATCATATCAGCACTACTGTCGTGGGAGACTTTTTTAAGGTTTTTGCTCATACCGTGAAGAAATTTTTTAATAGATTGTTGAGCAATCTTCTCAACACTCTGGCGACTCTCATCTGAAACATACCCTTTTAGGACTGCTCTCTCAATCTCACTCTCAATAGACTCTTGAGCCTTGAGATATATATTCTTAATGAGTGGTTCAATCGATAAAGTATTAATCCACTGGTAAAAGTTATTTGTCGCCTCTCCTACAATTCTGTGTGAAGCGACTATCTCCTCTCTCCGCTCATCTATATTTCTATCAACAGCCTCCTGAAGGTCATCGATTCTAAATATCTTAATAGATGAGAGTGGAGTCTCAGTGATATCTTTTGGAACTGCAAGGTCAAACCAGTATCTTTGGAAGTCTCTATCTTCAACCATTGCTGATGTAATAATAGGCTCTTCTGATGATGTTGCTGTAAATAGTAGAGGCTTTTGATTTATTAACCCCCCAAGCTTTTCAAAATCTTCAACTTGAACATCTCCAACTTCATTAGCTATATCTTCAGCTTTGCTTCGTGTTCGATTTAGAATAGTAACTTTTCCACCTTTTGAGGTGATGTATTGTGTGACAAGACGACTCATCTCGCCTGAACCTATAACAAGAGCTTCAATATCTTTAAGAGATGTAACAAGAGATTCGGCTTTCGAGACAGCAACACTTGCAATTGAGACTTTTTTCTTTGATATAGCTGTATCTTGCCTTACTTGTGCAGAACATTTAAATCCATAGTGGATAGCTCTTGAAATCTTCTGTCCAGCAAAACCGTTATTAAAAGCAAAACGAAAAGCATCTTTCATCTGTCCAACAATCTGAGTCTCACCAACAACAAGACTTTCAAGAGATGAGACAACAGAGAATAGATGATAGATAGCACTCTCTCTTTTAAAGACCTCTACCATATCATGAAGCTTTAAAAACTCAATATGTGAATATTGGGAGATGTCATGAAGTAGGTTGTTGATGCTCTTATCAACCCCTGATGTTGTGGCAAAAAACTCAACTCGATTGCAGGTGTTTAAAACCATGATCTCTGTAAGATATGATTTTGCACGATTCATAAACCGCTCAAGTTTTTCATCATCTTGAAATGAGATAGCATCTCTATCGACAATATTTGTATTTTTGTGGGAGAAGCTAAGTAAGATATACTCCATTAACTACTCCTTTGCATTAATTTATCAACTATACCTCTCAACTCAGTAGCATCTTCTGGTATCAATTTTAAAGCCTTTAAAGACTCTTCTTTTGCAAAGTAGTAAGCCTCTTCAATAGCTCTGCTCTCATTGAACTTCTGAAGTAACCATCTCTCATCATCGCTATTTAGCTCTTTTTTATGAAGTGAAATTAACTTATTTTTACCATCGCTATCAAGATAGTTATATAGAGAGATATATGGTAGAGTTGTTTTACCCTCAAGAAAGTCGCTCATTGCTGGTTTTCCAAGTTGTTCTGATGTCTGAGTGATATCTAAAATATCATCAATAACTTGGAAAGCGATTCCTAAACCTCGTCCATACTCTCCAAAAGTCTCTTCATCTTGTTGAGTTGTAATGGCTGATACTCGACAGGCAATCTCAATAAGAGATGCTGTCTTGTTATAGATCATCTGAAGATATAACTCTCTATTGCTATTAAAATGATGTGATAGATTTACATCAACCATCTCTCCAATTGAGAGTTTAGTTACTGCTCCAGCGATATAGCCTATGATCTTTGGCTCATATTGACTTAACTCAACAAATGCTTTTGAGTAGAGGATATCGCCAAGCATTATTGCCACTTTACTGCCTTCAGTTGCAAAGACAGATGGTTTGCCTCTTCTTGTCTCAGCATCATCAATAACATCATCATGGAGAAGACTTGCTAGGTGGATTAACTCTATAATAGACGATAGATTTATAACTTCTTCAGCTCTATCTTTTGCAATATAAAACATCAGTTGGCTTCTAACCATCTTACCAGACTCTATTTTACTAAATGTCTCTGTAATATACTCCTCTTGTAGCTCGTCAATCCATTCAGAGATCTTTACCTGAACTCTTTTTAAATACTCTTCTAGTCTCATACTCTATAAACTTATCCTCTACTTGAAGAGAGCTCCAAGAACCTCATCAGCAGATGCACTCTTTTCAGGGGTATTGTCATCATCTCCAACTGTTAATAGTCGAATATCATAACCAGTTAGCATTCTCGCAAGTCGTAGATTTACACCACCTCGACCAATAGCTTTACCTCTCTCTGTTTTGTCAATATTGACATAGGCAACCTGAATAGGAGCACCCTCTTCATCTTCTTCTATTGTCAGTTTAATATTCTCAACAGTTGCAGGAGAGAGACTATTTTTAATAAAGACCTCTGGAATAGGGCTGTAATTGACACAGTCTATAACCTCATTCTTCACTTCAGAAGATACAGAATTGACTCGACTACCTTTTGCTCCAATAACAGCAGAGATAGGATCAACTTTTGGATTATTACTACTAACAGCTATCTTTGCTCTGTCTCCCGGAATTCTTGCTATTGCATTTAGATTGACTAGACCATCTTTAATCTCTGGAACAGCAAGGTGAAAGAGAGATTCAAGATATTTTATATTTGTTCTTGATAGCTCAACAGTAAGTTTATTTACCTCTTTATCGATTTTGATATATTTAATAACAGCAGAGATCCACTCACCGACTTGATATTTTTCACCCTTGATTCTGTCTCGTCTTTTGATAACAGCTTTTACATCTTCGTCATTAATATCTAAAATAGTTGTTTCGTCACTATCAACATGAACAACTTTCGCCTGTATCTTCTCCCCAATTCTATTTTTATATCTGAAGTAGAGGGAGTTGCCTTTAAACTCGTCAATCTGTCGCTCAATATTTTTAGATAAAGCATCAGCTCCATATCTACCGAATTTACTTAAATCATGAGGAATCTTAATCTCATCACCAACTTGAAGTTCACTATCTTCAAACTTCTCAATCGCCTCATTAAGTCGAATTGCACCCTCTACTCGATTCTTAGCATCTTTTGCATTGTAGCGATAGCCATTTCCAACAACAGTTAAAATCTCATATAGATTTGCCTCACCACTTGAAAAATCTACATCAAACTTAGATCTCCAGTTAATAACATCTTTTCCTGTCTTGATAAAAGCTAACCTTAAAGCTAACTCAACTCTCTCTTTATCTATACCTCTATCCGTAGATATAGCATCAATTACACTCTCTATATTTTCCATCATGAAACTTGAATGTCCCTTTGTAGTCTTTATCACTGAAGAGGAGTATGAAACTCATAAACCCCAGAAAAACTTTTATATAAAAATTATAGCTGAAAGCATAGGTTCTCTAAAATAGATTGCTATTAAGCTATAATCTTTAATAAAACAAGAGTTAAATTATAATGGAAATACCACATAAACCTGTTCTACTTAATGAAGTTATAGATGCCTTTGCCACAGAAGGAGATGGTTATTTTATCGATGCCACTCTCGGATATGGCGGACACTCATCAGCTATCTTAGAAAGCTCCCCAAATATCCACCTCATCGGAATCGATAGAGATATTACAGCTATCAACTTTTCAAAAGAGAGATTAAAAGAGTTTGGAGATAGAGTTACCCTCTACCATGGTAGGTTCTCAGAGATGATAGGTGAAATTATTGAAAACCATAAAGATAAGCCTATTTTAGGAGTTCTTGCTGATATTGGAGTCTCATCACTTCAACTTGATCAGCTCGATAGAGGGTTTAGTTTTGACTCTGACAATCTTGATATGAGAATGGATCAGAGTTCAGAGCTAACTGCTGAAAGGGTAATTAATAGCTATTCAGAATATGAACTTGATAGAGTTCTTAGAGATTACGGAGAGATGAGAAACTCCAAAAAGGTTGCTCGTGAGATTGTTAATCGTCGCCCCATATCTAGTGGTCGAGAGTTAGCTGAGATGATGAGCAAGATTGAGAGACGAAAAGGTGGTGGAGTTCATCCCGCTACTCAACTCTTTCAAGCTATAAGAATAGAGGTCAATGGAGAGTTAGATGAACTTGAGAACTTATTAGATAGAGCTAAAGAGCTAAAAGGTGCAAAGATAGGCATTATCTCATTCCACTCCCTTGAAGATAGAGTAGTTAAGAGAATCTTTAAGGATTGGACAACAAGCTGTGTCTGTCCTCCAGAAGCTTTTCAATGTAAGTGTGGTGATAACCATCAACTTGGAAAAAATCTTACTAAAAAACCGATTGTTGCTTCAAAAGAGGAAGAGAGAGAAAATCGTCGTAGTCGAAGTGCAAAATTACGACTTTTTCAATTGGATTAAAAGGTGCTGTTGTGAAGAGAGTTGCAATATCAATTGGGGATCTCAATGGAATCGGTTTAGAGTTAGCTCTAAAAAACCATAGAGAGATTTCAAAGAGTATTCAACCAATCTATATGGTTGATATGGAGATGGTTAAGCAAGGAGCTAAACTTTTAGAGGTTGATGTTCCTGAGGATTTCCAAACTGTTGAAGGGGTTGGAGAGGAGTTCCAGATAGTTGCGGGAGAGGTCTCAAGAGAGAGTGGTCTCTACTCATACAACTCATTTATCTCAGGAGTTAATCTGGTAAAAGATGGTAAAGCTGATGCTATTGTAACTCTTCCCATAAATAAAGAGAGCTGGAGTCTTGCGGGTGTTGAGTATAAAGGTCATACAGATGCTCTTCGAGATATTTTTGACCGTGATGCAATTATGCTAATGGGTGTTCCAGAGATGTTTGTTGCTCTATTTACTGAACATATCCCATATGGTGATGTTCCCTCAATGATCTCTGAAGAGAGACTATATCAATTTTTCAAAAATCTATATAGAGAGATTCCCAATATGGATAGAGTTGGAGTTTTAGGACTTAATCCTCATGCCGGTGATAATGGTGTATTAGGTTACGATGAGGTCTCAATAAAAAAAGGGGTTGAGAAGATTAACGGTGAAATAGGTAGAGATATATTCTCACAACCTCTTGTGCCAGATGTAGCATTTACTCCACATATGAGAGACAGATATAACCTATATGTTGCGATGTATCACGACCAAGGACTTGCACCTCTTAAAGCTCTCTATTTCCACGAAGTGATTAACATATCTCTTAACCTCCCTATTCAGAGGGTCTCTGTCGGACACGGAACAGCTTTTGATATGGCATATCGAAAAGATAGGGAGCTAGATAGTAGAAGTTATCTTAACTCTATTAGTTATCTGCTTTCATAGTTAAATGGAGATATTGTTTGCTACAATTTAAATTATTTACAAAAGAGGTTTAAGTTGAAAAGTATCAAAATATTAGCAATTTTTTTAATGATTCTATTTACAGAACTATCTGGAGCAGATGTGACTCCAACTCAAGTATATATAGAGGCTCTCAAAGTAAAAGGTGAAATAGAGTCAATCAAAAAACACTTTCATATATCAACAGAGGTTAAGAGTAGATATATAAAGGGGAGAGTTGCACCTCGTCATGCTTGGCAAAAAAGTTATGAGATATTTGTAAAGTTAAATATTTTGCGAAGAAAACTTCAACTACCAATTGTTGAGCCAGTAAATATTGAACCAACAGCATCTCTTGAGCCTATACTAACATATGAACAGATCAAGAGACTATTTACAGAAGTTCAGATTATTAAATTTCATATTGGTATTTCAGAAGAGGTGGAACAGAACTTATCAGCTGTTAAAGATAAAGAGCCGAAAGATGTCTATAATCTTTTATCAACTATATCAAGACATCTTGACCTAATTAATGGTTCAGAATTTACACCATCTTATGTTTTTGGAGAAGTTATTAGAATAAACGAAGATATAAATATAATCCTTAGGCATCTAAAAATTCAAGACAAAACAACACCTCCAAAGAAAGTTATTGGAGCTACCCCTTATGAGAGTTTTCAGAGGGCTATTAAGTTGATGAAAGAGATAAGAAATTTTCAGATTCACTCAGCAATAGATACAGTTGATATTACACCATTTATGAGAGATAGTGCATCTCCAAGTGATGTATTTGAGATCAGTCAGATTATTTTAGCTGAACTACAAGTTATTAAAGCCCACTTAGGTTTAAACCATGAAGTTACAAGGGGAGCATTCTTTTTTCAGAATAGATTAGCAGAAGATGTCCATCAGATGCTCGGCTGGTTAATTAAGAAGTTTAGGTTAATAAATAGAATCCATTACAGTGGCTCTATCTAGCTATATTCAACTCGGTTACGACCCCCATTTTTTGCTTTGTAGAGAAGAGAGTCTGCTCGTTTAAGTATCTTCTCTGCATTGTCTTCTCTATTATATCTGGAGACCCCTAAGCTTATTGTTACTCTATTGACATGTTGAAATGGGTAACCCTCCACAGCTCTTCTTATCTTCTCCGCGATACCCACTCCACCGGCAATACCAGTTTTTGGAAGAAGCAGAACAAACTCCTCTCCACCCCATCTAGCAAAAACATCATTTTCTCGCAACTTTGTTTTAATAACTTTTGGTAATTCTTGAAGAACATAATCTCCGATATCGTGACCATATCCATCATTTATACTCTTAAATTTATCGATATCAAAAATAATAAATGCAAATGTGTTACCACTTTCAGCACTCTCTTTAATCTGCTCTTCAAGAATAGAGTTAAACTTAAATCTATTATAGAGCTGAGTAAGACTATCTGTTGTCGCAAGTTTCTCAATCTCAGCTTTCTGTTTCATAATAATCTGAATTCGCTTATTTAGATCTGCTGTCTGTTCAAGAACAATCATATCTTTACGAACTCTATTAATAAACTCCTCTTTTGAGAAAGGCTTGGTAATATAGTCGTTTGCACCATACTTTAAGAATTTAATAACTTCAAGTTGGTCTTTACTTGCTGTTACACCGATAATTACCAGAGGACGATGAACTCTACGACGAAGAAGAGATGTTAGCTCAACTCCATTCAGTTCTGGCATCTCAAGATCTGTAACTACAAGATTAATATTATCATTCTCCTGTATCATCTCAAAAGCCTCTTTGCCATTCACTGCCTCCCAAGTCTTGAATCCTAGAATTGTCAATATAGCTTGAGATACCTTTCTTTGAAGTTTTGCATCATCAACAACTATCGCTTCACGATCAGCCATAAAATTTTTATAGACCCATTGAGCTAACTGGGTTACATATTGGATATTGGTTAGATTATCTTTAATGACATAGTCGATAACATTGAGTTTATTAGATATCTTCTCTCGTAGCGATAGGTCTTCAGAGCTTGTTAGGATAATTGTTCTAACTTTATACTTTCGGAGGAAATCTATAATCTCACCAACTTCAGTTGTGTCAGGTAAGTGAAGATCAGCAAATACAATAAATATCTCTTTCTCTTTCTTAAGAACATACTCTTTTGCTTCTCTCTCCGAAGAGGCTATATCAATCTGAAAAGATGGAAAGAGTTCTTGTGCCATTTTTGCGATGGTTTGAGCAGTAGCCCTACTATCTTCCATAATAAGAATATACTTCATCAAACCCTCGTATAAATATGTAAAAGCTTTAACTTGCCCTGATCTATAAAACTCAACTAAACTACCTAACCACTATATTTTCATATAATTCTAACGAAAAAATATTAAGTTGCTTTAAGGTTAAACTCAATTGATAAATCGATATATATACTCATCTAAAAGTGGGCAGATATTTCTACTCATTATATTAGCTCTTTTTACAATGACTCTCGAGAGAGGTCTCTTACTCTTTCTAAACTTTGATTACTTCTCTCAGCTCTCTACTTCAACTATTATGCAATCAATGATAATGGGAGTTAGAGTCGATTTGATAACTCTTTTAACTTTTTCACTCCCTTTTATTTTGCCTCTTCTATATTTAAGAAGATGGAGAAAGATAGTGATTCAGATCTGGTCAATAGTTGTTATATCGATTCTCTCAATTAATATAGCTGATATTGGGTATTTTCCTAATGTATATAGACATCTATCAAATGA
>JAMJTX010000081.1 GCA_024281215.1 Candidatus Thiovulum karukerense | reverse complement strand
CTCGACTGTATTATCAACTTTTACACCCATCTGTCTAGCAATCATATCAATTGCTAAAGTTGTTGCTTTAAGCCTCTTCTCACTCTTTCCTCTAACATTCTTTTCTGCTGAACCAACTGCAAAAGGTTTGTCTGTCCCCTTGACAGCAGGGTGATTTTGCGGATTATTAACCCAGAGAGGTGTTCCATACCTATCAACTCTTTCAGAGTATGGAATCTCTCTTACAGGTTCGCAATTAGCTCCAAACCAAGAACAGCCAGATAAAAATATTCCAGAAAAAATTGTAATAGACAGGAGAAGTTTTAATTTTTGCATAAAATTTCCATTTTGAAGTAGATTGCAGGGTCAGACTCGACCCTGCGAAGAGTTTTTAGCCTATGCTAAAAAGGTGAGAGTTACTTTAACTCTTTATCAATCTCTGCATCAAGCTCATCCATAGCTCTTTTAGCTAGGAATTGTTGATATAGAGCTTCATCATTTTTAAGTGAAGTTTTAACAACTTTTTTAGCTTCTTCTTTGAAAGATGCTACATAAGTTGGATCCATTACAACATGGATATATAGAGTCTTGTCTTCAGGATTAATCCATCGACCTCTCTGTCTTGCACCCTCAATGTTTTGGCTTGAGATCTGCTTAGATACATTTGTTGCAACTTTCTCAACTGATTGGTTTTCACCAACACCTGTTGATTGTGCAAACTGTTTAAACATATTTTTAACTTTTGTTCCAAGCTCTCTAGCGAGGGCATCTCTTGCATTTGCCATAGCTTCTGTCTGTTGGAAACTTTTTCCAAGAGGATTTACAGGAGCTGAACCAACAGCAGCTAAACCACCATCAACAAACGGATCACACATCCAATCTGGTGCAGGAATAGTACCTTCCATACATACATTTGGATCAACAGCAGGAGCTGATGCTACTGGAGTAGCAGCTGCTGGAGCTGAAGAACCGCCACACCCTGATAGAGCGATAAGAGTTGCTGAAGATAGAGCAATTAAACCACTTTTTAGTCTCATTTGAAACCCCTTAAAATTAAAGTATTTAATTATAAATCGGCAAACACATAAATAAATATAGTTAATTGTCCTTCTTCAGCAGATTAAGCTACATTCTATTTTTAGCTTCGATTCCCATAATTTTAAGAGCGGTCTTAATGCTATTTGCCACAACGAGCGATAGTTTTAATAGAGACTTCTCATTCTCAACACCAACCACAGGTGTGTTGTTATAAAAACTGTGATAGCTAGAAGCTAATGAGTGTAGATACTCCGTCAATTTTTGAGTCTCTCTATGGTTGAATGCCTCCTCTATCACCTCTGGTAACCGAAGTGCATTAAAGAGTAACTCTTTTTGCTCTAAGTCAATATCTGCTATTCTGCTCTGCATAATCTCAGATTGAGAAAAACTACTCTTTGATAGAAGCGAGTGGATTCTTGCATGAGCATAATTTATATAGTAAATTGGGTTTGAACTATCCTCTTTAGTTAAATCTGAAAGATCGAACTCTAACGAGATATCTGGTCTTTTTGAAGCAAATGTAAATCGAATTGCATCAGAACCAACCTCTTCAACCACATCTCTCATTAAGATAAAATTCCCAGCTCTTTTACTCATTTTATATGGTTGTCCATTCTTTAGGAGGGAGACCATCTGAGTCAATAGAACTTCTAATCTTTGAGAGCTATAACCTAAGAACTCAATAGCTGATTCAACTCGTTTAATATACCCATGATGGTCAGCCCCCCAGATATTTATATACTTATCATAATCTCTCTCGAATTTATTGTGATGGTAAATGATATCTCCAGCTAGATATGTTGGTACTCCATTCTCACGAACAACAACTCTATCTTTCTCATCACCGTGTTCGGTTGATTTTAACCAGAGTTTATCATCTTGTTCAAATATTCCACCAAGTTTTTTCAGCTCTTTGAGGGAGTCATTCCATTTTGTATAGAGAGACTTTTCAGAGACAAATAGGTCAAACTCAATTCCAACTTTAAAGAGGTTTGACTTAATCTCCTCCATCATCATCTCTTTCCCCCAAGAGGAGAGTTTTGATATATTATCTTCTCTATCTTTTTCAGAGAAGATATCATCACTCAACTCACTATGAGCCTCTTTTGCTAAATCAATAATATAGTCACCTCGATAGTACTCCTCTGGTTCAGCCATATACCTACCAACTATATGAACACTACCAGCATAATAGAGAGAAAGACCTAAAAGATCTATTTGACGACCAGCATCATTAATATAGTACTCTGCATCTATTTTATAGCCAAGATGTCTTCCAAGTCTTAGAAGAGTATCTCCATAGATTGCACCTCTTGCATGTCCAATATGAAGAGGTCCTGTTGGATTTGCACTAACAAACTCAAGAAGAACTCTTTCGTTTTTGTCTCCTCTTCCAAAATTATCTTCTGACAGAAGAGCCTCATCAGCATGACTATTTAAAAACTCTTCACTTAAGTGGAGGTTAATATACCCTTTGACAGGTTCAACTTTTGCAAATTGTGGGACTCCATCAAGCTCTTTAGCTAAATCTTCAGCAATAACCATTGGTGATTTTCGTAGCTCTTTTGCCATAGAGAATGCAACTGGTGTTGCAAAGTGCCCAAACTCTTTACTTCTAGGTCGTTCAAGAACAATTTCTCTATTGAATCTATCTTCTAAAATCTGTTTAATACTATTTTTCATCAAACTACTTTGGCACTTCATCTTATATGTAATTTATAGAGATATAAGTGCCTCTCCTTATTGAGTTGTTAATTTTTAAATCTTAATCAAAGTGTAGCGAAAACTCTTTTCTAGAAATAGCTATTCAGCTTTCTTCTCTTCACTCTTTAACCACTCTTCCACTGGTAACCCTAGCTCTTTGTTGTAACATTGACGATAAATATATATGTCTGAAGAGTTAATCTCTCTGCTATATTTAAAGCCTGTAAATTTCATCTTAAACTCTGTTGTTGCTTGTGGCTCAAAACTATTTTCAATAGTAAAAGTTCTCCGTTGAATAGGTTTAACTGCATAGAGAACTTGAAGATTCTTCAGAAAACCATTTTGTGGTGGCATCACAAATGCATGAAGCTTACACTCATCAATTCGCTCTTGTCCGCTATTTGTCATCTCACCCTTAACGACCATTACATTAGCAAACTTCATCTGTTTAATATATGTAATCTTATAATCTGTACCATAGAGATGATTATGAATAAAGAGATAATTTACAAATGGACCAATAAAAAGAGTCATCAGAAAGCCAAGAAGAGAGAGACCAGCTAGAGTCTGGTTATTTCTTAAGAGTATTGTTAAAAGAATAAGAGAAAAAGCGATACCACCCAAAAGGTAAGATGAGTATATATCATATTGGTGAAGGGTCTTAAGAAACTCTATTATCCCTTCTCGAGCAGACTCAACTTTTTCCAGAGCTACATCTTTATCCATTTCGCGATGCCTTCTCTTCTAAGCCACCAATTCCAAATCGTCTTTTTAGCTCTTCTCTAATTTTGTCTGGATTAACATCTGAGTGTGCTAAAGCAACAAGAGAGTGATATAGAAGATCTGTTGCCTCATATATAATCTCTGGTTCATCTCTATCTTTAACAGCAAGTGCAAACTCTCCAGCCTCTTCAAGCACTTTTTTCAGAATTTTATTACTTCCACCTTGAAGAAGTTTAGCTGTATATGATTTAGAGCCATCACCATCTCGTTTTCTCTCCATAATTGTATGAAAGAGTTGATCAACAGGTGAATATGTTTCACTCATATCTTTCTCGACAGATAAAACCTCATCTCCACTCTTGATTGATGTGAAAAAGCAAGATTTTCGTCCAGTGTGACAAGCTACACCCTCTTGCACAACTTTTATAAGAAGAGTATCACTATCACAATCAATTAAGGCATCTACTATCTCTTGTGTATGGTTACTACTTTCACCCTTTTTCCAGATTCGCCCTTTTGTTCTAGAGAAGTAATGAGCATATCCAGTTGAGAGGGATAGCTCCAAAGCTTCTCGATTCATATAAGCAACCATTAGCACCTCTAAACTACTGCTATCTTGAACAACAACAGGGAGGAGATTATCAACTTTATCCCAATCTATGGAGTTTAAATCTATCATTATCTATTTCGGTGAAGAGAAAACCACCTTTCCTTTCCAATTTTTCTTAAAAGATTATAGCTTAAAAGAGTTAATCAACTCTCCAGTTAATAGAGCCATATCCCTGTTTTTTGAGATAGCCGTTTGTCTGAGAAAATGGAGCTGAGCCAAAGAATCCTCGATATGCAGATAGGGGTGATGGATGAGGTGCTTCAATAATGAGATGTTTTGAGCTATCAATTAATTTTCTCTTCTCTCCAGCTGGTTTGCCCCATAAAATAAATACAACACCACTCTTCTTTTGAGAGATCTTACGAATTACCTCATCTGTAAATTGCTCCCAACCCTTTCCTCGATGTGAGTTGGCTTGACTCTCACGAACAGTTAAAACTGTATTGAGAAGAAAAACACCTTTTTTAGCCCAACTGCTTAAATCACCATCTTGAGGTCGTTCAATCTTCATATCATTATATAGCTCAGTAAATATATTTTGAAGAGATGGGGGGATTGGAACTCCCTTTTTAACTGAGAAGGCTAAACCGTGGGCTTGTCCTAATCGATGATATGGATCTTGACCAAGAATCACAACCCTAACTTTATCAAAAGGGGTATCAATAAAAGCTCGAAATATATCTCTCTGGGGGGGAAATATATTAAAACTTTTTCTCTCTTCTGATATAAATTGACGAAGTTGCTTGAAGTTATCACTTTGAATAGACTCTTTTAGATGTTGAAACCAATCATCTGGAAATCTACCGTTGTTTGAATCTAAATTTGACATAGTATTTGAAATTCCGATTTTGAAAAGAAGTTTTAAAGGAATGGCGCGGCGGACGGGACTCGAACCCGCGACCTCCGGCGTGACAGGCCAGCATTCTAACCAACTAAACTACCGCCGCACCCTGATAAATGAGTGGTGGTCGATACTAGACTCGAACTAGTGACATCTACCTTGTAAGGGTAGCGCTCTACCAACTGAGCTAATCGACCACTTTTTTAGAGTCTCTTTTTATGGCGACCCCTAAGGGATTTGAACCCCTGTTCTTACCTTGAAAAGGTAATGTCCTTGGCCAGGCTAGACGAAAGGGTCTACTGAAACCTACATGGTGTCCTGTGTTGGATTCGAACCAACGGCCACTTCCTTAAAAGGGAAATGCTCTACCGGCTGAGCTAACAGGACATCAATGATTGAACTTTTTGAATGCTGTGTTTCAATCACGAGCGGAATTATAGAGGCAAGTACCTTAAAAAAAGCTTAAACAATTTTAAACTTTGCAAAAGTCAAAAATTTTCAGTTTCAGATGTTAATATTCTTATAGAAACTACTGTCTATAAAGGATATATATTGAATATAACTGAAGAGCATCAAAAAGCTGAAACCCTCTACTCATCTGGTAAGTTTGCAGATGCATTTGAGATCTATTTAGGTTTAGCTAAGAGTGGCGATCCAAAAGCTCAAACAAGTGTTGGCTACCTCTATCAAAATGGTGAGGGTGTTGAACAGAGTTATGAAAAGGCTCGTCTCTGGTATGAGGAAGCAGTAAAAAGTGAATACCCTGTTGCCCTTTTCAATCTCGGAGTTCTCTACTCAAATGGAGCTGGAGTCTTTAAAGATGACCATACAGCTTTTCAACTATTTCTAAAGTCTGCAATTTTGGAAGTTCCCCATGCTCAATTTGAGACAGCATATATGTTGGAGCTTGGAACTGGTTGCGATCAGAACTACTCTGAAGCAGCATTCTGGTATGAAGAGGCGGCAAAGCGGGGAAATATAGAGGCATTTAATAATCTTGGTGTTCTATATAGAGATGGTTTAGGTGTTGAGCAAAGTTATGAAAAAGCTGTTCATCTATTTAAAAGATCTGCTGATGCTGGAAATAGCAGTGCAATGTATAATCTTGGATTCTGCTATGACGGTGGTCTTGGTGTTGAACAGAATAGCGATTTGGCACTTCAATATCTTCGTCAAGCATCTCTTGCTGGAAATGAGAAAGCGAATGATATGTTAGAGAAGTTGAGGGAGCAGGGAGATTTTGCTTTTTAAAAGTCGTAAAATTGAGTGGTTATATATACTGTTGCTAACTCTGTTTATATTAAATGTCTTCAGTATTGAAGAGCCTCAGAAGAGGGAGAGTCACTCCCTTCTCTTCTCAGAACCAATATTCTTAAGAGTGTCATCACCAACTTTTTACCATCTTTTGGCAGATAAGATGTGGTTAATCTCAAACAGAATAGATGAGATGAGTAGAAAAGATGAGGTAGATATAGATGAATTTTTTACTGTTTATCATAACTTAATAACCCTTGACTCAACTTTTGAGATAGCGGTTATCTACTCATCAACATATCTAGCTTCAATAGAGGAGCGAGGTGATTTAGCTGTTAAACTTCTTCAAACTGCTCAACTATTTCAACCAACAAACTTTCAATACCTATTTACAGAGTTAGTTTTTCAGATAGCATATCTAAAAAGCGAAAATATAGAGTATCTAAAAGATCTGGCTACGAGGTGCGGAGATATTGAAGATAGCTATAAATATATAGGTCGAATAGATGTAGCTCTGTGGGTAGATGATATAATACTCTATCTTCAAGAGAGTAGTACTCAAAAAGAGATTCGGAGAGAGAGTCGCGAGTGGCTCAATAGCATAAAAAATCATTAAAGAAATACCAGTAATAGACGATTTTAAATTTAGTTATTATTATCTAAATTTTAGGGATTCGATGTGAAGAAGTTTATCGTTTTAATTGCAGTTCTACTTGTTCCTCTTTTTAGTTTCGACAACCATTTCGTTGGTTTAGTCTCTCACTCAGGTAATCTTGGTAAGCCTTCAGATGACAAGATATCAATAGGGCTTGATGATTACAGCTTTATTTCAGCCGGTTTTAAGACGGGTATGGTTACTGATAATGTCTATGTTTATGCAGATTATCAACACTTTACATTCTCAATAGAGAGTACGAATAAGAGTTACAATGAAGATCTATTGTCATTTGGTATTGGACCTATTTTTAACCTCTCACAGTGCGAAAGAGATTGTGTCTATTGTGATAATGTCTGTGATGGTTTCTGGAATCAGTTAGATCTAAAGCTATATATTAACGGTTTAGCAGTCTTTGATAAGATCAACTTTGCTGAAGAGGTTAATGAGGGCAACTACAATAAGTATGTTTCCAAATATAATATGTATTTAGGTTATGAGTTTGGTCTTATTATTCCAACAACTCTTAACCCTTTTCATAATCAACATGACTCATTTGTAGAGTTTGGTTACCGACAAGTCTATCGAAACTCATCAGTTCTTGATAGTGCAAGTAAAGAGTCAAATACAGGTTCAGATGTTGAGGCTGAACTCTTCAAAGATATTAGCTCATTTTTTATTGGGCTAAACTTTCTATTTTAGGGGGCTTAATGGATATTATTCCTGCAATTGATCTTAAAGATGGTCAGGCGGTTAGATTAACAAAAGGTCTAATGGATAGTGCAAAAATATATAGTAGTGAGCCTTGGCAGGTTGCTGTTGAGTTTGAGAAGATGGGTGCAGAGTGGCTTCATATTGTTGATCTCAATGGAGCATTTGCTGGAGAACCAAAAAACTTAGAGCAGATTAAAAAGATTCGAGAGAAGACAAACTTAAAAATTGAACTTGGTGGTGGTATTCGAGACGAAGAGACCATTAAAAGCTATGTCGATTTAGGTATCAATAGACTTATTTTAGGGTCAATTGCACAAAAAAATCCAGAGTTTGTAAAAGAGATGGCTCAAAAGTATCCAATCGCTGTTGGAATCGATGCTATCGATGGTTTTGTAGCTGTTGAGGGTTGGGCTGATGTATCTAAAATGGAGGCAACTCAACTTGCAGAGGAGTTTGCAAAAGCTGGTGTTGAAGCGATTATTTGTACAGATATTGGTCGTGATGGAACTCTTACTGGTTTAAATATACCTTTTACAGAGTCTATTGCAGAGAGTAGTGGAATTCCAACAATTGCTAGTGGTGGCTTAAAAGATATTGATGATATTAAGAGTGCCATAAGTTCGCAAAAAGTTAATGGAGTTATTGTTGGAAAAGCATTTTATGAGGGTCGCTTAGACCTACGAGAAGCTTTTCAGCTATAAGTGATAACTGGGGGAGATAGAAGTGGAACACGAACATAAAAAATTAAAGACTATAACAACAACCATCAAGGATTTCTTAGCTACCCCAAAGGAGTTTCTCTCTAAACTTCTTGAAGAAAATCTTGGGCGATTAACAGTTAAACTGCAGAGTCAAGAGTTATATATTATGACAAAAGAGATGTATGAACTCTTTGTTAGACTTGAAGTTAGAAAAGAGAGAGTTGTTTTTGAAGAGAAATATCGAGCCTTAAAAGAGAGATTTACAAAAGTTAAAGAAGATGTTGATGTATCACGACTGACAAAAGCACAGCAGACTCTTGTCCAGCTAGAGAATAAGTTTGAGCTTTTTGACAATATGACAAATGGCGAACTTCTTGCCGTGGTTGAAAATATTCAACTTCTCCGAATGGAGAGGGGAGAGCGAGTCTTTACAGTTAATAATACAACTAAAGAGATGTTCTTTATTCTTGGGGGTGCTGTTGCGATTGTGATTAACGATGTTGAAGTTGCTATTCTAAAGAGGAACAGCTTCTTTGGAGAGATGGCATATATTGCTAATCAACCAAGAAGTGCAACCGTAAAAGTAAAAACTGAACAGGCTATTCTTCTCTCCTTTATTGTTAAAGAGGAGGTCGACCCTACTCAGTCAGAAGCATTTATGAAGCTCTTTGGTAACATCAATGGTATGCTTGTTCGTAAAATAGAAGATATGAACAAAAAGTTCGCTAAGTAATTGGCAATATAGAGAGTTAATAGTGCATATATACCTCTTATTAACTCTTTTCTTCACTATCCCTCTTCTCTCTCTTGAAAAGACATCTATTCAACTTTTATGGAAACATCAGTTTGAATTTGCCGGAATCTATATAGCAAAAGAGCTTGGCTACTATGGTGATGCTGGTCTTGATGTTGAGATTAGGGAGTTTAACTTAAGTCATCACGGAACTATTGCAGATGCTGTACTCTCTCGAAAAAGTGATTTTGGGGTTGGTTACTCATCTCTTCTTATTGATCGTTCCCGAGGTAAAAAGGTAAAAGCTTTAACTGCTTTCTTTCAGAGAACCCCATCTACTATTCTCACAAAAAAGAGAGACGATTTAAAAACAATAGATGACTTTCGGGGTAAGACTCTAAATATCTCATATACCGACATAAGTTACTCCGCAATTCGTGCTATGCTCCAATCTCACGGAATAGACTTCTCTGGAATAAAGAATGTCCCAAACAACTATGATATCAATCTCTTAATCAATGATGAAATTGATGGCTATTTTGCCTATATCTCTAATGAGCCATACCACCTAGAGGAGCTTGGAATTCAATATCAAACTTGGTCACCAAGTGATTATGGGTTTGATTTTTATGAGGATATTCTTTTTACATCTGAAGAGATGATTCTTGAAAATCCAGATACTGTAAAGAATCTTTATCAGGCGACTATCAAAGGTTGGGAGTATGCTTTTGAACATATAGAAGAGAGTGTCGAGATCATTCTTCAAAAATACAACTCTCAAAATAAGAGTAGAGAAGCTCTTCTCTTTGAAGCAAAGAAATTAAAAGAGTTGGCGATTATAGATAGTAAAACTCCAATAGGTGATATCAATCAAAAGAAGCTGGAAGTTATAGAGGGTATATATCGTCTTCTTGGTTTTATTAACGGAAAAGACCACCCATCAAAAGAGTTGATACATCGAGTTGATAGTGTCACTTTCAACAGTAAAGAGATAGAGTATCTCCAGCAGAAGAGGAGTATTCAATACTGTATTAATCCTAACTCTATGCCTTATGAGAAGATATTTGGAGAGACTCACATCGGATTAAGTCACAACTACATAACTCTATTTGAATCAAGACTAGGAGTTGATTTTAAACTTATTAAGACTTTTAGCTGGGAGGAGAGTCTTGAAAAACTTATAAGTGGAGAGTGCTTACTTGCTCCAATAGTTTTTGAGAATAGAGATTATGCTAACTCAATAGATTGTACTTCTCCATATATATCATTTCCAGTCGTGATAGCAACAGATAGTGAAGAGATATATATATCTGACTTATCTCAACTCTCTCAAAAAAGAGTAGCGATACTAGGAGATAGCAATATTGAGGAGTTCTTAAAAAGAGAGTATCCAGATATCGAGATAGAGATAGTTGAGAGTGTCAATGATGGATTAGAGCTTGTTGAAGATGATGATCTATATGGTTTTATAGGTAGCTTACCTGCTGTTGAGTATGAGATAAAATATAGCTTCTCTGACTCTATTGCCATTACTGGCAAATTCGATCTAAGATCAAATATCTCTGTTGGTGTAACAAAAGAGGAAAAGATACTGCTCTCAATTATGGCAAAAGTTATCAACTCAATTGGTGATGAGTTCAAAACAACTGCTATGAATAACCTAGGGAGTCTAAGATTTAATGATGGTGCTATTGACTATTCAACACTAATAAAATTTGTTGCTATATTCTCCTTAGCGATAGCTGTTCTCTTATATCGAAACCGAGTGTTATATCAACTCCAAAATAAGACAAAAGATGAGAAAAGGCAGATTGAGGATATGCTCACATCAATCTCTCTACCAATTATTATTGCTGAACAGGATAGTCGCAGAATAAAGTTTATTAATAAATTTGCATCAATGGAGTTTAATGATTACAGCAACTCTCTCATAGGCTCAACAGTAGATATTATATATACTGGTGATAAACAGCGAGGTAAGATTCGCTCATCATTTAATCGATTTGGTAGAGTTGATAACCTTGAACTTCAATTTAAAAGTGTTGATGGAAATAAAAGATTTTTTGGACTTCTATCACTTGTCCCTATTAGATACCTAGATGAAGAGTGTTATCTTGGTGTTATCTCTATTATCGATAAACAGAAGAGACGAGAGTTGTTTCTCTCAAAACAGAAATCCCAAGTTGAAAATGTTCTATCTGTTTCATTAACACCTATTTTGATATTCTCCCGCGATTCACACGAAATTAGATATGCAAATCAGTCAGCAAAAGTCCAATTTGATGATAATGGTAGCTCACTATTAAGTATGTACATATCAGATATCTACTGGGACGGCAATGATACAGTTATACTTAATATGCTTCAATCTCTGGGAGTTGTCGAGAATATTGAGATTGAGCTACAAACACTAAATGGGGCAAAGTTTTATAGCTTAATATCTATTATTGAGATTGATTACTATGGTGAAGAGTGTTATCTAATGAATATTTCACCTATTGATAAGCAGATTGAGAGAGAGCTTCTTCTCAAAGAGGAGAAGAGGCTTATTACAGATTCAATTAAGTATGCTTCAACAATTCAAGAGAAGCTACTACCAAATGAGTATCTGTTAGACTATTTCTTTAAAGAGCATTTCCTGATTTGGCAACCTAGAGATATTGTTGGGGGCGATATCTACTTCTTTGAGTCAATATCAGTTGATGAGATCCTTATATTTGTTATCGATGGAACTGGTCATGGTGTCCCAGGGGCATTTTTAACTGTTATGATTAAGACTATTGAGAGAAGAGTTCTTAATGATATCAGCATTGGTAAAATAGAGGCTTCTGAACCATTTAAGATGTTACAGATATTTGATGAAGAGATTCGAGAAATATTAAATCAGAAAGGTCATCACAACGACTCTAATGATGGATTTGATGGTTCGATAATATACTACAATCGGGCAAAAGGTGTTCTACACTTTGCTGGAGCTTTTGCTGATATGAGATATATTCAAGATGGAGAAGTGCAAGTAATACGAGGGGATCGTATCTCTGTTGGGTATAAAAGTAGGAGAAAAAATAGAGAGTTTACTCAACATACATTGAAAATAGACCGTCCAACAAATATATACTTAACAACTGATGGCTATATCGATCAGATAGGTGGAGATAGTGGAGTACCATTTGGAGGACGAAGGTTTAATAGATTGATTTCTGAAAACTATTTAAAATCTTTTAAAGAGCAGGAGTCTATCTTCTTGGATAAGCTTCTAGGTTATCAAAAAGAGAATGATCGACAAGACGATATAACAATTCTGGGACTTAGACTGTAAAACACTTTAATTTTATCGAACTAAAGTTATTATTTCACTCAATGAAGATGTAATATATTAGGATTTATTAAATGATAGAGGTTATAGAGAGAGTTAGAGATAGTAGATTAAACATAGCAATTTTTGGGGATATTATGCTTGACCACTATTTAAGCGGTTCAACAGATAGAATATCTCCAGAAGCTCCTATTCAAGTTGTGGATATAGAGAGAGAAGAGTACACTCTCGGCGGTGCCGGTAATGTTGTCCATAATCTTATTGCCCTCAGTGCAAATGTCTCTCTCTTCTCTCTAATTGGTGATGATATGGAGGGAGCAAAAATCATCGAAATGCTCTCAACTCTCAATGTTAAAACAACAGGAGTTATCAAAGATAAAAAGAGAAGAACAACACTGAAGAGTCGCATATTGTCTCGTAATCAACAGATGATTAGATTTGATCGAGAAGATCGAAAAAAGATTAGTGACTATATCGAAAATGTGATGATTGAAAATTTTGAGAGACGAATATCTGGTTTTGATATTGTTCTTATCTCTGATTATGGCAAAGGTGTAGTTTCTGACTCTCTATCAAAAAGGGTGATTGATGTCTCAAATAGACATGGAATCAAGACTCTTGTTGATCCAAAAGGGGGTGACTACTCAAAATATAGAAATGCTTATCTTGTTAAACCGAATAGAAAAGAGGCATTTGAATCTCTTCCGCAATATAATAGTATTGAACTTATAGGGCATAAACTTTTAAAGAGTTTTAACTTTGATAATGTGATGATTACTCTCTCCGAAAATGGTGTGAGACTCTTCTCAAGAGATGGAAAAATAGATACTTTTCCGACAAAAGCTAAAGAGGTGTTTGATGTGACTGGTGCAGGTGATACAGTTCTTGCATCTCTAGGAGTTGCATTAGCTTCAGGTATTGAGCTTCAAGATGCGATCCAGTTCGCAAACTCTGCTGCTGCCATTGTTATCAGTAAAGTTGGAACAACTGCTGTAACACTTAATGAGATAGTGGATTATGAACTTAAACAGCACTCAAGTTCAAGTCACTCAAAAGTTGTCTCTTGGCAGGAGTTAAAAGATATAGTTCATCAAAATAAGAAAGCTCACAAAAAAGTTATCTTTACAAATGGCTGTTTTGATATTCTTCATGCCGGACATGTTCAATATCTTGAAAAGGCTAGAAATTTTGGAGACTTATTAATTGTTGGACTCAATTCAGATAAGTCTGTTAGAGAGTTGAAAGGTGAGTCAAGACCAGTTAATGGAGAGTTAGATAGAGCCTCAGTTCTTGCCGGATTACAATCTGTCGATTACATAACAATTTTTGAAGAGGATACACCATATAACCTTATAGATACCGTTAAGCCGAATATCCTTGTTAAAGGTGGTGATTACCTTGGAAAAACTGTTGTAGGGAGCGAACTTGTTAATGAGGTTAAACTTGTCAATTTTCTTGAGGGAAGAAGCACCTCATCAATTATCAAAAAGATAGAAGAGAATAAGTAGAGTTTAAAAAATTCATGTATAATTCCAAAAAATTTGAGGACTAGCTATATGTTAGAAGGTATTATTAGAGAAAGTATCGGTAAAAAGGCTACAAAAGCTTTAAGACGAGATGGTTATCTAATTGCAAATATTTATGGAAAGGGTTTTGAAAACCTAAATGTTGCATTTAAGATGGGAGACTATTTAAGAACTGTTAAATCAAAAGAGACAGTTGCTTTTGATGTAAAAATTGGTGATAAAGTTATTAAAGTAGTTGTTCAAGACTACCAAGTTCATCCTGTTAAAGATACTCTTCTTCATGTTGATCTTATTGCTGCTCAAGCGGGTGTGGAGACAAAATACCATGTTCCTGTTAAGACTTCTGGAACTCCAGTTGGTTTAAAAAACAAAGGTGTTCTTATCGTATCTAAAAAGAGAGTTCCTGTTAAAAGTACAATCGAGAATCTTCCAAACAGCATTAACATCGATGTTAGTGATTTAGATGTTGGTGATGCTGTTCTTGTAAGAGATCTTCCAGAGAACAACACACTCGATATTAGACTTGCAGATAGAGTTGCAATTCTAAGTATTATTAAAGCAAAGTAGTCAAGCTTTAAAAGTTAGACAACTTCTAAAAAAGGTAAGAGGAGATAGTTGAACCTCTTTATAAAATTTCAGCTATAAAAAATAAAAAGGGACATTACAATGAAAAAAGGGATTCATCCAGAGTATGTTACAACAACTGTAACTTGTGCTTGTGGTAACGAGTTTCAAACAAAGAGTTTGAAGCCAGAAATCGTGGTTGACATTTGTGGAGCTTGTCATCCATTCTATACAGGGTCTGAAAAAGTGGTAGATACGACTGGTCGTATCGATAAATTCAACAAAAGATATAACCTCTCTAAATAGTTGCTATCTTTTGTTCCAACCCCTATTGGTAATTTAGGGGATATAACTTTTCGTTCTCTTGAACGACTCTCAAACTCAGAGATTGTTTTGTGTGAAGATACAAGAGTATCCAAACAGCTATTCAATCTCTTAAGTGAGAGATACTCTGATCTATTTCAGAAGAGAGAACGAGAGTTCATCTCACTCCATCATCATAATCAAAACAGAGTTTTAGCCCAGATCGATTTATCAATATTTAAATCTGAAGTTGTCTATATTAGTGATGCCGGTTCTCCAGGAATTAGTGACCCTGGAGTTGAGCTTGTTAATTTTGCAATCAAACACAATATTGAATTTGATGTTCTTCCAGGGGCAACAGCTATATCTGTTGGAACTCTGTTGAGCGGTTTCGCAGATAGAGAACTTCTATTCTGGGGGTTTTTACCGCATAAAGGTAAAGAGAGAAGCTCAGAATTATCAACTGTTTTGAATAGTGGTTACACCACTCTGCTTTATGAATCACCTCATCGTATTGAAAAGCTCTTGAATGAGTTGGCTGAAATTAAGCCAAATCTACATATTTTTGTTGCGAAAGAGTTAACAAAAAAGTTTGAGAAGAGATGGTGGGGTCGAGCTGAAGAGATTAGAGAAGAGCTAAAAAGCGAGAACTTAAAAGGTGAGTTTCTTGTAGTTATCAAAGGAGTTGAACGAAATAGTAGTTCAGCGATAACTACTGAAGATATCGAAGCTCTATCTCTACCTCCTAAAGAGAAGGCAAAGCTATTATCAAAATTAACTGGTGAAAAGGTTAAAGAGATTTATAATAGACTGATCTCTACCTCATCTTAAGATCTGGGAATTTTGCAAAGTCGAATCTATTCCGTTATAATCACAAACAGCTGGATAGTTCGAGGCTCCATTATTTGCGGTTCGAACAAGATATATTTTGACACTGTGTAGTGGGAATGGTGTGTCGGTGGTTCCGTTTGAGCTATGTATATAGCGAGGAGTTGTCGCCTAAAGTTCTCCTCTCTGTCAAGTTTGGTTTCGTTTTGCGAACTGAACTTATTATGGGACGGCTATCCGGTCTCTTTCTAATATATAAACTTCATAAAATTTTCAACTATCTTTAATTTGATATAATCAACTAATTTAAAATAGAGAGTCTAGCGGAATGGAGAGAATTTTTCTGTCTCCACCACATATGAGTGGTGATGAGCTACAACTTATTCATAAAGTATTTGAGAGTAACTATATAGCTCCCCTTGGAGAGTATGTTGCAAAGTTTGAAAACAGTATAAAAAACTACACAAAAACAGAGAATGCCTTAGCTCTGAATAGTGGCACATCTGCTATTCATCTAGCTTTAAGAGTTCTAGGGGTTAAAGCTGATGATTATGTTCTTGCTTCAACTTTCACTTTTATAGGATCTGTTGCACCTATCTTGTATCAAAATGCTAAACCGATTTTTATTGACTCTGATGAGTCGTGGAATCTTTCACCAAAACTTTTAAAAGAGTTTTTAGAGAAGTGGGATAAAAAGATGCCAAAAGCTCTTATTGTTACCCATCTCTATGGACAGATGGCAAAGATAGATGAGATAGCTGAGATATGTAAGAGCTACAACATTGCCCTTATAGAAGATTCAGCAGAGTCTCTTGGGGCTTCACTCGGTAATCAACAGAGTGGAACTTTTGGAGATTTTGGAATATTCTCATTCAATGGAAATAAGATTTTAACAACATCTGGTGGTGGAATGCTTGTTGGAAAATCAGAGGAGCTAATCGAGAAAGCGAAGTTTCTATCGACTCAAGCTAAAGAGGATTTTCTTCACTATGAACATAAAGAGTTTGGTTACAACTATCGAATGAGTAATGTTCTTGCTTCGATTGGTGTAGCACAGATGGGAGTGTTAAACGAGCGAGTTGAGAAACGACGAGAGATATTTCAGAGATATTTTGAGAATCTGCAAGATATTGTAGATTTTATGCCAGAGATTTCAGGATCAAAAGGTAATCGTTGGCTAACAACAATCATTTTTAGAGATGATACAGATATTATGAAAATTATTGATAGATTCTCAAGCGAAGGAATTGAGTCTCGTCCTCTGTGGAAACCGATGCATCAACAACCTCTTTTTGCTGACTCAATAAGTTATACAGATGGAACATCTGAAAAGCTATTTAGAAGTGGATTGTGTCTTCCAAGTGGAACAGCTATGACAATGGAGCAGGTTGATCGTGTCTCAAATATTCTAAAAGAGGAGTTGAGTTGATTAGACGGTTTATCTTCTTTCTCTTCTTTGACACTCTTATTAGTGGAATTACAATTCTCTCTGCATATCTTCTAAGGTTTAACTTCCAGATTCCAGAGCTTTGGTTCAATAACCTACCAGAGATATTTATCACTCTTTTAGCTATTAAAGTTATAGTACTCGCATATTTCCGAGTCTATAACCTTATTTGGAGACTTGTATCTCTTCAAGATATTCTAAATATTATTAAAGCCCATTTTGTCGTCTACTCTCTTTTTACTTTGATGGTAGCTCTTCGACTCGACTATCTACTTCCAATTCCAAAGAGTGTTATATTTATAGATTTCTTTCTCTCTCTTGGATTTATATCTCTATTCAGAATATCAAGACGACTATATCTTGAGAACAGGGTAACAATGACAGCAAACCCGACTCTTATTATAGGGGTCACTGACCGAGTAGATCATATTATTAAGCAGTGCCGAACTGGTGAATTAAACTACTCTCCTGTTGCTATTCTTGATATTGAGGAGGAGACAACCAGAAAGAGGGGCTACATCTCAAATGTCAGAATCTACGGAGAGGAGAATCTTCGAGACATTGTCAATAATTACGGGATTCAATCTGTTATTATAAATAGTCAAGTTGGGGATATGAACCACCTCTTCGATAAGTTAAAGAAGTTAGGGGTTAGCCATATTAAGATTAGCTCTGGACTCTCAGAGAAGATCTCAAATATCTCTATTGAGGATCTCTTGGCAAGACACCCTAAAGATCTAGATTTAGTCGCAGTTGAGAAGTTTATTAGGGGTAAAAGAGTTCTAATTACAGGAGCAGGTGGAAGTATTGGAAGCGAACTCTCTATTCAGGTAAAAGGGTTTGGGGCTGATGAGGTCTATCTAGTTGAGCATAGCGAATTTAATCTATATCAGATTAATGAAAAACTTGTTAAGACTAACCATAAAAACTACCTCATCGACATAAAGAATAGAGAGAGGCTTAGAGATGTTTTTGCTGAGAATAGAGTTGATCTAGTTCTTCATGCAGCTGCATATAAACATGTTCCACTTTGTGAAGAGAACATCGATAGTGCCGTTGAGAACAATATTCTAGGCTCAATAAATGTTATAGATTTAGCTATTGAGTATGGTGTGGATAAGGTTGTAATTATCTCAACTGATAAAGCTGTCCGACCAACAAATGTAATGGGTACAACAAAACGAATAGTTGAACTCTATGCCCAGAATATTGATGCTGGAAAAACAGAGATAGGAGCAGTTCGGTTTGGAAATGTACTTGGAAGTAGCGGTAGTGTAATCCCAAAATTTAAAGAGTTAATTGAGTCAAATCAACCAATTACAGTAACTCATCCAGATATTACTAGATACTTTATGCTTATCTCAGAAGCTTGTCAATTAGTACTTCAAGCAGGAACTCTTGCAAAAAATGGAGAGATATTTATATTAGATATGGGTGAGCCTATTAAGATTGTTGATTTGGCAAAGAAGATGAAACAGATTTATGGTAGAGAAGATCTGCCTATTCAGTTTGTAGGTCTGAGACCTGGAGAGAAGAAGTATGAGGAGTTACTAATTAGCGATAGTGAATTCAATACTAAATATGAATCTATCTTTGTAACAAAACCGACAGAATATAACATCGAGGAATTGCGCAAGGATATTGAGAGGCTAATTGAAGCAAAAGGGCTTGAAAAACTCCCTATTTTAAAAGAGATTGTGCCAGAGTTCAATCATAATCAATATGGTCAATAGACAATATCCAACTGTTAGTTTTTCTAGCTTAATAGAAATTGCAAAATGTTAGAATGTTACAACCACTTAATGTGAAGGAGCAGAGTAGTGTCAAGAATTATTATTACATTTATTATTATGATAACAGTTGTTAGCGGTCGTGAAGTCACCTTAACAGAGTTGAATAGCTATCCAAAAAGTATTGCAAAAGACTTCTATATTTGGCAGTTTTTACAGCAAGACTCTACCTCTAAAAATGATGCTGAAAAGGCTTTTTCTCAAGTCTCAAGGGTTACTGGCAAGATAAAAAAAGCGTATAAACGAAAAGGTGGTATAGAGCAACTGACCCTTCCAGATTGTAAAATCTATCCTGTTAATACTATTCTTGGAGAGAATAATATATCAATGGAGTGTATTAAAGACAATCTAACTCCAAAAAGGTTGTCGCTCTTGAATGGGGAACAGCTTCAGAAGATTATCCATAAATTTAAAAAAGAGTCAGATAGATATATATCTCTCTTAACAATGGCTATCTACTACTCTCAAGATATAGAGAAGACACTCTATGCAAATCCAGAGATCTTCTTAGATATATTTTTACGAGGAAGTTCAGAGTTAAGAGAGAGTTCAAAAATCAATAGAGAGCTAACGGCTAACTTCTTAAATAAACTGGTCAAATATAAGAGTAAATTTGAGAAGTTTGTTGCTAATGTTATAGCTTATGATGGGAAGTATAAGGCTTTAAAAGAGTCTCTTTTAGCTCTCCAGCCATCAAATGATATGAGTATTAAGACTCTCTCTTATTTAGCTTTCAATCTAATTCAAAGTGGTAAAGATAGAGAGGCTCTTCCATTCTTTCAGATAGCTAAAAAGGTTGGTTGGTATCAGATTGATAGAGATAGAGCAACTTTCTGGTTATACCTTATCTCGAAAGATAAAAACTATTTAAAAGAGCTTCTAAATAGTTGGGATATAAACATATACACCATCTATGCTAGAGAAGAGCTTAATAAACCAGTCGCAAAAAATATTATTCATCAAGATAAGCTGTATAGCTACAACGATCTATTTACATCAAAAGTAGATCCATCAAGTCCATTTGATTGGATTGAAGTGAAAGAGCAGATCTTTAAATACCAGAAAGATGATAACAGTGATAAAAAGCTTTTTGACTTTGCAAATCTTTTTAAAACAGAGGAGCATTTAGGTATCTACTTCTATATTATGGAGAGAGGTCACCGATTTAGAAAACAGTCGTTTCCTACCCCATATCGAAAATATATGAAAGAGTTATCAGTCGAAGATCAAGCGATGATATACTCAATTGCAAGACAGGAGAGTAAGTTTATTCCATCTGTTATATCAACATCATATGCTCTTGGAATGATGCAAATAATGCCATTTTTAGTTGAAGATATAGCTAAACGGAAAGGTGAGACTATTGAACTTGAGAGTATGTTTAACCCTGTTAAAAACCTTGAATACTCTATTTTTCATCTTCAGACACTTCAAAAAGAGTTTATATCTCCTTTATTTATAGCTTATGCATATAATGGTGGTGGTGGTTTTACAAGACGAATGTTAAAAGCAGACGGTTTTCCAAAAGGCAAATATGAACCATTCTTAAGTATGGAGACTCTCTCATATCACGAGACTCGTAAATATGGCAAAAAAGTTTTAGCAAATTATGTTGTATATCGAAGACTTCTTGGAAAACCAGTTTCACTTCATGAACTTCTTGATGATGTGATGAGCCCAGAGAAGAGTGACTATGTTAGAAAAAGATAGAACTGTAGAGGGTAGGGTTAGGGGTGAAAGCAACAAAAGAATACGATGATACTATATCTCTCTAAGTACTCTTTAATTATGAAGGGACTGACTCAATGAAAGTTTTGGTAGTTTGGTTCCCCATTTTAATATGATTAGATTTAGAAAATTTTGTTTTGAGTTAGAAGTTAGCCTACTCTTTTTTTGATAAAAATGTTATACTTTAGTTACACTAAATAGAAGAGCAATAAAATCTATAAAGTGTTGAGACTAGATTTTCTAGTCTCTATAACTTCTATTTTTTAATATATCTACTACAAAGTTTGAACTTCTTATAATATCCATAAAGTTTTTGTTAGTTTCAATGTTATATGTTGGGATAACAGCAAGAATTTTTCCTTGATATTCTCCACTATTTCTTGTATAAAACATCTCTATAAATTTAGCTTTTTTCACTTTAATATTTCCAAAAGATGGATCTGCTAAATAGACATAACTTTCATCGGAGTTCTTATAGATTGTAAAATGCTCATTGTTTCTTATCTTAACAAAAAGGATAACAGGAACTTGTAATTTTTGCAGATTCTCAAAATCAAGAGCTATTCCCACACCTTTAAAATTGATCAATTTCAGATATTCAACTAGATCTAAAAAGGAGAGATTAAAGTCGCTATCCTCTAAATCCTCTTTCTCGTTCTGACCAATACCTTTAGATTCTAAAACTCGATTCAATACATCTTTTTCAGAAATATTTTGGTTATAGAAATATTTGAGAATTGTTGAGAGAGATGCGGAACCACAAGAGTAATCAAATTGCTGTCTTGTTAAGTCTCTATTTTTAATCTCAATCCAAGATGTGATATTTTATAATGGACTGAGATTTTAAGACAGTGTTTCTAGAGATTTATTTTCATAAAATTCAAAAATAAAATTGAATATGGAGAATAGATTATGAGTAGAAAAAAGGGTCAGACAT
>JAMJTX010000080.1 GCA_024281215.1 Candidatus Thiovulum karukerense | reverse complement strand
TGATAAAAGAGTCTTAAAGAGAGAGATAGAGAAACTTATTAACACTCTTGAAAATTTAAATATAAATTATAGAAGAGTTTAAGATAGGAATAAAGGAGATGTTATTGAGAAAAGAAGAGGCGATAGAACTCTTATCAAATAGAGAACTTGAGATAGAGAGAGTTAGAGATATTTACTTAGAGTTTAAGGGTGATAAAGATGTTGATGGACAGGTTGCAATGAATCTATCTCAAAAGACATCTGTTTATAATCGTGAGCAAGGAGCCGGAGAGACAATGGTTGAGCTTCTTCGAGATTTAGCAGATAGTTTAGATATGGGAAGTCGATGGGCTGTTGCAAAGAACCCTCATACACCTGTTGATATTCTTGAGAGACTTGGAGCTGATGAGGTAAATCTTGTTAGAGCACTTGTTGCTACGAATCCAAATACACCATCAAATATACTTGAAAAACTCTTTTCAGATGAGAAGATTGTAAGAGATGGACTATCTGGAAACCCAAGTACACCGCAAAGAATCTTTAAAGTTTTAAGTGATGATAAAGATAAAATGGTGAGAATGCGACTTGCTGAAAACAGAGCTGTTTCAGTTGATATTCTTAAAAAGTTACAGAAAGATAGTGACGAGAGTGTTGTAAAAGCTGCTGAAGTTAATTGTAGAGAGAGGGGGTGTGATGGTGAAAACTAAAAGAGAGAGAAATGAGGAGCAATCAAATCCATATAGTGGAGTTGAGCGACAACTTTTAAATACATTTTTTTCAGGACTCTATATTTCAGCAAAAGATTTTCTAAACCTTGGTAGAAAAATGGGGTTTGATGGTCTTGCTCTAAAGAGTCGAGAACTCTTAATCAAAGAGATTATTGCTAGGTCTGAAAAAGAGGGTCGAACAGGTGAATTTTCTCAAAATATTGTGATAATTATAGATGAACGAATTGCTCAATACTCTAAGCTGGTAGAGAACTACCCTAGAAGTCTGTCTCAAATTTCACAACTTATACAGAAGGCAAATGCAACAAAAAGAGTTCTTGCAACAATGGGAACAAACTCTATCTATGGTTGATAGTTTTAATTGATACAACCTTACAACTCTTGATTAAAATCGCAATAATCACAAGATTATTGTTGTGATTAGGGGTCAAGCTCCCCGAGTTAAATTTTTGAGGAAAATTCCTCTTGCTCCGTTGATATCTCTATCAACGGTGAAATTTTCACCTCGAATTATCTTTTTTGAGCCTAAATTTTCATCAATTTCACCACTCCAAGATTTTGTTTTTGAAGTGTAGCTTTCATTCACATCAACAACATGTTTTCCGTATTTATCGGCATACCATTTCAATTTAATCTTGAATTTGTAATGATTTAAATCTAGCATTTGTCTTGCAGTAATTCGACGAATTTTTCTTTCTCCCCGCTTAGAAACCATCTTTTTAGTTTCAAAAGTTGGAAGAAAAATCACATCATATTTTGAGATTAATTCAAATGCTAATCGATGATGTAAATCTGAAATTAAATCATCTTTTTTAGACTTCAATTTATTAATTTTTCTATTTAAAAATCTTAATCTATCGTCGAGCCATTGAGGATTTTCTTCAAATTTAAGATTGAGTAATTTTGTTTTTTGAGAGATGAGTTTATCAACTTTTTTCATTAATGGCAAAAGCTTTTTTTGTGCAAAATTTTCACCAGCAATTATAACTTCAGATTGACTGTAACAGGTCGCAAAAGTTCTTACACCACCGTCAATTGCAACAACTTTAACACTTCCTTGGATTTCGGATTGTGTTTGAATATGTTGCTGAACTTGTAAAAACCATCGACCTTTATTGTAAGTTATTGTTGCAGATTTATCAATCGCCTCATTTGGGACTTTTTCTGTTAAAAATATTTTTCCCAATTGTTGAACAACTGGATTTAAACCTTTTGGCATTCGGTCAATTGAAAAAGAGTGAATTTCACCTTTTCGACTTTTAAATCTTATCTTTGAGAAACCATTTTTATCGCCTTTTTTCTTCTTGTTTCGACTTAAAACGGCTTTGAAAGTTTGCCCAGCTGAAAGAACTGCATTATCAACAATTATTGAGTTATAAATTGAGCTACTCTCTTCTTGTTCGATTTTGCATTGAGCTTTTATTTCTGGTCTAAGATTTCGGAATTTTCCGTTTTCATCTTTGTAAGTTTCATTCAAAAAATGCGAAACTGCCAAATTATAAGCTCTTCGATAAAGAGTTAAAGCTTGAAAATATTTCTCTTCATTTTCAGGATAAAATCGTATTTTTTTCGATGCTATCGCTATCTTGCCGTCTCTTTGACGACCTTTTTCCATAGTAAGAATTGCAGAAGCTGGTAATGAAACCGATAAGTTCCCCTGTATCAAATGCTTCGGTTTTAATTCCCTCTTCCAATGATTTGATCGTTCCTCCGTGAAGTTCGACAATCCATCGGATAAGTTCAAATCCGCTTCTTGCAAGTCTATCGTTTGAGGTAACCACAACATGGACTGCAACTCCTGACATTGCGAGTTCCAATATTGTTTGAAGCCCTTTTCGTTTAAAGTTGAAAGCAGAGGCAATGTCAGAGATAAATGCTTCATTTGGATATTTTTCTCGGAGTAGCTCTTCTTGTCTATAAAGGCTACTTCGTTGTTTTGCTGAACTAACTCTTCCATATAAAAACCTCCTCTCTTTCATATCTTTGACTCGAATATGACCGCCATCAGTCTTTTGAACTTCACTAAATTTCCCTTCTCTTATCCATCGTCTAATGGTTTCAGAAGTAACACCATATCTTTTTGCCATTTTTGTAGTTGATAGCCACATTTAACCACCTTTACAAAATTATATCAGATTATTGCGATTATTGTGCTATTTTTAAACTGATTATTAGCTGTCTGAAAAGTATAATGCAAGAAAATAGAGATTAGCAATTGTGCCATCATCTTTAACCTATTATTTAATCTATTGGCTAAATATCTTTCTTTTGGACTTTTCTATTAAATTCACTTAGAATTAGCCTAAAAATTGGAGTCCAATAGATGAAAAAATTAATTCTTGCAGTTTTAGTTGCAACTGGATTGAGCGGTGAAAACCTTGAAGAGGTTTTTAATATAGGGCAGAGTGGTGCTAAACTACTTCTCAAGAGTCTTGGGGGTGAGATGAAAAAGCAGATGAGTAGCGGTGATATTGAAAAAGCAATTGAATTCTGTTCTCAAGAGGCTCTAACTCTAACTGAAAAGATTGATAATGAGCTTGGCGAGAATGTCTATATTAAAAGAATCTCTACAAAATATAGAAACCCTAAGAATAAGCCTACAAAGACAGAGGCTAAAATGTTATTTATGTTAGAAAGCACAAACTCTCCTCTATTAACAAAAGTTTCAGATAAAGAGTATAAATTTTACCAACCTCTAAGAATTGGAAAGCCTGTATGTTTAACTTGTCATGGAACTGCTGAAGATATGCCAGAAAATGTTAGAGCAAAAATCCATAAACTATACCCACAAGATAAAGCAACAAACTATAAATTTGGCGATCTTCGTGGTGCAATTGTTGTAACAATTAAAAGATAGGTAGATAGAGTGAAAAGAGTCTATTTAGATAATAATGCAACAACAAAAGTTGATGAGTCTGTGGTTGAAGCAATGTTGCCATACTTTACAGAGATGTATGGTAATCCAAATTCACTCCATAAATTTGGAAGTGAGACTCATAAAGGTGTAGCAAAGGCCATTGATCAGGTCTATTCAGCAATTAATGCATCTGATGATGATGATGTTGTATTTACATCTTGTGCAACCGAGAGTAATAACTGGGTTATTAAGTCTGTTTGGCTAGATGCTATTAAAAATGGTGAGCGAGATCATATTATTACAACTGATGTTGAGCACCCTGCAACCCTATCTGCCTGTAAATTTCTTGAGAGTGAGTTTGGAGTAAGAGTTACATATCTTCCTGTAAATAGTAAAGGAGTTGTTGAGGCTCATACTGTTAAAGACTTTATAACAAAAAAGACTGCTCTTGTCTCTGTAATGATGGCAAACAATGAGACTGGTGTCATCTTTCCAATTAAAGAGATTGCCGAGGTTGCTCACCAGTATGGAGCAATGTTTCATACAGATGCGGTTCAGGCTATTGGAAAACTTCCTGTTGATGTTCAAGATTTAAATGTTGATTTTCTCTCAATGTCAGCTCATAAGTTTCATGGACCAAAAGGGGTTGGAGCTTTATATATGAAGAGCGGAATTAAACTATCTCCACTTCTTCACGGAGGAAGTCAAATGGGTGGTTTAAGAAGCGGAACTCTTAACACTCCATATATTGTTGGAATGGGTAAAGCAATTGAACTGGCAGTTAATGGCATTCCAAAGATGAATAGTGAGATTAGACGATTACGAGACAAAATGGAAGATGCTCTTTTAGAGTTACCTGATACTTTTGTTGTTGGTGATAGAGATAGTCGAACTCCAAATACAATTCTAATATCTATTCGAGGTGTCGAGGGTGAGGGAATGCTTTGGGACTTAGACAAAAAGTTTGGTATTGCTGCAGCAACTGGTTCAGCTTGTGCCTCTGAAGATCTTGAAGCAAACCCTGTTCTTGAAGCAATTGGTGCAGAAGCAGACTTGGCTCACACTGCAATTAGACTCTCACTCTCAAGATATACAACTGAAGATGAGGTTGATTATGTTATTGAGAAGTTTAAAGAGGCAGTCAGTCGCCTTCGAGCAATTAGTAGCTCATACTCAACTGTTAAGGCTCAAAATATAGCTAAAACACATTAAGTTTGATATAGATTTTTAAAAGAGTTGAAGCCATAGCTTGTTGCTATGGCGAACTTTTCACTAGAAATAAATTTTACACTTTGGAAGCAGTTTTTTAACTTTTAACTTTTCAGAGGTGGAGAGTTGCTTTTTACCCAAAGATAATTTTTTAAGATTAGAGAGATTACCAATCTCTTTTGGTATGAAGCTTATTCTATTTTTATATAAATATAACTCTTGAAGTTTAGAG
>JAMJTX010000079.1 GCA_024281215.1 Candidatus Thiovulum karukerense | reverse complement strand
TCCTTGTTTCTCTCCCACTCTTTCTGCTTTAGATTTAAGCAAATATTATAGGCTTGATTTGAGATGAACATCTGATGGTTTAACAACTCTTTTTGAGTTTTTGATGGATACATTCTATATTTAAAACCAAGTGTTGCTGACTTTTTCATAGAGTTATTGTATCAGAAAAAAGGTCACTTTAAAGAAACTTCGTTTTCATCCCACCACCTAAATCCTCAACGGATTTGCTCAAGAGACTTCGTCAGGAGGTGGAGGGGATTTTCAGCTCCATTTTTTGATAAATAATTATTCGCTTATTGTACGAATCTGGCTTTGAATAAATTTTACAAACTCCTCATTATCATTGGGAGCTTTAATCACAATATAGTCAGTTATACCTATCTTTTCTGCCTCTTCTCTATACTCAATATTGAGTTCAAAATCTGTCTCAACATTATCAATTGTAAATGATATTGGATAGATAACCACTTTTTCATCTTTGAACTCTTCAAGTTTTTTATCGAGAGATGGTTCAAGCCACTTTACCGGTCCAAGTTTTGATTGAAAAGCTAGATGAATAGACTTAAAGCTTTGTAACATCTTTGATAGTAGTTGAACTTGTGTTTCAACTTGTTGGAGATATGGATCGCCTCTATCAATAATCTTTTGAGGTAGTGAGTGGGCTGAGAATATAAGGTTATACTCTTTTGGCTCTGAAACAGCTCTTTTAATTGAATTAACGATAATCTCTAAAAACTTACTATCGTTATAGTAAGGTTTAACAGTACAAACAGATAGATCTGCCCATTGCAATTCAGCAATCTTCTCATATATATCTTCAAATGATGAGAGAGTTGTTGTTGTTGAGTATTGCGGATACATAGGAAAGAGAACTAGCTTCTCAACTCCATCATATTTTAACTTTTTCAACACCTCATCAGAGAATGGAGCTGTATATCTCATAACAGCCTCTACCCTCTCTTTTCTATTAAGTTTTTTCAGAAGTTTTTTTGTATTTCCAATAAGAGGTGATTTTCCACCAAGAAGCTCAAGGTTCTTTCGACTTCCACCAGATCTTGAGAAGATAATAAATCTAGCAATCATTGAACGGAGAAACTTAGATTTTATCGTTAATATATTTTTATCATTAAACATATTCCATAGAAAAACATCTATATCTTCATAGTTATTTGCACCACCCATATTTAAGAGAAGAGTCGCTTTTTTCAAATTATTATCCTAGTGCTAATTTTTTCTATTGTAGCATAGAGAGAATAGAGCTATTTAACTTATCCATAACAGAGTCAGGTCTTTCAACTTCATCATCAAAAGTTGAAAGTTCATCAATATGTTTAATTTTACCACTTAAAACAAGAACAGTTCTCATTCCAAGCTCTTTTGCCCCTCTTAAATCTCCTGTAAAGTCATCGCTAACCATTGTAATATCTCTAAAGCTATCTGCCTCTATCATCTCTAAGGCTTTTTGATAAAAGAGTCTGCTTGGCTTTCCAACAACATCTGACTCTTTACCAGTAGCAAACTTTAACATCTGAAGAATCGCCCCAACCCCAGGGTATCTTTTTCCATGTTTGGAGTAGATAGATGTGCCGTGCATTCCAACAAGTTGAATAGAGCTATTATTAAGTATCGTCTCAATAATTGTTGCATACTCATCACTACTATAATTGTGCTTAACACCAAGGAGTAGAGTTTGAGGAGATTGTGATGAGGTTTTGTAGCCTCGCTCTTGAAGAGTCTCTAGAAAGCTATCAACTCCAAAAGCTAAGGTCTCTCTACTCTTTACTACCTCATCTAAAACCATTAATGGATCGAGATATCGCTCTTTTGGGATTTCAAATCCAATTGAGTTCAAATAGGTCAAAAACTTATGACTCTCCTCTTTTGTGTTATTTGTCACAACAAGATATGGAATCTTTTCTCTATTCAGTCTATTGATAAGTTCGATTGTCCCCTCAATAGGCTCTTTTTTTATATCATCTATTAAAGTCCCCTGCACATCTATAAAAAACATCTACAAACTCCTTGACTTTTATCAAAAATTATAGCTGAAAACCCCCAACCTCAAAATCCGTTTAGAGATTATCGTGACAAATATAATATCACCAATAAAAGGGAACTTGACCTATAATCATAACAGCACTCATTGTGATTGTTACGATTTTAATCGAGAGGTGTAGGAACTTTCTCAAATGATATAATTACAACAAGTTCATTATTGAACCTTTTTTAATAAATGGAGATGTTTTGTTTAAAAAGATATTTATTTTTTTGCTATTTTTCGTGGTAAATCTGTCTGCATATCACACTATCGATCTTAATATGAATAATGAAGAACTTGAGACAAAGTTAAAATTTGATTTGGCTCAGTTCTCTGATAAGTTCTCAATTAACCGCTATTTTCTTGGAATGGAATATATCTATATTGAGCGAGATGAGGTTCAGCATGGTGGAGAAGAGAGTTTTGAAGCAGACTATCTTTTCGGTCTCAATATGATGATGAAAAATAAGTTAGTCGCAATCAATGCTATAACTTTTGGTCTTGGTGGAAAATTTATCAATACTAAAATTGCACAAGGGAGTGTCTCAGCGATACCACTAGGTCTGTATGTTAATTTTGCTCTTCCTATCAACTCTCTTCCGATTTCATTAACAACTGAAGTCTACTATTCTCCAAGACCTCTGACATTCAGTAATGGAGATGAGTATTTTGAACATAGATATGAACTCTCTTTTGAGGTGATTCAGATGGGAGAACTATTTGTCGGTTATAGAGATGTGGAGATTACTCCAAATAGTGATGGTATCGATATCAATAAGGCGAATATTAGTGAAACAGGATATGTTGGTATCCGCTTTGGTTTTTAAAGTTTAAATGAGTCGATTTCAACGAACTGAACAGCTTTTTGGAGATAGGTTTCAATCTATTCAAGAGCTTAAGGTAGTTCTATTTGGTGTTGGTGGAGTTGGAAGCTTCACTCTTGATTGTCTCTATCGCTCAGGAGTTAGAGAGATTACAATTGTAGATTTTGATAGCTATGAAGAGAGTAATCTGAATCGTCAGCTCGGCAGTGATAACAATATTGGGGAGGTAAAAGTTAATGCACTCTCAAAAATATATCCAACAATTACCCCTATCAATATAGAAGTTACTCCCTACTGGGTAGAAGAGTTTGATTTTTCAAAATTTGATGTAGTGATAGATGCTATTGATGATGTTGATGTAAAAGTTGCTCTTGCCCATAAAGTTTCAGATAAACTAATTAGCTCAATGGGCTCAGCAAATCAGATTGACCCAAGCACAATTCAACTCTCAACAATATGGAAAACAGAACACGATCCATTCGCTAAAGCGATAAGAACTAAGTTAAGAAAAAGTGGTTTTAAAGGTAGTTATCCTGTGGTCTTTAGTAGGGGCGAAAGGATTGGTGAGAGAGGTGGAAGTTTTGTCGGAGTAACTGGCTCTTTCGGTTTAGCACTATGTAGTGCTGTTCTCAATCAGAGATATAGAGAAAAGTTGTGATTATAGATAATTTTCATAAAGAGTTGATATCTCTCTTTGAAGCTAATATGCCAATTATCGAGATTAAGAGCTATGATATCGAGACCATTGATAGATCATTAACTCAACTCTTCTCCCAATATGAGATATATGAGTTTCATCTGGGAGATCTCTTAATAGATTTTCAAACAAAAGATAGAGAAAAGAAGCTATCTATTTTTGAGCTACTTGAAAAGATTGACTCGAGGGTGTGCGAAAAAGAGGCAATTCTTCTTTTAAAAGATATAGGTTCACTACTACAAGATAAACAAGTCTTATACTACCTTAAAAGTATCGCTTTTAAACAACTATATCGTGAGAACTTCTCTGTGACTACTCTTCTAATTGGAGATGAACTAGATATTCCACAAACAGTTAAAGGGCTAGTATCATCTATCCTTTTGCCAAATCCAGATATTGAAGAGTTATGTAATATTGTTGGTGACTACATCAGTTCTATGGATATCCAAACAGTAATCAATAATAAAAGAGATATCGCTATGGCTCTTCTTGGACTAGATAGGGTAGAGGCTCTAAAAGTCCTAAATAGAAACTATCAGATGAATGGCTCTCTTGATTTAACTTATCTCCCAATTAAAATAGATAAGAGTAGAGAGTTAGTAGAGAAGAGAGCCAGACTTCAATATATTGAATCATCTAATGGTTTTGAGGTTGTCGGCGGACTCTCAAAAATCAGAGGTTATATAAATAGAGTAGCTAAAATCTACTCAAACTATGATCGAGCTATCCAATTTGGGGTTGATATTCCAAAAGGTATCATCATTTATGGAAGAGATGGAAGTGGAAAAGGACTACTAGTCAAAGCTACATCAAAAGTTATGAATTACCCTATTATCACCTTTAACTTTGAGATGTTAAATAGTTTAGATGAGTTAGATGTGATTTTAAATAGCTTATCATCGATGAGAGAAGCCATCTTCTGGGTAAATGGTTTAAATAGTAACCATTTTATACTGGATAGGCTATCACAATGGCTAGTCTGTAAAGAGCGAGAGAAGATATTTACAATATTAACTACAAATATAGATCTCCAAGGTCGAGAGATAAGTGGTTTTGATGAGGTGTTTGCTGTTGAACTTCCAACGGAGAGAGAGAGAGATGAGATTATCAGAATCCATCTCCATAAAAGAGGAAAACTCTCTCGCCAATTAGACATCTTTAAGATTGTTAAAGAGAGTCGAGGGTTAAATGGTTCAGAGATTGAGTCAGCTGTTCGTAGAGGGGTGGAAGATGCATTTATTGAGAATGAGCGAGAGCTAAAAACAGAAGATATACTTCACCATCTCACAAAAATTTCAGACTCTTAACGAAGAATGGTCTTCTAGCTTCCGGATAATAAACCTCTGAAATTACTATTCTTTAAACTCACTCCATTATAATTGTGTCAAGAGTGAAGAACCCCGCCGTAAACGGCGAGGCTTCCTAGAAACTCCAGACTATTGTCCAGATATTATCAAGGCTTAGAC
>JAMJTX010000078.1 GCA_024281215.1 Candidatus Thiovulum karukerense | reverse complement strand
TCCCACATGTGGTCAAAGTGAGCATGTGTTAAAAGTATGGCAACAGGGTTTGAAGCTCTCTTCTCAATCCACTCAAAAGCTCCAACTCCTGTGTCAATTAAAATCTCAAAACCATCAAAAAAGAGTATATAACAGTTAGTCCTATACTCCCCCATTGCCATCTTCTCTATTCTCAACTATTCACCCCAAATTTTTAACTTAAAATTAAGTAATCAAATTATTACTAATAAAGCTTAAATATTTTTTAATCCTATTTTCACTAAAATACCATATTAATTTTTTACTTAGGGATATAGTAATGGCAAATCACAAGTCATCAGAGAAGAGAATCAGACAGACAGTTAAAAAGACTGAGAGAAACAGATTTTACAGAACAAGAGTTAAAAACTTAACAAAAGAGTTAAGAACAGCTGTTGAAAATGGAGATAAAGAGTTAGCAGTAGCTAAATTAAAAGTTGTTAATCAAACTTTCCACTCATATGTAAGCAAAGGTTTCTTTAAAAAGAAAACAGCTGCAAGAAGAGTTGGAAGACTAGCTAAACTTGTAAATACTCTATCTGCATAATTAATTAGAGGCTAAATGTTAAAAGAGCGACTACAACCATTCATTGAACGATATGAGGAGATAAACTCACTTCTCACCTCCCCAGATATTTTAGATGATATTAAAAAGATGACCTCTCTATCTAAAGAGCAGTCTGACCTAACTCCAATGGTCGAAAAAGCTAGAGAGTATATTCAACTCGTAGATGATATTGAAGAGAATAGATCACTTCTTGGAGATGAGGAACTTGGCGAACTTGCAAAAGAGGAGCTAAAAGAGCTTGAAGCGAGGAAGCCAGAACTTGAGAGTGATATTAAAAAACTTCTTGTTCCAACAGATCCAAATGATGAGAGAAATGTCTTTTTGGAGATGAGAGCTGGGGCAGGTGGTGATGAAGCAGCAATATTTGTTGGCGATCTCTTTCAGGCATATATGAGATATATTGAATCTAAAGGGTGGAAAACTGAGATTATGACTCTCAGTGAAAGTGACTTTGGTGGATATAAAGAGGTTGTAGTCCTTGTAAAAGGTGACAGAGTTTATAGTCGCCTTAAGTATGAGGGGGGGACTCATAGAGTTCAGAGAGTTCCTGCAACAGAGTCTCAAGGGCGAGTTCATACATCTGCAATTACTGTGGCAATCATGCCTGAGGTTGATGATGTTGAGATTGAAATCAATTCAAATGATCTAAAGATCGATGTTATGAGAGCATCTGGAAATGGTGGGCAATCTGTTAATACAACAGATAGTGCAGTTAGAATCACTCATATTCCAACTGGCATTGTTGTTACAAACCAAGATGAGAAGTCTCAACATAAAAACAAAGATAAAGCGATGAAAGTTCTTAAAGCTCGACTCTATGAGATTGAGATGAGAGATAAGATGGCAGCGGAGAAAGAGAGTCGCTCTGCTCAAGTTGGTTCTGGAGATAGAAGTGAGAGAATACGAACATATAACTATCCTCAAAACAGAATTACAGATCATCGAATAGGCTTAACCCTTTATCGACTTGATGAGATTATGCAGGGTGGTGTTTTAGACGATTTAATAGAACCAGCTGATGCATATTATCAAGCAGAGGCAATGAAGCAAGAGGGATTAATTTAAGTAGCTGTTTTTAACATAAGCTCTCCTATGTTAAAATTACTAGATTAATAATCTCTGGTTTTATCTATAAAAGGGAGTCGCTTTTGAAAAAGCTCTATATTTTTGCACCCCTATCTCTCCTCTCCCTGTCAATACAGGGGTGCTTCTTTTTTAATGAGAGGGG
This sequence comes from Candidatus Thiovulum karukerense, assembly GCA_024281215.1. Classification (GTDB taxonomy): domain Bacteria; phylum Campylobacterota; class Campylobacteria; order Campylobacterales; family Thiovulaceae; genus Thiovulum_B; species Thiovulum_B karukerense. Next base: position 3,223 of record JAMJTX010000078.1, on the reverse strand, counting down.
TGTCGCTTCAAAATACTATAACGATTGTAATCACTACTACGACAGTCGAGGAATCTATCATGAAAAATGTGATGAAAATATTGTAGATTATAAAACATTAAATCCAAAAAATTTAGTAAAAGATAATGGAAATGGAGTCTATTATGTTGAGTTTTAAAAGATGACACTAGAACAACTACTTGCATACTCGAATCACAGAGGAGCATCTGACCTACACCTTGTCCATAACAACCCCCCACAAATGAGAATCGATGGTTCTCTTGTTGCTGTTGATTATAAATCTCTTTCAGGTAGAGAGATTGAGAGTTTAATATATCCACACATATCTAAAGAGCAGATTGATGAGTACGAAGATAGACATGAACTTGATGTCGCTTTGTCATTCTCAAAAGCTGGTCGTTTTAGAGCAAATATCTATAAAGCGATGGGTGAGAGTGCAGTGGCATTCAGAACAATCCCAACAACTGTTCCATCTTTAGATGAGCTAAAATCACCAGAGATTTTTAAAGAGCTTATTAAAAGTGAAAAGGGGCTTGTTCTAGTTACAGGTGCAACAGGAAGTGGTAAATCAACAACTATTTCAGCAATGATCAATGAGATTAATGCAAACTACAACAAACATATTATGACAATTGAAGATCCTATTGAGTTTGTCCATAAGAGTAAAAAGTCATTAATATCTCATAGAAATGTAGGAAGTGATACAGAGAGTTTTGCTAATGCTCTCAAATATGCTCTTCGACAAGATCCAGATGTTATTCTTGTTGGTGAGATGAGGGATCGTGAAACAATTGGAGCTGGTTTAACAATTGCAGAAACTGGTCACCTTGTTTTTGGAACTCTCCACACAAACTCTGCACCTCAAAGTATAAATAGAATTATTGATGTTTTCGAGACTGGAAAACAGAATCAGGTAAGAATGCAACTCTCATCAACTCTTATTGCTGTTATATCTCAAGTTCTTGTTCCTAAAAAGGGAGGAGGACGAAAAGCGATATTTGAGATTTTAATTAATAACGGTGCAATTGCTAACTTGATTCGGGATAATAAAAACCATCAGATATATTCGCAAATGCAGATTAATCAGACAAAAACTGGCATGAGAACTCAGACTCAAGAGTTAATTAAAGCGGTTGAAGCCAATGAAATTGATACAGACCATGCTCTTAAAGTCTCAAATAGCAAAGAGGAGCTAAAAAGAGGTCTAAATATAACAACAGGAAGTGAGGAATCTTAACTCCTCAACATCTATTAAAAGTCTGTTTAATAATAGATTGCCGTGTCAAGCACGGCAATGACACTCTTTTGTCATATTCAGGCTTGACCCGAATATCTCTATTGAAAGTTATACTTTAATCCAACTGTTAAACATGTCTGTTCGTGTTTTGATGTAATATCATAAACCATCATATCACCAGTTTGTGGATTTTGTTGTGCTGTTTTAAAGGTCACCTCACTCTCAGGGTTGTAGCTAAAGCCAAGGTTAATAGTTAAGTCTTTACTCTGAAGATAACTAACTCCTAAGCTATAATGATCCTCAACAGTTGCAGGAGTTCCAAGAAGATTAAACATATTTAAGGCAGCTCCACCTTGCTCATTAACTCCAGCTTCTCTTATAGGCTGAGAGCCGTGATTATATCCAGCTCTTAAGATAACAGTATCTAAATTAACTTCATAACCAAGAGCATAAACATCTTGATTTTCCCAGTTTAGATCTTTAAACCCTTCTGCTTCACCCCAAAGGATTGTTCGATAGTCAAATGCAACTGTATGATCCCTCATAAAATTGTATGAAACACCAACCCCATACTCTGCCGGAGTTTCCATATGATCTGTAATTCCTGTAACACCCATCTGCTCAAACGGAGCTGTTGCTGTTGTGAGAACACCTTGATATTCCATATCAATAGCTGATTTATAGATAGCACCAAAAGTTAACTCATCACTTATATCATAAGCAAGACCAAGCATATATCCAAAATTAATATCTTGACTCATAATAGATCCAGTTGACATTGTATTACCATCTGGAGTTGGCATATTGTAGTGAATATCAAGTGAGCCATACTGTGCAATCCCTGTCAAACCTAACTTTAATTCATTTGTAGGTTTATAAGCTAAAGGGATTGCAAATTGCATTAGTTGAAGATTGGTCCCCATATTCATTGTACCCTGAGCCTCTGTTCCTTCATCAAACTTTACACCCATTCCAGCTGTGCCCCACATACCAATTCCCCAATAGAATTGATCGCTAACTTGATGAGCAATAGATACTTTTGGAATAAGGTTTAAGTCTGCACTGCTATCTGCAAATTCACTACTTTGAGGACTACCTTTATAGCTAACATCAGGAAGAAATAGAGTTCCAGCAAATGAGAATTCTTTACCATTAACTTCACTAATTAATGCTGGATTGAGAAGAGCTGACTCTGAACCATGACTAAAGGCAACACCAACTCCTCCCATTCCGCAAGATTCTGGTCCAGCACCGATGAGGTTTGCTCCATTTGTTGCAGAAGCAACTGTTGCAAATGAGAGAGCTAATGAAGTAACTCCCCATAATTTTGCATTTTTCATTTTATATCCTTAAAAAATATCTGTTGCCATTCTAAATAGATATTTCTTAAGAACTGCTTATTAGTTTTTCTAATATTTGGACAGCAAATAATTATCTTTACTATTTGTGATTTAGAGGAGTTTTAAAAGCCTTCTACTAATAATTTTAGCTCTTAGCCTGGTCCCTTCAGGAGTTTCAACTTCAATAATATCATCAATACCACCATCTCTTAAAGCTTTTACCTCAACTTCAATATAGACAGCACCATCTCTAATAAACCCTTTGACAAATTGATTTCTAGTAATAACACTCAATTTTTCAGTTGTTCGCTCAGTTAATTCACGGTTTTTTGGTATGTAACTTTTAGCAACAATCTCACCAAGTTGTCCTTCAGAGATATAGCTACTTCGATATCTATCAAATTTTACAAGTTCAGAGTAGGTATTACTATGGTCGATAACATCACCTCTTCGAATAGCCTGAGAACTTTTAATAACATTCATATAGGCATCAACACTATATTTGAAGTGTATCTTATTTCTCTGATAATCTTCTATATAGAAATACCCTTCCGATCTTCGTAAATCAGAGCTTTTAAAGGCAATTGAATAATCTTCTGGTAACTCTTTTAGCTCATATTTTGGATAGATATAGATATTTTCAATG
>JAMJTX010000077.1 GCA_024281215.1 Candidatus Thiovulum karukerense | reverse complement strand
ATCAAGATGGTGGCAAAGATTGATGATAAGAATATCCTTGTACCACTAAATGTTAGAGGTAAAATTACATATATCTCTAAAAAGCCAATAGAGAAGAAGAACATATTTCATCTTCTTCAGATGATTCTTAAAGATAAGGGCTTTACAATTATCGACTCTGGAAAGGGGTATCATATTGTGAGTAGAATCTCTGATGCCCACAAAGACTCTCCAGATATTCGAGATCACTCAAATCAAGATATTATCCATACGGCAATTGTCCCTATTAAGAACATGGATGCTACAAAGATATCTGTTCATGTAAAAAACTTCCTTAGTCGTTCTGGAAAACTTCTTGTATCTCAAGAGACAAACTCTCTTGTTTTAACAGACCTACCAGAGAATATTGAGACAGTTCGAGTCCTTATTAAGAAGCTTGACAAGAGACCTAATCTCAGAATAGAGTTTGTTGAACTTGAGCATATAAAAGCAAATGATGCCTATACTCAAATCAAAGGGATCTCTGATACGATTTTTGATCAAAAAATTGATACTGAGAAAGTTACTCTCTTTAAAAATGATACAAGCAATATTATTACAATGATTGCAGAGCAGAGACAGATAGATACTCTTAAAAGATATTTAACAAAAATTGATCAGCCAGATAAACTATCAAAACAGAACATCTACTTTATTAAGCTTAACAATGCTAATGCTGAAGAGCTTGTAAAGACAGTAACTCAGATAATCTCTAAAAAGGTCTATGATAAGGGTGAGGCTCGGGCAAGTATCACTTTTGATAAAGAGCTAAACTCACTTGTTCTTATGGCTTCAGAGGTTGAGTATAAAGAGATGTTAGATCTGATTACTAAACTTGATATTGAGAGAAAACAGGTCTATGTTAAAGCTAGAATTGTAGAGATTAGTGAAGGGAAAGCTAAAAATCTTGGTCTTAAATATGGAATCAATGCATTTAATGTTGATGAGGGTGGATTATATACACTAGCTTCAACTCTTAATGGTGGTTCTTCAGTAGCATTTCAAGGTCTAACTATTCCAACAGAGCTATCAAAAGGTTTTGCACTTGGTGTAAGTCTTAGTTTCTTAGGTTCAAATGGTGTCTCAAATACACTCTCAGAACCATCTATTCTCTGTGTCAATAACCAAGAGAGTTCAATATATGTTGGTCAAACTGAATCAATCCTCACCTCATCAACTCAGGGAGCAACAACAACATCACTTGCTCAAAACTCATATACTCGAGAAGATATAGGTCTTACTCTAAAGATTAAACCTCGAATCTCAAACGATGATAAAGTTATTCTAAATGTTGATACAACTCTTGAAGATGTTGTAGCGGGAAGTGGTCAAGGACTCCCAACAACAACAAAACGAGAAGTTAAAACTATCGCTGTTGTTCAAGATGGTGAAGCAGTTATTGTTGGAGGGTTGATTAAAGATAAAGTCACAGAGAGCGAGAGTAAAGTACCACTTCTTGGTGATATTCCTCTTATCGGTTACCTCTTTAAAGATATGTCATATAAGATTGATAAGGTTAATCTTGTAATTATTCTTACTCCATATATTATTGATAAGAGTTCTGACCTTGAGAGACTTCGGGAAGAGCTTCAACAACTATCAAAACTTGAGAAAGAGGTTGTTCAGAAGTTAATTGATGAAGGACTTGAGAAGAAAGAGGATTTGAAACCATCATTGACAGTTGGCGAACGACCTCTTGGGGTTAAGCGAACAGAGAGTGTTGAACCTCGAAAAGGGATAGATTTCGATGATTAATATCCCCATCTTAGATGATGATATAGAGCTATCTCCAAAAGTTCCTGATGAGGTAGATATATCAACAGCTATAAAGTATGGTGTGCTTTTTGCCGAGACGAATAAGGGTGAAATATACTCTATTCTAAAAAAAGATAGTGTTGGTGAAGCGATAAACTTTATCTCAAAATTAGATGAGTTTTATCCAATATATCATCTTAATGATATGGCTTATGAGAGACTATATCACCGCTCTCTTGAACTTAAGAATGATGAGGAGTTAAAAGCTACTTCAGTTGGAAAAGATGAGAGTGATGAGGAAGATGAGGATATTAACCTTGCTGAATTTCTTCAAAACTCATCTGATATTCTCACATCTGAAGAGTCAGCTCCAATAATTAAATTTGTAAATGCACTCTTCTTTCAAGCTGTTAAAAGAAATGCTTCAGATATCCACATCGAAACCCATGAACATAAGGGAGAAGTTCGATTTCGTATAGATGGAGCTTTAATAAAATATGTTGAAGTTGAGAGCAAGATCATTGGCTTAATTATCAGTCGTATCAAAGTTATCTCAAATCTAGATATTTCAGAACGGAGAGTCCCGCAAGATGGACGAACCCAAATTAAGATTGCTGGTGAAGTTGTTGATATTCGGGTATCTATTCTTCCATCATATCATGGTGAAAGAGTCGTTATGAGGATTTTGATGCAGTCTGATGACATTCCGACTCTCGAGGAGCTTGGATTCTCTGAGGAGATGACAGCTCGATTCAGAGAACTTCTCAAATTCTCTCATGGAATGATTCTTATTACAGGTCCAACGGGTTCTGGAAAATCTACAACTCTCCATGCATTTCTTCAGAGTATCGCAACTCCAGAGAAGAATATTATGACAGTTGAAGACCCAGTTGAGTATAAGGCTGATAATGTCTCTCAGATTCAAGCAAACTCTAAAGTTGGACTAACCTTTGCATCTGCCCTCCGCTCTATTCTTCGACAAGATCCAGATATTGTTATGGTTGGGGAGATGCGGGATAAAGAGACAGCAACAATTGGGGTTCAAGCAGCACTGACAGGACACCTTCTCCTATCGACCCTCCACACCAATACAGCAACAGCGGCCATAACAAGACTTATAGATATTGGAGTCGATAAGTTTCTGATCACCTCAACTCTGCGAGGGGTTTTAGCTCAACGACTTGTAAGAAAACTCTGTAATCACTGTAAAGTTGAGGATAGAATATCTGAGCTATATGCTGATGAGTATGGGCTACCTGCCGATGCCCAGATATATAAGGCAAAAGGGTGTAGTCACTGTAACTATACTGGTTATAGCGGTCGTCAAGCGATTGGAGAGCTGTTTATGATGAATGATAGAGCAAAAGAGCTTATTAAAGACAGTGCTTCAGATTTTGAACTGCGAAATGCTATGCGAAAAGAGGGAATGATAACTCTTGCTGATGGTCTGATTGATATGTTACTAAAACACGACACAAGTTTAGATGAGATAATACGAATTGGTCTAAAAGAGGCATAATCTTTGAAAAAGTTAAAACGAGTTGTTATAAAAATTGGGAGTGCTGTTCTTAGTGAGAATGGAGAACTCTCAAAAGAGAGAATTCTAAATATAGCTGAAATGGTCTCAAAATTTAGAAAAGCTGATATAGAGGTTATTCTTGTCTCATCTGGAGCAGTCTCGGCTGGATATACAAAAGTCCCCCTCGATAAACGGGTTCTTGCCAATCGTCAAGCTCTAGCATCAATTGGACAATCATATCTTATGAGCATCTATCAGAAGAAGTTTGATAGATTTAATCTTAATATCGCTCAAATACTCTTGATTCAAGCTGACTTCGACTCAAGAAAACGGACAGAGAATGCCCAACACACAGTTGATGTACTTCTAGCAAATGGGGTTGTTCCAATTATTAACGAGAATGATAGTGTTGCAACAGAGGAGTTAGCTTTTGGCGACAATGACCAGCTGTCAGCTCACTCAACTTACTACTTTGGAGCTGAACTCCTAATTATCCTCTCTGATATTGATGGTTATTATGATAAAAACCCAAGAGTCTATTCAGATGCAAAGATTCGCCCAACTGTTGAGACAATAGAGGATTATGAGCTAATTCAAGAGGTCTCACCAAATAATGAGTTTGCAACAGGTGGAATTGTTACAAAATTGAAATCTGCAAAGTTTCTGATGGATAGAGATAGAGCGATGTTTCTCTCATCTGGATTTAACCTGAAAAGTGTAGAAAATTTTGTTCTTGGAGGAGAGTATCGCTCTGGAACACTGTTTGGCAAACTTTAAAATCTGAAGTTGCTCGTTATAAGTTTTAAGAGCTTATGATGGGTAACTTTTTTTCTACAATAAGAGTTGTAGATATTCTTGTGAAGCCAGAATGTGATAAAAGATTTTGCTACACTTTGATAAAATTACCTAATAATACAAACAAGAGACCTCATCAATAAGGATTGTCAATGTCAGTAGAAGCAGTTAGAGACTTTTTTAGAGGTTTTAAACGATTAATAGATAGAATCCTTGATGTAGAAATTTTATATTATGCTTCCAGTCTTAGCTTCTATACAATATTTAGCCTTGTCCCTTTAATGATTATTCTCTTCTCAATATTTACCAAGCTTCCTCGTTTTGAGACATTTTATGTAGGGATTCAAGGGCTGATTTTTGAACACATTCTACCTAGTCATCAAGAGGTTATGAGTCAATATATAGATCTATTTATTGCCAATACAGAGAAGACGGAGTTAATGGGTGTTGTATATGTTCTATTTACATCTATAATGTTTTTTCAAAACTACGAATATATTGTTAATAGAATGTTCGGTTCAAAACAGAGAAGTTTCTGGAACTCACTGACATTATACTGGACAATGATTACACTTCTTCCAATAGTTCTTATACTCTCAATCTACCTCTCAATAAAGTTTGTAAATATGCTGGAGAGTAGTGGATATATAGGAGCTTTATCTGTGGGAACAATTCCATATCCATTTCTGCTTGTCTGGTCTCTATTTTTTATTAGCTATAAAATATCAGTAACGGAAGATATTCAACTGAAGACACTATTTTTTACATCTCTTTTAGGTGCAACAAGCTGGGAGATTGCCAAGAGTGGTTTTGTCTATTATGTTTTCTATAATACAACATACCTCTCTATTTATGGCTCATTCTCTATTCTACTCTTCTTCTTTCTCTGGATATATCTATCTTGGATAATCTTTCTATATGGTCTAAAATTGACATATCTTCTTAACAAGACAGAGAGTTAAAAGTCAACTTGAAAAGGGTTGCTTGAGTTGATAATCTGAACATCTAAATTTAGTTCATCTAAATAGGGTTTGATAGAGTCTGCAAATCCTATTTCACTCTCAAAATGCCCGATGTCAAGAAGAGGTAAATTTATTGATTTTGCCTCAAATGCCTCATGATATTTTATATCCCCTGTTAAGAATAGATCAACTTTTCCACTAACTATATCTTTTAAAGATGCCCCTGAGCCAGTTGTTAAAGCTACTCTCTTTATCTGATGAGGTATCTCTGTATATCTAAGATATGGCAAATTTAATCTCTCTTTGATATGTTCAAAAATAGCTTCTCCACTGCTATCAACCTCTGCAACTAAGATAAAATCATCTAACTCTTCTTTAACTTTCCAGCCTAGAATAGTCTCTAATACATATCTATTTAAGATAGCTTTATCAAAATTTGTGTGAAGAGAGATAAGTTGAATCCCCTTTTTAACTATTAACTCAATTAGATTTGATGGATATTTTGAGAAGTTAAGAGATTTAATTCCACTAAATATAAGTGGATGATGAGTTATTATTAAGCTATTTTGAGGAGCTTTCTCAATCACATCTCGATCAATATCAAGAGAGAGAACAACACTCTCAACTCTCCGTTCCATATCTCCAATTAAAAGACCTGAGTTATCCCACTTCTCTTGAGTCTCAAAAGGTGCTATCTCATCAAGCCTTTTTAAAATATCAGCTATTTTCACTGTCATCTCTCCTTTTATGGTTTATGTTGCCTCTGAATCTTTCAGCTGTTGCTACACCATCTTGATTCACATCACTTCTCTTAAGCACTTTCCAGACTGTCAAAAAAATAATGTAGAGATCCATCTTTAAAGAGATGTGTCGAGCATAAAAGACATCATATCTAAAGCGGTTTCTCCAACTTAGATTATTTCGTCCTTTAATTTGAGCCAGTCCGCTAATTCCAGCTCTGACAGAGTGTCTCTCTTTTTGGAAAGTTGAGTATAGGGGTAGATACTCTGGAAGAAGAGGACGAGGACCAATAAACGACATATCTCCCTTAAGAATATTAAATATCTGAGGAAGTTCATCAAGAGATAGAGATCTAACAACTTTTCCAACACCCTTTAATCTCAACTCATCAGGTAGAAGTTCTCCGCTCTTATCTCTCTCATTCGACATTGTTCTGAATTTATAGATTGTAAATATCCGCTCATCTTCTGTCGGTCGCTTTTGAGTAAATACAACAGGTCGTCCAACTGTAAAAAGAAGTAGTATAGCAGTTAGCACCATTACTGGTGCAAAAATAGTAAGGAGGATAAGTGCTAAAGCCTTATCCAGTATCGGTTTGATATAGCGATACAAAATTACCCTTTAAAGATATAACTCTTTAACTGTTCCAATTGCATCTTGAAGCTTACTATCTGTGGTTGGCTCACCAATAGCTGAAAACTTCCACTCTCCATCTCTCTTATAGAGTTTTCCCATAATCATAGTTAAAAACCCTGCAAACTTCGGATCATTGGCGATATCAAAGGTTGCCACAACCTCATTAACACTCTTAAAGTCACCCTCAAAGACTCTGATTCTAGCAAAAGGGATATCTGAGAAGTCCTGCCCCTTGAAACTATTTAAGATAAAGACAAGCTGTTCTGCATCTGATGTTATCTTTGTTAAATCAACTGAGATAATCTCATTATCAAGACCATCATCACCATCTGTATCGCCAGTTAGATCATCTCCACTATGTTTGACAGATCCATCTTTTGATTTCAGTTGTCCAAAATAGATAACATCTATCATCTCTCCATCTTTATTAAAGACTGCACAACTACCATCTAAATCAACAGACTCTTTGCTCTTTCCAAATAGAAAACTGCTCTTCTCAATTGCTCCCCAGTTCAATCCTAGAGATAACTTTAAAAGCTTCTCACCACTACTTTTCTCTAGGTTAATCTTTTGACCTTTAACTAGATTGATAGCCATTTTACACTCCAATAGTTTTATTTGTTAAAAATTATAGCTGAAACCACCATATCAATATCTATGAAAATACTCCATCTAGAAATGCCGAACGATATGTGTCGTCACTTTTGAAGTTCTCAAGATTAGGCAAGGCTATTTTCATCAGAGTCTCATCGACTCCAAACCACTCAAGAACAGGGGCAAACATCTGCTCTACTGATGTTGTAGGAATAACTCTTGACTTTTGAGTATATGCATTCTCTCCATCAAGAGCTAGATCTGTCATTACCTCTCCAAAAATTTGACCACCGTTAAAAGTTGGATCACCACAAAGAATAAAGCTATGCCCTCCCCAACCGTGATCAGTTCCATCTCCATTAATAGCCATTGTGCGACCAAACTCAGATGTGAGAACCACCAGAACCTCCTCCTGCTGACCCATCTCTTCAAGAGCCTTATAGAAGTCATTGAGACTAAGGCTGATAGTTCTAAGATTGCGAGAGTGTCCTTCTATCTGATTTGAGTGTGAATCGTAATCATTAGTATTGATATAGAATATCTGTCGATTATGTGCAAGACTATTTTTGCTCAAATCAATCATTTTAGCAACAGCTTCAAACTGCTCGATGAGCTCCTCTCTTAATCCGTGATGTGTCTTCATTCCAAGAGTTGCATCAAAGTTCGAGACAGTAAATAGATTCTCACCATATGGATTCTTAGCAGAGAATGTTGAAAAGTCTTTTGCTTCAGCCCAAGCTGTTTCAAGAGTTGTTGATAGGTTCGCTGTTGAGATGTTGATAGAGTTATAGACTCTTTTAAAATTGTTATTCTCATAGCTTAGGGTGTTACTAAAGTTTGATAGATCTGAACTAAATCCTATTCCACTATAAGATGTTAGCTTGATAGGTCTCATAGAGAGATGATTTGTCTCGCGACCGATCATTGTTAATTGACTTTTTGCAAATGAGATATTTAACCCTATATCACCATTAACTCTCCAGTTATCAGCAATTCGACCAGCCCAACCACTCTTACCAAGAATATCTGCTTGTGTTGTAGCTACTGCTCTCGCTTGATGATTATGGGCAAATAGAAATAGAGGTAGTTCAGCAGTTCCGTTCTCAATCTCAGCTTTTGTGGTTGGCTTTACAAGAGTTCCAACATTTGAGACAATTGAAAGCACACCTTTTTGATATAGACTTGCCAACTCTGGCATCAATCCATTTATACCAAGTTTAGCTGTTCCGCTACCTATGTGATAACTCCCTTTCTGATATTGAACTTTTCTGTTAGCCTCATCAGATGGATCATCTGGATCGATTGCATAATATGGTTGCTCTTCACCACCATTTGATATGAAATAGCCATTATCATCAGTTCTATAAAACTCATTCTGAAAGAGGTCACTATCTGAAATAGCTAACTCACCCCGAATCGTGCTATAAGTTGTGTGGGCAGAAGCCTCAGCAGGAATAAACATATTCATTGCATCATTTCCACCACCAAGATTTAGAACAACAATAGCTTTATAGTCGCTAAAACTCTCTGATGCAAATGCACCTTCACTCAGTAACGAAACTCCACCAGCTAACTTTATAGCAGGAGGGACTGCCCCTATTGTTTTTAAAAACTTTCTTCTATTCATTTTAACCTCTCCTTAAATTAGTTTCTAGTGACTACCTTTTTCACAATTGGTAACAAATTCCTTTCAAAGAACTTATCTGGTTTTTCAAGAATGTATCTTCTAAAAGTATAAAACTCCACATCATCTGTTGTATCTTCTATAAACTCTTCAATTGTATCTTTAATAACTGCTAAATTTTTTGGAAACTTTATTAACTTTCTATTTAAACTGTTTTGAAAATCTGTAAATATTTTTTCTCGTCTCTCTCTTAACTCACTTCTATTAAGTTTTGACTCTTTAATTGTGGTTTTAACTTTCTCATCATCTGAAGATATTTGACCACTTTTATCAAACTCTATATGTTTTAAATAGCCTCTATCTCTCTCTGGATTAATAATTAGGGGTTTCTCTAACCTATCATAATTAGAGCTTAAGTTGTGAATATCTGAAAACTCTTCTCCAGAGTAGTTTTGTTTATCTCCAGCTATTGGGAAGTTATCTCTTTTATTTACATTACAATAATCACAACTTAGGATAAGGTTATCCCAACTGTATCCAAGCCAGTGATATAGCTTTTTAGGTCTAAAATGGTCAATATGTTTAAAACCGTCTAAAAGAGACTTTTCACAATATGCACATTTCTTATGATAAATATCCTCTAACTCTTCTTTGGTATCACTCTGCTTATAACGATCACTCTTTTTGCTAAACTCTCCACTCTCAATAGCAGAGTTAAAATGCTTCTCTGTTGTGCTATTCTTTAAGCTTTCTGGAATCTTTGAAAGGTCTTTAGTTATCTCTCTCAATTTTTGACTCCTCTTCGTCAAAAAGCTCATTTATCATAGTGAGCAACTCATCTTCGGGAATATCTGGCATCTTCTGAACTCGTTCAGATATAACTTTATGTATCTTCTCATAGATATAGTCATCACTACTAATTGGAGACTCTCTATCTCGTGAAGCCATTGTGTATAGATTAAAAATTGGAGAGGTAACAATTGTGTTTGAAGTCCAATCACCGCTATTTTGAATTTGCCCAGAGATCTTTACTTCTCCATCTTCTTTATAAAGTTTATAGAAAACAGCATCTTTTGAAGCTCCTAAAATCAGAGTTGGACTGTGAGTTGTAAAGATAAATTGAACTTTTGGAAGCCACTCACGAAGCTTATGGATAAACTCATATTTCCATTTTGGGTGAAGATGAAGTTCAACCTCATCAATCAAAATAACTCCTCCAAAATCTTTTATATCTGTAACTTTTGGTTGAAGTTTCGAGAGTCTTGAGACTATATCGGAAATAAGTGTAATCACATTTTTGTAACCTGTCGAGAGTTGCCTAAACTCTATCTCTGAACCTTTCTCTATAAACTTAACACCATCAACAGATACATCTATCTCTACTTTCTTCTCAAGAAGATCGCTTATTAACTCTTTTGCAGTTTTCAAAGATAAAATATTCTCTTTGCCACTCTTCTCTCTATAATCAATTAGCTTTAACCACTCAATCGGATCTTCAAGATCAAAACAGCCATCAAAAAGAGTTAAAAATCCTAGCTCATCTTTTTTTGTTGAACAGTTTTGAGAACGATTAGTACCATAAGCCAAGATATATTTATAGTTTGGTTCTGCATCAATATCTCTTTTAAAATTAAGTTGAGTTTTCAGACTATCAACAATCTCTATTTCTGGATTTTCACCCGAGAGATATTCAGCAATTTTGCCCTTTTCAAGATTTCGTAAGCCAAAGATAATTGATTGTAAAAAGAGAGTTTTTCCATCTCCATTCTCTCCAACAATATAGATCTCTTTTTTATCTCTTAGATTCTCTAACTCAATATCTTTTATGGAGAAGAAGTTTTTAACTTTTATACTATCGATAGTTGAAATCTCTTCAACTTTATGATTTTCTAAAAGAGTTTTATGCTCAATATCACTCTCTGCAACTTTTAGAAGAAGATCAACATCTTCCATTCTTTTTAGAAATAAGGGTTTGATATTTGAAGAGTATTCTTCATTTTTGGTGAAAAATTCTATATTTTCTGGAGTGTCAAGGGTTATAGCAATAGAAACTCGAGTATATAAATGTTCATATAGAAAAAAAGTATTGTAGCCATTTATAAAGATAATTTTTTGTAGATTCTTATAAAAAGGGTGAAAGCGATCAAACCCAAAGCCTACTTTTTCCGTTTCAGAAAAGCCTATTAGTTCTTTTAAATAAACAGAATATTTAAAGAAAGTGTTGTCAGTATTATTATTGACATCTTTATAAACTCTCTTATCAATCAAAGCTCTATTGATATCAAGGGATTTTAAATAATCCTTTAAATCTTGTTCAGATAACTGTTTTTCAAAAATTTCTAACTTTTTGTTTATTGTTAAACTATCAAAATTTTCAGGTATATCCCAAAGTTGCTCTTTAAACTCCTCTGTAATAATATCGTCCCTAAAAAAGTATCTTACAAAATCTGGTGATATAAAAGCAGAATGCTCTTTTTTTAAGATATTTAGAAAAAGATTGTAAGTTTTACACTGTTTTGGATTTTCTGGATCAAATATATATTTCTCTATCTCATCTGGATTTATTGGCATAAAAACTCCTTAAAAGCAGTATCTACTGCTCTAAAACCATAAACTCTGGTGAAGTTGCCAAAATGCGAATTGCATCACGGACAACACTATCTATCTTTGATTGCTCATTACTATTTGTACGAATCATTAGTTGGTCAAGAAATTTCTCTTTATACTCTTCAGATAACCCACCTCCAAACATCTTCTGATCAAGGTAGTCTATCAGCTTATCCCTAAGGACTCGACGACCGAATGCTCCAGTCTCTGTTTTATGTCCTCTCTCATTTGAGTTTAGGTTTTCAAAGTTACTATTTCTATCACCATCTAATGCTATCTCAATCGACTCATAAATAGGAGTTAAGTCAAACTGAATAACTGTATTTTTCTGACGACTTATCTCATCGCCCTCAATTCTCTCTTCAATTGTCTGGTAACCTCTACTGTTGTATTTGCCAAGTCTAAAATATCGATAATCTTCATAGTTTAGAAGACTATAAACCATATTGCTAAAGTTAATATGGTTATTTGTATCTCTGAGTTCAAGCTCTGGTGAGTAGAGTCCATTATCTGTAAAATAGCTATCACTCGGAATATATTCGGGACTGTAAAAGTTAAAGACTGAGCCAGAGTTTAGAGGTCTCTGATCATAAAACTGCCCACTTGGATCAAACCAATACTCATTATAGATTCTCTTTCTTGGAGATGTGCTGTCAGCTGTATCATAAAAGTAGATATACGGAAAAGGTTTTACACCAAGTGCATGAAAAAGGTGTGTTGTTGCTGTAACAAACTCATCAACCTTTCCAAAATTAGGATTCTTTTCAATACCTCGAGCTTCTGGATCTAAAAGTACAGCTTTGACAGTAGCACCTAAATCACCTTTAACACCATTACCGTTGTCATTAAAAATAGTTGCCACTCTCTCAACATACTCTGGACTTGGGTTTGATGTAACAAGTCTCATAATTAGGTTTCGGCTAATGTGTGGAGCAAGATTTGGGTTATCAAAAATAATATCTAATGCTCTTTCAATATCATCTTCAGCTGTTAAGTTACTATCAATTGTTTGACCTAGAAGAGTCTTCTCTCCAAAGTCGTGATATTCACTATGAAAGTCCATAGGCTTTAACCATGAATGAACATAGTATGAAGTTGAACCATACTGTTTAGCATTTGCATATCCCTTATCACCCTTTTCAAGAGTTGATGGTAAGTCCCAACCTGTAAAGACTCGACTCAACTCACTAACATCATCTTGAGTGTAGCTCGGAATAGGATTACCGTTGCTATCAAGTTTAAGAGTTCCATCTAAGTTTAACTCATAAAGTCCAATTGTAAATATCTGCATCAGCTCACGAGCAAAATTCTCATCAGGTGTAACACCGGTTTGTGGATCATACTTTTTACTACCGATAAAAGTTAGAAAATACCCCATTGCACTACTTTTTGAAATATCAGTAAGAAGATCTCGAAAATTTCCAAAAGAGTGTTTTACAAGTGTATCAAAGTATTGAGCTGTCGCTTCACCACGGAAATAGATTCCCAATCCCACAGTTGATCTTTGAGATATAACAACAATTTGAGATAGGGCATAAGCTACTCGTTGTCGTAACTGATCTTCATTATGGAGAAACTTTTTCCAGACAACTGCATTGTTTAATACCTGAATTCTATCTTTATCCAGCAACTCCTCTAAATTATTAACAGGGTCAGCAACAACTTCAGCTGTATATCTATCAGTATAGTATCTACTCAAAAACTCCATTACAGATTGAAGATAACCAAGTCGGTCATCACTCTCTGAGTCACTGTCACTCGGTAGATTCATCTGATAATCTATCCAAGCTTCATAGCCGTTGTCTTGAATATATGATACATTTCCCTCTTCTGATATAAAACTAGCTTGTCGAAGAAACTTAAAGGCATCGGCTCGACTAACCTTTCCAATACGGTTAATCCCTCGCAAAATAATATTTGAACTATTCTCATCTCTAAATAGAAGAGAGAATCTTTTTACATCACCCATATTTCCGCGAATTGAACTGTTGTCTAAAACAAGTGAGTCAGGGATATTGAACCCTTTAACAACTTCATAACCTGTTAAGTTAAGATCAGTAAATGAGATATTAACCTCATCACTATCTATATAGAACTCTCGTAAAACTGTTTTGCAAATTGTTCGGTCGATAGTTGGAAGTGAGATTGTTGAGTTCGTTTCAGCATATATCCAGAAGCCATTATATGGATTAATCTCTTCTATCATAGGGAATCCGTAGTTATCTTCACTATTTGGTGCATATAGCCTCCAGTTACCATCACTATATTGCCAAACCAGTTCTACTAAATTTCCAAAAGTACCATTGATATCAGTGAGTGTTCTATCAACTCCTGCAAGTTGCCAACCCCCTTTTATCTCTAGTGAATCGATTGAACCGCCGTCAAAGATAACTGGAAACTGCTTTTTACTATAAACCCAGAAACCACTATTAGAAGATAGCTCAGCAGTTCTATTAAAATCTACCTCTCCATATATATCATTAAAGATATTTACTCTCCAACTTTCTTTATCGTAGGCAAATAGATACTCTGCATCTTTAAAACTGTTAAAATTGACTATCTCTGAACCACTACCAAGTAGTGTCCAACCGACTAAACTCTCTTTGTGTCCGCTCTTACAACTCTCATGAAATTTTGTACTCTGTAAAAATGATATTGAGATAATGAGACTTAATAACAATCTAAGCAACTCTACTCCTTAGCTATGAAGTTTTTGTGATGTACGAATCATAACAAAACTACTCTGTTCAGCTTATTATAGTTTCACTTGTCTCTATTTTTGTCTGGAAGTTGGAAAGAGGTAAAATAAAAGAGGCTGAAAAGTTAAGGCTTTTTGGAGTGGTTAAATAGAGATATTCGGATCAAGCCTGAAAATGAAGTTTCTATAATATGACAAAGCCGTGTCAAGTACGACAATGACACGGCAATCTGTTATTAAGTAAAATTATCCAAATACTCTTTTAAAGATATTATCTACATTTTTTGTATAGTGATCATAATTAAATAGATCTCGAATCTTCTCTTCTGATAGTTTTGCTCGGAGATCCTCATCAGAAAGTAGATGTTGAAGATAGAGAGACTCACCATCTTCATTAAGAGCAGATTTACCCTCTTGAAGATCTTCCCAAACTTTCATAGCATTTCTCTGAACAACTTTATAACTCTCTTCTCGAGAGAGACCAAGAAGCGGTAGCTCAAGAAGAACTCTTTGCGAGAATACAAGACCACCTGTTAAATTAAGGTTTTTCATCATATTCTCTGGATATACAACCATCTTATCGAGAAGACCATTAAGTCTGTGAAGCATAAAGTCAGTTGTAATAAATACATCAGGAAGCATAAATCTCTCAACTGACGAGTGTGAAATATCTCTCTCATGCCAAAGAGCTACATTCTCCATAGCCGGTGTAACAAAAGCTCTAACAGTTCTTGCAAGTCCCGTTAAGTTTTCACTTAAAATAGGGTTTCTTTTATGTGGCATTGCTGAAGAACCTTTTTGACCTTTGGCAAAATACTCTTCAACCTCATAAACTTCTGTTCTCTGATAGTGTCGAATAGCAACAGCTATCTTCTCAACAGATGAAGCTAGAAGACCAATAGCAGAGATCATTCTTGCATATCTATCTCTCTGGATAACTTGATTACTTACTGGGGCAGGTTTAAGTCCAAGCTCCTCGCAAACTAACTCCTCAAGCTCCATAGGTGCATGAGCAAAGTTACCCATTGCTCCAGAAATCTGACCAACTGAAATAACCTCAAGAGACTCCTCAAGATTTTGAAGATGTCGCTTCATCTCCTCGTACCAGATAGCAACTACAAGTCCAAAGGTGATAGGCTCACCATGAATACCGTGACTTCGTCCAACCATAAGAGTTGTTTTATCTTCTAATGCTCGTCTCTTTAGAGTCTCCATAACCATTTTAAGGTCATCAATAACCATTTGAAGAGACTCTCTCATTTGAAGAGCTACACCTGTATCAATTGCATCTGATGATGTCATTCCATAATGAACCCATCGACTCTCTTCACCAAGAGTCTCAGATACAGAAGTTAAGAAAGCTATAACATCATGCTTTGTTGTCTTCTCAATCTCATCAATTCTTTCAACTTTAAAAGATGCATTTGCAACTATTTTTTCCATATCTTCTGTTGGAATAAGTCCAAGTTTATTCCAAGCTTTAACGGCTGCTATCTCAACATCTAACCAAGCTTGATACTTAGCTTGTTGAGTCCATTTATCAACCATCTCTTTTCTACTATACCGTTCAACCATATATACTCCTATGAATTTAATTTAAAAAGATAATTCTAACAGTTATTCTACACTTAAGCACCTATCTCAACTTAAAACTAGCAATTCTAGTTAAGTAGAAGTTATAGTATCTTCTTATTCAACTTCTGCAACTATCTCATCGCCGATAAAATCAAATTTTACTTTTGAATTTTCTATTAGCTTCTCTTCTAAAATTAGGTCAGCAAGTCTATCCTCAATCTCTTCATATAAAGCTCGTTTAAGTGGTCTAGCTCCATAAACCTCATCAAAACCGACAGAGGCGATATACTTTTTAGCCTCATCAGAGACCTCTATCTCAATATTTCGTTCAGCCACCTTTTTCTGAATGCCTTTTAGGAAAATATCGAGAATTTTTACAATATCATCTTGTTGAAGTGGATTAAATTTAACAATCTCATCAAGGCGATTTAAGAACTCTGGTCGGAACTCATACTTTAGATTCTTCTCCTCTATATTTGATGTAAGAATAATAATTGTATTTCGGAAATCAACTGTAACACCCTTATTATCTGTAAGTCGTCCATCATCTAAAACCTGAAGAAGAAGATTCCAGACATCTCGGTGGGCTTTTTCAATTTCATCAAAAAGAAGAACAGAGTATGGTTTTCGTCGAACAGCCTCCGTAAGTTGTCCCCCCTCTTCATATCCAACATATCCAGCCGAAGCCCCAATAAGTTTTGATATTGAGTGCTTCTCCATATATTCACTCATATCAAATCGAACCATCGCATCTTCAGAGTCAAATAGAAAACGAGCAAGAGCTTTTGCCGTCTCAGTCTTTCCAACTCCTGTTGAACCTAAAAAGAGGAAACTTCCAATCGGTCGATTGCTATCTGAGAGTCCAGCTCTATTTCTTTTAATCGCTTTTGCAACTGCTCGAATTGCTGTCTCCTGAGAGATAACTTCACTATTTAGATGCTCCTCAATGTGAAGAACTCTATCTTTCTCTGTTTGAAGCATCTTTGCAATTGGAATTCCAGTCCATCGACTGATTACTTTTGCAATACTCTCCTCATCAACTCTATTTTTGAGAAGAGTCCCCTCTTTCTGCATCTCGTCCCAACTCTTTGAGAGTTGATCAACCCGTTTCTCAAGGTCTGGAATTGTTCCATATCGAAGTTTTGCGACTTGCTCATACTCACCTTTAGCTTCAAGTTGAGCTACTTCACCCTTTTTAGACTCGATTTCAGCTTTAATCTCTGCTATCTGCTTGAAAACTCTCTTCTCATTCTCAAACTTCTCTTCAAGGTCAGCTTTTCGTCTCTCGGCAAAATCTAGCTCTTTCTCAAGCTCCTCCATTCGCTTCTCTTCAACACCCTCCATCTTTAGGGCTTCCCGTTCAACCATAATTTGAGAAATCAATCTTTTTGCTTGAGATAGTGGGAATGGCTCACTCTCAATCTGCATTCTTAACTCTGCTGCTGCCTCGTCGATAAGGTCAATCGCTTTATCTGGAAGAAATCTATCAGAGATATATCTATCACTCAACTTAACCGCCGAAACAAGAGCAGAATCAGTTATTGAGATATTGTGATGTGTCTCTAATCTCTCTTTAATTCCTCGCATAATCTGAAGAGCCTGAGGGGTTGTTGGCTCAGCAAGGGTAACAGGCTGAAATCGTCGTTGAAGTGCAGTATCTTTCTCAAAATATTTTCTATACTCTTTTAGTGTTGTTGCCCCGATTGTTCGCAACTCACCCCGTGCAAGAGC
Organism: Candidatus Thiovulum karukerense; assembly: GCA_024281215.1. Classification (GTDB taxonomy): domain Bacteria; phylum Campylobacterota; class Campylobacteria; order Campylobacterales; family Thiovulaceae; genus Thiovulum_B; species Thiovulum_B karukerense. Next base: position 4,535 of record JAMJTX010000077.1, on the reverse strand, counting down.
AGGTTTAAGAATATTGGCAGCATCCATACTTCCCTCACTTGCACCAGCTCCAACAATTGTGTGAATCTCATCAATAAATAGAATAATATTTCCTGCACTCTTAACCTCATTTACAACTGCCTGAAGTCGGTCTTCAAACTCACCTCGATACTTTGCTCCAGCAACAAGTGCTGTCATATCCAACATAAATATCTTTTTACTCTTTAGTGAATTTGGAACATCTCCAACAACAATTCTATTTGCTAACCCCTCAACAAGAGCTGTCTTACCAACCCCTGGTTCGCCAAGAAGAATAGGGTTATTTTTCGTCTTTCGGATAAGAATCTGAATTGTTCGCTCAATCTCCTCATCTCGTCCAATAACTGGATCAAGTTTTCTATCGATAGCTTGTTGATTTAAGTCAAGAGCATACTTTGATAGAGCTTCAAGATTCTCATCTCCTGTTTGAGTATCAATTTTTTGGTCTCCTCGAATAGCTTGAAGAGTCTTAATAATCTCACTCCAGTTTGGAAAAATATCTTTATGGTTTCCGATATTTGCCTCAATCCAACTATCAACAGCGATATATTTATCCCCATTTTTAGTTGCAACTGATTCAGCTTTCTGAAGAGAGTCAATTCCCTTTTTTGATAATCTAATACTCTCTTTTGATATATTTGAGCTACTTGGTAGTTTTGAGACAGCACTCTGAATTTTAAGCTCATAACCTCGAGGCTCTTCACCCATTTTGTTAAGAGCCTGTCTCAAAATTGAGTTTGTCTCAATAGTTAAGTTCCAGAATATGTGAAGTGGATCCACCTCACTATTTTTAGAGGAGAGGGCTAACGAAACCCCCTTCTCTAAATTTTCACCCATTGATGAGGTTAGTTTTTCTAAAATATTTTGCATAGAACATCTCCTTTTTAAATGTTGAGAGAATTCTACAACCTTTAGTCATTCTATGTCAAGTTTATTTAGTTTGATTGAATAAGAAAATGTGCTACTGTTTGCCTGTACTCCCAAACCCGCTATCGCTTCTCTCTGTTGAAGATAGTTCATCAACTTCAATTAACTTTGCTATCTCAACTCTATTAACAACCGCTTGAGCTACTCTATCTCCGATAGCTATATGAAAGTCACTCTTTCCATGATTAATAAGAATAACCTTCAGTTCTCCACGATAGTCACTATCTATTGTTCCAGGAGTATTCAGAACTGTTATAGAGTGTTTTAGAGCCAATCCACTTCTAGGTCTTACTTGTAACTCATAACCACACGGTAGTTCAAAAGCTAATCCTGTTGATACTAAAGCAGATTCACCACTGGCAATAGTCAGCTCATCTCTTGACTCTAGGTCAAAGCCAACTGAACCTTCTGTCTGATATTTTGGGATATTCACATCTGATGATAGTTTTTTAATATTAATTTCCAAAATCTATCTCCTTAAACTCTATTTTTAAAATCTCAAACTCTTTAATTCCACCTGGAAGTCTCGCTTCAATCTCATCGCCCTCTCTCTTGCCCAAAAGACTCTTAGCTAAAGGTGAGTGGTACGATATGATATTTCTATCTGAGTCAGATTCATAACTTCCTACAATAGTGTAGCTAGACTCTTCATCGGTATCGCAATCAACAACCGTGACAGAACTACCAAAACCTACTTGAGAGTGGTCAAGTTTTGTTGGATCGACAATCTGTGAATTTGTTAAGAGAGTGTTAAGTTCGGCAATCTCTTTGTCAATTAGTCTCTGTTTTTCACGAGCGGCATGATATTCAGCATTCTCTTTCAGGTCTCCATGCTCTCGTGCAATCTGCACCTCTTCTATAATTTTTGGTCGTTCAACAAGATTTAATCTTCGTATTTCACTTGTCAATTTCTCATAACCTTGTGTGGTTAAAAACTCTTTTTCCATAAACTCTCCATTATATTTTTTGAGAAGTTACTTTACCAAAAAATAGCCACAACTTTCTATTTGATTTTTGAAAGAGTTATCAACTATTCAGCTACAATTTTTTAAATTTTTTAGAGGTGGTAGTTGTGTCTATTAAAGATTTAGAGTTTAGAATTGAGACAATATTTGAAGAGAGTGGAGATCGCTTTAAGATATCAAAAGAGATAAAAAACTATATTTCAGAGTATAAACAGGGTATTAAAGATGTGGTTCAGAGTGAGAAAGGTAAAAGCTTTCTGGTTAAACATACCCGTTTTTATGACTCAATCATATCACTTATATACAAAACAGTATTAAGAAGTATGTTTCGCAACTACCTACCAATGAAAAACTCTATCCCAATTGTTGTTGTAGCACTTGGTAGTTATGGACGAGAAGAGCTAACTATCCATAGTGACATAGATCTAATGGTTGCCTATGTTGGTGGAGTGACTGGATATAACACGGAGAAGATTATTGAAGAGTTTGTATATATGGCTTGGGACTCTGGATTAAAGTTAGGGCATAGAGTCCATAATGTTTCAGAGATTATCGAGATTGCGGAGAGTGATATCACAATTAAAACAGCTCTAATGGAGTCTCGTAAGATTATTGGCTCACTCTTTGTTTGGGGGGTTCTTGAAGATCAACTCAATGTAATGAGAGAGACAAATCAGAAAGAGTTCTTAACTAAAAAGTTTGAAGAGCAGATAGGTCGTTATAGAAGTGGCTCTATCAACTCTATGGAGTCAGATCTTAAAGATGGCTTTGGTGGATTACGAGATGCAAATAGTCTCTTTTGGGTCTTAAATGCTATTTACAGAGTGAATCATATAAAAGATTTAGCAGGAGAGCTGTTTTCAGATGAGGCATATCGACGATTTTCACAGAGTCTAGACTTTCTATATGGAGTTAGAACTGCTCTTCACTTATCAACAAAAAAGAAGAGAGATAAGATCTCTTTAGATGATATTCCATATCTCAGCGAAGCTATGTCGATAAACTCCCATGTCCAATTTAGCCAAAAACTAATTCAATCAATGTGGAATATTCATGGGTTCTATACAAAAATAGCTCGAGAGGCGGTTAAACCAATCTTTTTTACAGATAGTAATATTATTAAATTAAGAGAGGGGCGAATCTCAAAAGGGGTATATCTTATTGATAAAACTCTCTATATATCATCAAACCTCTACTTCAGAAATATCAATAGCTTTCTAAAAATGCTTTTATCACTACCTGATGTGGAATTTAAACTCAATAGCACAATATACTCTTTAATTGATAGAGTTGAGACAAGTGGAGAAGTTGATAAAAAGAGAGTAGTTCGACTCTTTAAAAGAGAACACCTATACTCGATTATCGAGATTTTATATATCACTTCAACAATTGAACGAGTTTTTCCACCATTTGAGAAAGTGATGTTTCTACCGCAGTTTGATGGTTATCATAAACACTCTGTTGATACACACTCTCTATACTCTCTTAAAGAGCTTGAGCGAATTGATATTGAGCCTTTTAAGTCTATCTATCACTCACTCTCTCGAGAGGAGTTAATGGTTCTGAAGATAGCTACTCTATTCCACGATATTGGTAAAGGTAGAGTTGAAGAACACAGTAGAGTTGGAGCAAAGGTGATGAGAGGGTTTCTAAAAGAGCTAGGAGTAACAGAAGATATTATTAATAGAGTTGCTCTACTAATCCGCTACCATACAATGATGACAGATATCGCATATCACGATGATATATATAGTGAAAAGGTTATCTTCAGTTTTACATCAAAACTAAAAGAGGAGATAAACTTAAAACTTCTCTATATTTTGACATATGCTGATGTTAAGAGTGTTAGTGAAAATACACTAAACTCATATAGTCGAAATCTTCTGGGCAAACTTTATGAAAACTCTATTCTCTCATTTAACAATGAAGAGCTTCTGAAAGAGAGTGAAAAACGAGAGAAAAAAGAGCGACAGATATATAATAGTGAGAGATATAATACTCTGCCTCGAACTATTCAAAAACTATTTCCTCGAATTGAAACTAACCTACTATTTCTTAAGCTCCAGACTGATGAAATCATCGATATTGTAAAGAGAGCTAAAGAGATTGATAGATTTGAATATCAAATGGACAGAAGAGAGTTTCTATCTCTAAAAGTTATGAGAAGAGGGGGGGAGAACTTCGATATAGCCTATCTTCTAAACCGTGTCGATTTTCTATCTGTTGTCTCTCTCGATATCTTTGAACTCTTTGATGGAATTAAGTTTTTCCAAATAGACTTTCTTGAGACAGTTTCTGAAGAAGATGCTATGTATATTGGACACATTATTGAAGACTCATTTATCCAGAATCGAAAGAAGTTTAAGAAGATCGCTCCTCATATTAATGCTGATGAGGTTGATCTAAACTACAACTACTCAACTAACTATATTAAACTCTCAATCCATACAAACAATCAAAATGGACTTCTTGCCTTTCTATTTAAACTCTTTGAAGATGAGAAGATAGATGTTATCTCTTCAAAGACTCAAACATTTAAAAAGCGGGTAAAAGATACTTTCCTATTTAAAAGAGAGACGGAGGATAGTGAAGATAGGTATATAGATCTTCTTAAGAAGATTATAT
>JAMJTX010000076.1 GCA_024281215.1 Candidatus Thiovulum karukerense | reverse complement strand
ATTAACGATATTTTATCAATGAAAAGCCAGTTATATTATTTAACTGGCTTTAACTTTTAGATGTGTAGAAAGCTATGAGCTAAAGCTAGGGGCTTGTGATTAAGAGATAACTCTTAATCTGGGGGATGCTTGACACACCCGTACGGGTTAGCTTTTGTAGAAAGTTTGCGGTTGCAACCGCTATTCGCTACTCTTCGCTGACCTTTACTTTTTGTTCAACAAAGGTACTAACAGTTAAGTTGTTTGTTAAATCGCTAAAAGCGACCTGTTAGTAGGTATTTTGTTTGTATCTCTCTCCAACTCCACTGTTGGCATTATACAAAAAAATTTTAAATGAAAGTTAGCATATCTCTATATTTTGGATTTCTACCATAGACAACATCAAAGTAAGCTTTTTGAAGTTTTTCAGTAATCTCACCTCTTTTACCATTTCCGATAACTCTTCCATCAACATCTCGAATAGGTGTTACTTCAGCAGCTGTTCCAGTAAAGAAAGCTTCATCTGCAATATAGATCTCATCTCGAGTAATTCTTCTTCTCTCAACAGGGATACCTAAATCATCTGCAAGTCTAAGAACAGTATCTTGAGTGATACTCTCAAGAGCATTATCATTTGGAGGACAGATAACTTTTCCATTTCTAACTAGGAAGAATATCTCTCCACTCCCCTCTGCAACAAATCCCTCTGAATCAAGAAGAAGACCCTCTTCATATCCAGCCTCAATTGCTTCAAACTTTGCCATTTGAGAGTTTAAGTAGTTTGCAACAGCTTTTGCTTTACCCATACTTGAACGGACAGAGTTTCTCATAAAAGATGAGATCTTAACTCGAATACCCTTTTCAAGCCCCTCATCTCCTAAGTATGAACCCCACTCCCAAGCAGCAACTGATGATTTAACAGGAGCATTAATGTGATAGACACCCATTACACCATAACCAAGATAGATAAGTGGTCGAATATATACATTCTTCTTAAACTCATTCTTCTGAAGAAGTTCAATGTGAGCTTTCTCATACTCTTCAAGAGAGAAATTAGGCTTAATCATTGTGATTTTTGCAGAGTCAAGAAGTCTCTTTGTATGTTCTCGAAGTCTGAAGATAGCCAGACCATCTTCTGTTTGATAAGCTCGAGTCCCTTCAAAAACACCATTTCCATAGTGAAGTGTATGAGTTAATATGTGAGTTGTTGCACTGTCCCAATCTACAAACTCACCATCCATCCAGATATATTTTGCTTTTTCCATATATTTACTGATCCTCTTTTGTGTTAATCATCCAGATTGAGAAGATATTGAGATAGTTCCAAAAAATCTCAATCAACGGTTCTGGAACTTTATCAGATAATCTCTCGAAAATAGGTATATATAGCTCTAGCCAAACCTTTCTTGCAGATGGTGTGATTCGGAAAGGAGCATGTCGTCCCACCATTCTTGGAGCACCTCTTGTTTCACTAAAGTGCGGGTGACCACCTAGAATCTGGATAAAGAAGTCAGCAGCTCGTTTTTTAGCTGCTTCAAACTCCTCCTCTTCCATTGGAAACATAAATCTGATTTCACTATCTCTAATCGCTTCATAGTGTTCATCAACTATTTTTCTTATCCCATCTTCACCAAGAAACTTTAAAAGATCTGGATGAGGTTTTGTAACTGGAGGTCTCTCTCCAAATTCAACTTCTGTAACTACTAAGTTCATTGATTCCTCTTTATGAATTCTGAAAATTTCTTGATTTTACCAAAACAAGCCGTAAAGCTCATATTTTTTAATTCTTAAAGCAAGAGGCGATTAACTTCTGATACAATTCAGAATCAAAAATCAGAAAAGAGGGTATATTGAGAGCTTTGACAAACTTTGCAAGTTTTACTATTCAGTTACAGATGGTGTTGTCTCTTGCTATATTTGTATTTGCAAAACCTCTATATATTGACCGAACAGCTCTTTTTACAGATATTGAGTATCAATTAGTTGATGATGGTAATAGTCAAACCTCATCAAATCTCAATTCAAAACTGAAACTCTTAATGAAACCAAAATATACTCCACCAACAGTTTCAACAGTGGATTATCAATTTTATAATCGAGAGAAATACTTCTCACGAAAAATTGGTGAAGATATTTTTCACCCTCCACAAAATTCTCTTTTTTCTTAAACATTACCTTCTTGTGAAATAAAAACTTAACACTAACAATAACTTGAGATCCCTGATTGGGGTCTCTAAAAATTTTAAAAATTGGATTTAAATTAAATGAAAAAGAGAATTTTATATACATCTCTACTATCAACTCCACTACTAGCAGGTGAGATTACTCTGCAAAGTGTTGTTGTAGAAACAGATAGAGAAGTTCAAACAGAGACAAAAGAGAGTATTAATACAGCCCAGAAAGTTGATTTGAGTGAAGCACTTAGTCAAAACATTCCAGAGATAACACTTGTAAGAACTTCAGGAGTTGGAAACGATATTGTTCTTCGAGGTCAGCAGAGAGATAACCTTGCTGTCATTATTGATGACTCAACAATCTACGGAGCCTGTCCAAATAGAATGGACCCTGCTATTATGCATGTCTCATCATCTCAAGTTGAAAATGTCGAGGTGAAAGAGGGGGTTTTTGATGTCTCTCAATTTGGAAGTCTTGCAGGAACTATTAAAGTTAGAACTCGAGAGCCAAAAGAGGGTTTTGGAGGAGAGATTTCAACAACTTACAACTCAATGGATTCAAAAAGAGGTTCTATCAATCTTGAGGGTGGAAATGATCTTATCAAAGCTAATGCTGGTTACTCTTATGAGACAGCTGAACAGTATGTAGATGGAGATGGATATACATTTGCGGAGCAGGTTGATAATATCGCATTGAAAGACTCTACCCCAATGAATGATGGTGTCGGCTACACAGATTCTGATATGACAGCTTACATTCGAGAAAATTGGTGGTTAAACCTTCTTCTCACTCCTGCTGATAACCATAAAATTAAATTTGGATACTTTGGAGACAAAGCAACAGATGTCCTCTATCCAGTATTTGCAATGGATGCAACAAAAGATGAGACAGAACTTTTTACTGTTAAATATGAGGGGACAGATTTAGCAGATATATCTAGTAAGTTTAAGATTAACTATTTTCATAGTGCTGTTGAACACGATATGTCGAACAGGTATAGACGAATGGTTGCTATGAACCCTGCAAAATCTGTAACTCATTCTGTTGAGTCAGTTGTTGATGGAGTAAAAGTTGAAAACTTAGGCTACATTGGTGGGCATGAAGTTTTACTTGGTGTTGATGTTATGAATAAGAGTTGGGACGGAACTCTCTTTAGTGACACAACAGGCAATCAACTATATGCGATGATTCCTGATGTTCAGACAAAGAACTTAGCTCTATATGGAAGTGTTAAACATATGGCTACAAATTATGATTTAACAGTTGGATTTCGAGCAGATAGTACAAAAGTCGAAGCTGATAGACTTGATGAGATTAATCCATATGTAATTATGAAGAAGATATATGACGGAAAAGATAGCAACGACTACTCTGCTATCAATTTTAATCTATTTAGTAGATTCTATATAGGAAATGAGAGTTCAATCTTTGCTGGAGTTGGTCAATCTATGAGAGTTCCAAACGGTAAAGAGCTATATATGAATAAAGTTATGGTAATGCCAGATGGCTCAAAAAAGATAACTATCGAGGGAAATCCAGATCTTAAAGCTACAACGAACAGTGAAGTTGATTTAGGGGTTGATACAGTTATTGCTGGAGGTGATTTTACGGCAAAGACATTTTATAGCCAACTCGAGAACTTTATCTATGCCTACAACAATGGAGCTGGTTTAGGTTTTACAAATATCGATGCAACAATCTACGGTTTTGATGTCTCATACAGTAAGAAACTTGCTAGAAATCTACGAACAAAAGTTGGAGTTGCATATCAACGAGGAGAGAAAGATAGTGCTATTGATGGTCAAACAGACAAGGATTTAGCACAGATTCCACCATTTAAGTTTATTGGAAATCTGCACTATTTTGAAAAAAATTATGGTCTAAAACTTGAGCTTATTGGAGCTAGTTCTCAGACAATTGATGAGGATAATGGTGAGAAAGATGTTGATGGTTACTTTGTTGCAAACATCAAAGGAAACTACCACTTTACAAAAGCACTTTCGCTAAATGCAGGAGTTGATAATATAGGTGATGAGACATACACTCTTAACAACTCATATATTGGACGAGGTGTAAATTCTACTGATACAGAGAATATCTTTGTCCTCAATGAGGCTGGAAGAAACTGGTTTGTTAATCTAACTTACCAATTCTAACTGAAGAGGTGAAGTACGACTGTATCACTGTCATTATCGGGCTTGACCCGATAATCTAAACCATCGAAATAATCGGTAACTCCGTCTGAACACTTGGTAAAAATGGGTGTTGAACTTTCACCCTTGCTACTATTCGGCTTCCACTCTGTTTGAAAATATCAAAATCATCTTTAGTTAAGACACCCTCATAAAAGGCTTTATAGAATCCATCGTGCTTAAAGAAGTAGTTAAAGTGGTGGTTTGCCAGTTCCAAGGAGTTTAGTTCATAGTCAGGATAGTTCTGCTTTATCCATTCGCGAGTGCTTTCAAACACTTTCTGGGTTGATTTGGCTATTTTTGGGAAGAAGACATCAGTCAAAAACCTCTTTTTAGCAAAGACTCTTGCATTGTTCAGATTCTCTTTATGCTCTCGTTCCTGCTTTTTTCGACTTCTTGTAAATTCGTCTTCCTCTTTCTGCTTTTTTATTCGGTTTGCATAGCTTCGTTTTAGCTTTTTCGGTATCAGTTTCCAATCTACGAACTTGGAAAGTATATCCTTTAATTTTGGAACTTTATAGAATTTTAGTTTAATATGAGTTATTGGACGACCAAACTTTTTAAAGAAAATATCGATATCAATCTTCAGTTCAGTTCTGAACTCCTCAATCTCTTTTCGTAATTGAGTTAATAATCTGTTTTTTACTTCGTGAATGTTTGATTTTTTATCATAGCTTTGATTAAAGAAAGTTAGAAAGTCCTCGATTTCTAGGT
>JAMJTX010000075.1 GCA_024281215.1 Candidatus Thiovulum karukerense | reverse complement strand
AGCATATATAGTGTAATGATATATAGTGACGAAGATGCTAATGATGCTATTGATGGTATAACAGCATCAACTCTTGAAGCAAGAATAGATAGTGTGACTATAAATGATGTGGCAGATGCTGAGCTTAATGCCTCTTCACTATGTGAGAAACTTACAACAACAATTAATAGTATAGCTTCACATGTCTATGCAACTTGTAGTGATGGAACTCCGTCGGCAAACAGTGCGGGAGCTGGAGAATATAAGCAACTAACAATCACTGGTTATTTCACACGAGCTGCTATTAAGACAAGTGGTTCTCCTCTTGGATTAAAGAGTGATGTTTCGGGAGACAATACATTGAGCAATGAAGATGATTGGGATAGTGCTTCTTTAGGTGGGGTATCTTTAGATAATATAGAAACTCTAACAGATGATTTAAGATATACCCCTATCTATTCCCCAGATTTTGCTACATCAGAATCAACTCTTCCATATATTCGAGAGAATGGATATAAGATAAAATCACTCTTAACAGCTGTTGATGATGGTGCTGGAGCGATCTCTTGGAAGTATCTTGACTTAACTACCTCATCAGATAGTTGGTTTAGCTCAATGTATGACTTTAACCTCTTTACAACAGAGATGGAGCGAGGTTACTTTGCTCTGTTAGAACAAAATGCTGCGGCAAGTATGGCTCTATCTACAAATCTAAATATAGAGTTCTATCAACACTATAATAGTGATAGTACAGCAACTGGAACTTATGATGAAGCTGGTCATGTTGATAATTTTTTTAAAGGCACTCTATATGCTTCAGTCTCTGGAGATGAGGGTGATAATAGTCAGGTCGTAGCTACTATTCAAAATCGAGACTACCCTATGTTAAATAGTGGTAATAGCTATACTCTCGAGTTGAGTAGAGAAAACTTTCCAAATATAGCCATGAGCGATAGTAATATAACTTTAAAAGCTTATGATGAGGTTGGAAATATTGCCACAACCTCAGTTGAACTGAATCTCTCAGCTCCTGCAAAACCAGTGATTCAACTCTTTAATGGTAAGTTGGCTTTTGTGGGAACAACATCATCAGACTTACACTCATTTAACATATATACAGGTAGAATTGACGATAGATATGCAACTCACCCAAATAGTGGATATAAAAATCTCAATCCAACCAATGACCATAAAACAGTCTCCAATGAGACAGATGAGTATGGTAATAGTGCAAATGATTTAACTGAAACATTAACAATTGATACTATTGACTATACCGATGGTAGTGCTGGTTTATCTATTTCAAACTATAAAGATACAACAGTTGGTAAAGTGACAAAGACAAATAGTCCAACATACTACTTTATGACACATAAAATCTGTGCTGATGCTTCTAATTTCGATACTAAAAATAGTGGTTGGCGAGTTGTTGCAGTTGATGGAGATGGTGATCTGTCAAACTCTCGGGCATCTGATATTAAATTTATGAGTGATTGGTATCCAATCTATAAAAATGCTTCTATTTTAAGTGTCAATAATAGCAAAGCGACTGATAACTTACCAGCAACTTATGATAGTGATTGTGATAAGCATGGTGAAGCTCTTGAACAGGATAATGGGGTTGTACTGACAACAACTAATACATATACAATAGTCAATACTAATGATTATAATGTAACTATTGCTTATGACACCATCTCAACAACACCAACAACAACAGTTGGTCCAGCTAATTTATATTCAAGAGAGTTATGTATAGGTGCTACTGAAGTTGCTGCTGATGAGAGTATAGGAAAAGTTCAATTTGCAAAAAACATCTATGTTTCAACTCTTAATACTTCACTCTCATCTGCGAAAACTTTATTGATTCACTATAAAAATACACAAGATGGAGACAATACTATATATAGCACTACATTTGATAATTTATATGAAACAGGTGCAGAAGACACTGACTGTTATAGGCTTGATAATGCTCCAACTGTTACAGAGTCTGATATGATAACTATGGGTCAGACAATTATAAAGGGTGAGTAGGTTTGATTAAATTTTTCGCCTTTGATGAGCGGGTAGATGTTCCTGAAGATTTTGACATCTCATATCTCCAACATCTTCACGATAGAGGAAAAATTGTTAAAAGAGAGAGGGGAGTTATCTCTCTCCGAGACTTTAGTGGATATATAGGTGAGACTCTCTATATTCCACAGAAACTAGAGCTTCTTCTTCAACTTCAGAGCGATAGTGAGTATAAAGAGTTATTTACAAACCTCTTCTCTGCAATTATCTCAGAGTTTAGAGAAGATATACTTTTTCAGCTATTTCCAACTCGTTTTGGACTAAAAGAGAGTGGCTCAAAACCTAGCCCTATTTTTCAGCTTAATACACTTCTAAAATATCGAGATAGCACAGTTGTTGCTCTTCGTAGAATAGCAAATAACCCACACCGAAGATTAGTTGAAAATATGGTCTATAAACCTTTTCAAGATGTGGCTTATGTTGATGAAACAATAATGATAGATATTATTCAGCACCCTCAAAGCTGGTATGACGACTCACCAAAACACCCTATGAAAGCTCTTCAATATAATAATTTTGAGAGTGTTGATACAATCGAGAATAGGTTTATCAAGAAGTTTATTGTTGAACTCCTTCAACTTGTCTATCACTTAATGGACTATGTCAAAGTTGTCCCTGTTCAGAGAATTCTTCTAAATGGTCTGAAGAGTGAAATAGAGAACTTTCTGTTAGATTTTCCTGTTGATGAGATTGGAGAGTTACGAATACATCCATATAACTCTCAAGTTCTCTTAAAGAGAAGTGGTTATCGAGAGCTTTTCTATCTCTACAATAGACTTAACTACTCATTTACACCATCATTTTTTGAGAGTTTAGATAATGCAATATCAATTAAAGATATATCTTCGCTCTGGGAATATTATGTGATGACAAAACTTATATCTCAGTTTGGAGAGATTGAGAAGCAGAGCTATGAAGAGAATTTAAGAGTTCGAGATGAGGTCTATGATAGGGCATATATTAAGTTTAAGAGTGGTTTAGTGCTAAAGTATCAGTATGTGATCTACTCCTATTCTCAAATTCCATTTCGTCCAGACTTCTATATTGAGTATAGAGATAAGAGATATGTTATCGATGCTAAGTTTAGAGTTCTTGGGAGCAATCGAACAGAGATAATGAAAAATATGCACTACTATAAAGATGGTCTTCAGTTAGAGTCTGCTGTTGCTGTTGTTATAGACAACAAACGAGGTGGAGAGTTCTATTCACAAAGAGATGGGATTGAAGTGATAGATAATTTTGATGATATATTTAGTAGAGATGGGATTGGCTATCTATCCCTAAACCTACTTGAACTATTAAAGTAGGAGTTTTATGTTAATTGATAGTTACAGTCGTAAAATAGACTATATTCGAGTATCTGTTACTGAGCGATGTAATTTTCGTTGTCAATACTGTATGCCAGAGAAACCTTTCTCATGGACACCTCGCGAAAATCTTTTATCGTTTGAGGAGCTATTTAAGTTTATCAAGATAGCGATTGATGAGGGTGTGACTAAAGTTAGAATCACGGGTGGAGAACCTCTTCTTCGTGAAAACCTAGATAGGTTTATAGCGATGATATATAACTATAAACCAGATATCGATTTGGCGATGACTACAAATGGCTATCTTATGCCAAAAGTTGCCCAAAAATTAAAAGATGCTGGACTTAAACGAATCAATATCTCATTAGACTCTCTTCAAAAAGAGGTAGCTTGGAAGATAGCTCAAAAAGATGTTTTAAACGAAATTCTTAATGGAATCAAGACAGCTCAAAGAGTTGGATTGAAAGTAAAAATCAACTCTGTCCCTATGAAAGATATAAATGATGGTGAGATTCTCCAAATTCTAAAATATGGAATAGAACGAAATATTCCAGTGCGATTTATTGAGTATATGGAAAATAGCTTTGCAAATAGTTCATTGACTGGACTGAATAGTGATGAGATTCTAGGGGTTATTGCCAAAGAGTTCAATTTTATTGATGAGGGAATTGAAGCTGGTTCGCCATCGCACTACTACCGAATGGAGAATGGTTACCGCTTTGGAATTATTGAACCTCATCGCGACGACTTCTGCACACACTGTAATAGAATAAGATTAACAGCTGAGGGTTATCTAATTCCTTGTCTCTATTTTGATGAAGCTATGAGTATAAAAGATAGTATTAAAGCTGGTGATATTGATGGTGCAACTGAAATATTGAGAGAGGTTGTTAAAAATAAACCTGAAAAGAATCGCTGGTCTGAAGTTAATGAGAGCGGTGAAATCTCCCAAAGAGCTTTTTATGAGACAGGTGGTTAAAAGGCAGAGGGGTAAGTAACAGCTAGTTGAAATATTGCTCATATTTGTATATGATTATACAAAATGGATAAGTTATTAAGCATACAAGAAACCAGTAAAATATTAGGTGTTTCGGAAGGTACTCTACGAAGATAAGAGAGAGAGGGTAAATTATATCCCGATGAGAGAACAAAGGGAAACCAGAGAAGATATAAACTCTCTTCCATCAAACAGATAGATGCCCCTGTAAAAAGAGACTTTTCTGACAATACAATTATCAACTCAGTGGTAGATTTAATAATTCAGCTAGGAATAAAAGAGGAAGTGATGAAAAGGTTAGAAAATGTTAGCACATAAAATTGAGTTAAAAGCTAATAACTATCAAAGAACATACTTTCAAAAAGCTTCTGGAATATCTAGATTTTCGTGGAATTGGGCTTTGGCAAGATGGAATGAACTCTATAAAGCTGGAGACAAACCGTCAGGAATGAGCCTAAAGAAAGAGTTTAACTCTCTGAAGAAATCTCAATTTCCATTCACTTATGAAGTTACAAAATATGCTTCACAACAGCCATTTATTCAGCTTCAAAGTGCTTTTAAAAGTTTCTTCAAAAAAGAGAGAGGAAGACCAAAATTTAAGAAAAAAGGAAAATCGAAAGATAGTTTTTATATCGGTGGAGACCAGATTCAAATAGTTGGAACAAAAGTAAGAATTCCAAATTTAGGCTGGGTAAAGATGAGAGAGAGTCTAAGGTTTGGTGGAAAAATCCTAAATGCAACAGTTAG
>JAMJTX010000074.1 GCA_024281215.1 Candidatus Thiovulum karukerense | reverse complement strand
TCTAATTTGTTAAAATTATATATATACTTTAAGGAGTTTTCTATGAATAGATATATCTTATATATATCATTTTTAGCAGTTTTAACCATATTCAGTGGTTGTGGTAGTGATGATGGTGATAGCAGTAGTAATGCATCATCAGATAGTCAAGTTGTCGAAGACAACAGCGGTGAAGTTGAAACAACTGAAGATAATCAAGTTGAAACACCAGTTATTGAGAGATCTACAAAGAACTTTGATTATTGGGGTTCTTGGAAAGATATTGAGAGTGGTGAAGAGCTGTATATCACAACAGATACAAACCTTGAGATTGAGAAAGTTGAGGATAACTTAATCAAAGTTGGCAGTAAATACTATCTCCGTTCTGGTGCAAGAAATGTTGATTTTCAAGGAAAGCTCTATGATGATGGTGAGGGTCGAATTACCAACCGAGTTACAAAAGGGTTTGAGTCGATAGGTGGAATTGAGATTATTTTAAAGAATATTCTTGATGAGAATATCGAGGCAAATATAGTATCTGAAGATGATGGAACTTTTGAAGATAGTTCGCTTCCAACTGGAGAGTATGATTTAACTGTTGAAGATGGTGACCGAGTTGTTCAGACGGTTGTTGAGCTTATTCGTGATGAGGAGGATTTAGGAAGTTTTCAACTTGTGCCAAAGGGGACGGCAAACTTTAAAGCCCATTTTGAGAGTAGTAATCTTATTTTTGGAGATGGAAATGAGTATGCTGGAGAGATTGTTATTCACAATATTGGAAGTGCAATCGGTGAGGGGCTGAATTTTACAATCACTCTTGATGGTGCAAAGAGTTTTCAAGAGGATACCGTTCTTGGTTCAATTCCTGTCAATGGGACAAAACGAATTCCCGTTACATTCTCATTTAGTGAGCAGTATGAGAATATTAAAGAGTATCAATTTGATATAGAGATAGGAGATAGCAACAATCGACAGTGGCGAGAGAGTATCGAGCTTCCAGTCTATAAAGGTTCTGTTCAACTCTCAATTTTATCTCAAAGGGTTATCAATGGAATGGTTACAACTCCCGAGGGTAAAACTATTCAACTCAACACAAAAGATAGAGTTATCAATCTCCCTCTAATTTCACCAGATGATAGTTATCAGCTTCTAATTACAAATTACGGAAATGATATAGAGGGTGAGACAATCTACGGTCTGGCAGTCGATAGTGAAGTTAAACCTTTTGATGGTTTTAAAGAGACTTCAGCTTTTGAACCGAATAACACTCCAGAAACTGCAACAACTCTAAAGAGTGGAGATTCAATAGTCTCATACTGGAATGTAAATGATATTGACTATTTCAAAATATCAACAGAAGAGGATTTAACCCAATACTTTAGTGAGATTGTTGAGGCAAAAGCTAAGGCTGAGTGTGAAGCTGGAGATGGTGTAGAGTGGATTGATGGAGTTTGTAGAGATATAACTCCAGAGTCTAATGAAACTGAAGTTTTACCAACAGATCCAGAAGAGGAGACTCAAACCCAACCCGCTGAAGTTGAGGAGACAACAGAAGAAGATACTCTTATCTGGAGTGGTAGAACTCTAAGCTCTTTTGGAGATCTTTCAACTGCTTCAACTTTTAATGAAGCTTTCGATTTAGCAACTCAGTATGAACTCGATAAGACAGATTACGGTTCGGAGATTGAGGGTTATCCAGTTTTAGAGCCTAAAGGTGAGTTTGAGACAACAGCTGAGTTTGAAGCCCGAGAACACCAGTATCAACTCGATAAAAACTCTTCACAGATAGCATATACAGAGAATCGAGAAAAAGAGATTGATAGAATCCGAACTGAACTATCGACACAACAGAACAAGATTATTGATAACTGGCTTGGAACTCAAGATATATCGATGACTTATAATGCCGACAGTGAGGAGTTCAGTGTCTCTCTTCAGTGGGGAATAGGTTTCCATATATCTGTTCCACGAGAGGTTGCAGAAGAGTTTAAAAGTAGTGTTAAAAAGTTTGATTTTACTCTGCTAAAAGATGGAGAGAAATTATCTTTAATAGATGCAACAGCAGAACTAAATGGTGAAGAGTTTAGTAGTAGTCTGGAAATAGATGATTTTGAAGCTTTTAGAGCTGTAAAATCTTTTGAGGGGCTAATGTTCCAAGACTTTAATATGCCAAATGCAATGAATTGGCAAGAGGCTATGAATTATTGTGGAAATATTGAATTGTTTGAACATAATGATTGGAGGCTTCCAAGTAGAGATGAGTTAAAGGTTGCTTATGAGCATAAATCAATATTTAATAACATTGAAAACAGTCACTATTGGTCATCAACATTATATAACAACTCCACTTCTTGGATTGTCAGTTTCAGTGATGGTGATGACGGTTGGAATTACCATAATAACGATTACCGTGTTGTTTGTGTGCGAGACTTATAGTTTTGGGGACACGACTTTAGTCGTGCATTTTTTGGGGACGGGGTTTTAACCCCGCACTGGTTGATTTTGATTCCGTCATTTCTATTTTGTCGTTGTCGGACTTGATCCGACAATCTCAACTCTAAAATGCTGGACTGAAGTCCCGTCTCCAAAAAGGAGAAAAATGAGTTTAGAAGAGAGAAAACTGAAAGTTGATATAAAGAAGAGTTATATTGATATAGCTCATAAAAAGATATTAGTTCTGATAGGTGGTATTGCTGGAAGTTGGATATATGGATTAAAGTTTGTAACGGATATTAATCCTGTTGTCCAGTTTATCGGCTTTCTATTTTTAATAGCTTTTGCAATTTTTATGATAGGAATTGTTGTGAATTACTTTGAACTCAATAGAGTAAAACAGGAGTTAAAGGAGCTTGAAAATGAGTGAATTTTTAACAATGCTTTTTCCAATTACAATGTTGTCAGCAATAGTGATTGGCTATTTTGCTGTAAAAAACCAGTGGAAAATTGTAGATTGGTTTTGATTCAACTCTGAGCTTTGCAAAGAGTCTATGGAGATTCCCGTGTGTAGCACGGGAATGACACCCTTCTTTGTCATTGTCAGACTTGATCCGACAATCTTAGTCCATTATACAGTTCAAAAACTAGCGGAAGAGATTCCTGTGTCAAGCACAGGAATGACACCCTTTTTGTCATTGTCGGACTTGATCCGACAATCTCAACTATAAGCATCTGTGTCAATATAAAATAGCATAAAATATCGTATGAGAAAAAAGAGATTAGAATTAAGCAGAAGTGATAGAGAAGAGTTAGATAGGATACAAAAAGAGAGTCCTAAGCACTATGAAAGAGATAAAGCTAAAGCACTTCTTTTATTAGCTGATGGGAAGATGATAAAAGAGCTTGTTGATATATTCAATGTTGAAAGAAATACAATAGGCAAATGGCGAAAAGAGTGGGAAGAGGAGAGAAAAATCTCTATAAAAAAGGGTAGAGGACGAAAGGAGATGCTTTCCAATGAAATCCAAGATGATATACACTCAACAGTTAAAGAATATCCAAATAACTTAAAAGAAGTTCATAGAATAATTCAAGACAGATATAATATTGTGTTTTCCATAGACACTTTAAGAAAAGTTATAAAAAAAAATTAAAATTTAAGCGAATTAAACGAGTAATGCCCAAAAAACCGAATGAAGATGAATACAACTTTTTTAAACAGAAAATTAATTACTTAGAATCCAAGAATGCAAAGATTTGCTATTTTGATGAAAGTGGCTTTTCATTAAACACAACATTGCCATATGCTTGGCAAGAAATTGGTACTCGATTAACAGTTCCTAAGCAGATGTCAAAAAGAATCAATGTAAGTGGATTTCTATCATCAGATGGAAAAAAGATGTTTTCGTCTATAACGATAGGTTCGGTAACAAGCAAAGTTACTATTGCAATTTTTGATGAATTTGTTTCTCAAATTAAAGAAGATACTTTTGTGGTTCTTGATAATGCTTCTATTCACACCAGCAAGTTATTCTCTAGTAAAATAGAAGAATGGCAAAAAAGAGGATTATATCTATTGTATCTACCTCCATACTCTCCTCAGTTAAACAAGATAGAGTTGGTTTGGAAAAACATCAAAGAGCAAAAACTTACCCCTTCTTCATATCAGTTTTTTAATGCTTTACACTCTAATATAGAGTCTATTTTAGCTAACAATTTATGCTTGATTCAATATGCATAGATGCTTATAGATTCCCGTATCAAATACGGGAATGACAAATAGAGGGTCATTATCGGGCTTGACCCGATAATCTCTATATCCACTTTTACCAAATCTCTGTTGTTGGTTCATTTCTCTCTGCCCCTATAATTTTCCGTTTAAACTTCTCGGCACTAAAAAATCTCCAAGTTATCACACTATCACCCTCTTTTTTATTGATAACCTTTTTAATCTCATTTGATAATTTCACTATATTGGACTCCTTAATCTCACCCTCAAAAACAGAGTTTTGAACCCAGAAAAGATACTTTCCACATATTTTATGAACCTTGTTTAGTCGACTAGCATCTTTAATATCATAGGTTAAAATCATATACACTATCGCCTCTCCAATAGTGAAAATGGCTTAAATTCAACCTCATCACCAAGAAGATATTTTTGCAATTTTAATCCGTCAAAACGAAATAGTTCGCCATATCGGACAGGTCGATTAATATTTTTATGCTCAATTGTCTCATTTAAAATTGACTCTATCTCATCTACAAAAATATGTCTCCCCTCATCATTTAGGAGAACACCATTTAAATCATCTCGAAAGTGTTTATCTATATTTAACTTTTTTAGATTAACAACTCGAAAAATTGCACGAAAAACAATTAAAATATGAAAAACTTCTGAAAGGTCAAGAGATAGAGAAAATCGTCTTTCAGATGGTTCGTGAAGATATGAGACTGATTGAAGAAGTTGAGTCTGATATAGGGCTGACACGGTTTTTGGATAGATAATAGATTTTCCAAAACTGATAAGAGCATTTACTGGATTCTCTGGAGGCTGTTTTGTTCTCTTCTCAAAGACAAACTCACTATCCAAAATTAGATCAAGAGTTCCATAAAAGTTCTGCCAAATTGATGCCTCTATCTGTAAAAGTTGTTTTTGCCCCTCTACATTATCTATTTTTCCAATAGCCTCTT
>JAMJTX010000073.1 GCA_024281215.1 Candidatus Thiovulum karukerense | reverse complement strand
GAGTAATGTTTTACTTATAGACTTAGACCAATTTAAACTCATAAATGACTCTGTAGGAAATGAAGCAGGTGATGATCTACTAAAAATGATAGTTAGATTTTATCAACAACTTCTTCCAAACAATAGTTTCTTTGCAAGAATAGATGGTGATAGTTTTTCAGTACTTTTAAAAAATACAACAAAAGATTTTGGAGAAGAGTTCTTAGAAAAAAGTTTAACCTGCTTAAGCCGTGGGCCATCTCCATTATTAAGCTCACGCCTCATGACTTTGAGGTAAAAATGAAAAAACATATTAAAAAGATGGCAAACCTGGTGATTACATCCCTAAAAGTCTTTACTTTAAACTCCCCTGTTAAAGAAACAAACAAAGATAAAAAAGTTTCTTTTCAATTTCAATTACCCTTGAATATATTATAAAAATAGAGTAATTATCGGAACTAATACTCTCTAACTCTCTACTTTTATAATATATATAAAATAAGTAGAAGGGCTAGATAAATCCAGCCCTTTCAAAGAAGTAATGCTTAGTAGTACTCTAAAATTAAGTCGTTTTTAGATCTAACATTTCCATTCTCTCCAGTTGAGTTGAAATATACATTAGTTCTAGGAACATCAATCTCTACAACAGCATTTTCAGCTTGAGACGAGAACTCCACAAGGAATCTTTTCTCTTCAGAACAGTCAGTTCTTGACCATCTATATTCGTCAGTTGTATCCATCATTACACAGTTTTTAGTTGTGTCATTACTTGGCTGATTAACTGCCCAAGCTCCATAGTCATAAAACTTATTAGGAGTAGCCCACTCAAGTTGATTCTCAAACTGGAGTGCATTAAGACCAATCCATAGGTTATCTACATTTGCTTGAGGGTCATTATTCTTAATAAACTCCATAACCTCCAAGTTTTTAGAAGCACTATCAATCGTGACAAGATGTCCTCCAAGGGATTGAGCATATGTCTCAGCCTCTGTCCAAGATAGAGATCGATCTGTTACAAGTTTATATGATGCACCATCTCCACTATTTGATGTTTTGAGTTGAACAAATGTCGTATTTTCAGATAGTCTAAACTGTGTTCCAGCTGAGTTTACATTTGCTTCACCTTGAGAGTCTCTTGTGCTATTTCTTGCATTTCCAAAGAGTGCTTTTTTATAAGTTGCTGTGTTTTCGTCAATAGTGCTTGTCTTCTCTGCGAGTACTTCGCTACCCACAGTCTCCACAAACTTATCTTGCTCGTCATAAACAGCTAAGTGATCATAAGATACTTTAACCTTCAGTTTAGAGTAGATTGAAACTAAATCTTGAGGCTCAAGATCATCAAGAGTATAGAAAGATGAGTATCTACTATAGTTATAAGATGGGTGATCACTAACTGGAGATAGGTTTTTAAGAGTTAAATACTCCTGTGGATTATCCGTAGCCATACCATCACAGTAGATATCATAAGGTTTTGATTTATTACCCTCCATATATACTCTGTAAGTTCCATCAGTCTGTAACTGGAACATCTCTTTTCTCTCCTGGCAAGTTCTTGGATACTTGATAGCTTCAAGAGGTAGAATCTCTAAAATATCCCACTCATCAAGGAATATTTTTGTCTCTCCATCATCTTCAAACTGCTCTGTTGGAGCTGGACACTTCTCATCAATAGTAGGAGTCTCTTCACCTATAACTGTTGGTAGTGCACACACTCTTGCTAAGCCAGATATTTTAGACTTCTGAACAATAAGATCTTTAGTAAGTTCTCTTAATATTACATCCTTCTCTTCAGCATCTTGATATTCATCAAAGTTTCTCTGAATGTAGTCAATTTTATATAGATACTTATCATAGACTGAAGCATAGTATCTATACTCCTCCATTCGAGCATTTTTTATAATAATATCTCCACCTTTTTTAGTTATTGTAATTGACTCATAAGGTGAGAATTTAGCTAGATATGCTCCCTCTTGGTATGGTGTCGAAGCATCATTTAGGGTATTTAGAGATTGTAGGAATGTGTCAGCAGCAGCATAGAATTGATCAACAGTTGTAATCAGTTCATGTTCAGACTTACCACCTTTTGAATAAACCTCAAATCTTGTGTTGTGATTCTCTTGAATGTTTTTCATTGTGCTATTAAACTCACCAGTAAACTCTACTTTAGCTGCACCTAAATCAATCTTACCCTCTAAAGCAACACCGATATCTCTCTTATCTTCTTGAGTTTGAGTCATAATCTCCAGTAGTCCAATAAAGATTCCACCAGTTGTAATAGTTGAAAGATATCTATCTCCACACTTAATTCTAAAGTCTGTAAATAGATCTGCATCACCAAACATAGCCCTTGCACCACTACTCAACCCTGGATTAAGTAGGTTGAAGTCATAAGCTTGATACTCAACACTTAGTGAAACTAAAACATTGCTACCTATCTTCTTTTTATATGTTTCATAGAGACCAGATAGCTTTCCAGATATTCTATTCATCTCTAGGGAGATACTTCCGGATATATTGAGAGCATCTTGTAGATCACTAATTGAGTTGATAACTTTAATCTTATATAGTTTAACACCTCTAAAAATAGGTGTGCTAAGAGATAGGTTACCATCAAAACAGATATTTGATCTCTTTGTCTCTTCACTTAAAAGATCCAGAGATGTTCCAAAATCCATACCCTGCTCCATTGGAATATAGGCAAAGTTTGCAGGAATTGAGTTATCTGGAATAGAAGCTTTTGTAGTTCTTGAGTTTGGAGATGGTTTTGGAGTCTCTATTCTATTATCAAGAATATTTGCGATAAATTCGTCTCGGAACTCATCACCTTTAAGATCAGAGAACTCAACCATATTCTTCTGAAGGAACTCTGCAAAAACAGCTGTTCTCTCATACTCATCTTTTGAGAGTGAAGCGATAAACTTCTCTCCCTCACTAGAGCTACCTGAAACTATCTCCAGAAGCTCTTTGCCTGAAATATCCGCAGTGGTTAGATCAATACTACTTGCCACTCCATATAAACTTGTCCATATTGTAAATATAGTTACAACAACTAACTTTCTACTTAACATTTAAGTCTACCCCTTCACTGTTTATTGTTACACCCACTCCATAATCTATTCTGAGTTGGATTTGCTCACTTGAACTGCTAAATTCAGCTCTACCCTCACTATCCTTAAAGATTTGATAATCTAAACCACTTAAGAAAAGGGAGTTGATATCTGTAAGATGCTGTTTTGTCTCATTCTGGAAACCTGTAATCTGATTTGTCGCTCTAGCTGGAACACTATCACTCTTATGAATAAAGTAACCTCTAGAACTATTGTTTTCACCCATCTCTAAACCTCCACCAGAGAATGAAAAATCACTATTTGTCAGATCAAAATTTAGCCCTGTTATCCTCTTCCCTTGGAGATTAATATGTTCTCCGTCGCTACTTATAAACTCAAAATTTGTTGTCATACTGTTTAAATCAAGTTTTAAGTAAGTTACAGAGTAATCATTTTCACCTGTATTAGCTGATGATGAGTCTGTAAGTGGCAGATACTCTTGTGGAAAGGAGCTATTCATATCTGAACAGTAGATAGAGAGATTGTGTTCATCACTATCCATATCCACTATCTCAATAGTATAGTTACTATCCCTAAAATCTTGGTAAAAGTAGTCTTGATGTTCTGCACAACTATTAAGAGCTATTCTGTTGTACTCTTTTGGAAGCAACTCATTCAACTCTGAGTATGTTGAAAACTCTAAGTATGCATCACCATCAAAAGATGATAGAGCTTTACACTCTATATCTTTTTTACAATCTCTTGCAAAACCCTTTAATCTTGATTTCTCTCTTAGTGTTTCAGCTTTTAACTCATCAAAATCTTCACTATCTGTTGAGTATATTTCAGAGAAGAACTCACCACCCATATTCTGAATATCTTGAACATACTCAATTTTTGAGATTATATTCTCATACTCTTGGTCTCTAACAATATACTCTTTAAGGTTTTGAACTTTCGCCTCCTCAGTAGATATAATATCTATTCCATCAATTGATGAGTATGGAGTAAATCTAACTAAAAATGGAAGAGAATTATTTTCATCTCTATTGTCAATATCATCTCGATAGACCTTTAGATCTGTATCTCTAAACCTACTTTGCAGTTCAGATATTCTGTTCTGAAACTCAGACTCTGTTGTCACACCACTCAAGTTATCAAGATAGATCTCAATATCACTCTTCTCTTGTGGAGATGAAACATCAATCTCTAAAAGAGAGAAGTAACGATCACCAAATAGTATTTTTGAGACAAACATATCTCCATAGAGAGATTTAAAGCTCTTTGGTTCTCTCTGAAAGAGACTCTTTGCACTATCCACAAGCTCAGTCTGATTAAGCTCCTCTGAACCAGTTAAGACATCTTTTTTAATGAGTAGATAGACCTTATCTCTACTCATCTCAAAGTTGTCATAGAACTCTCCCTCTTTCGTAGATAGGAAGTTACCAACAGAGAGAGAACTACTACCGAAAATATCAAGCTCATTTCTCAAATCACTCTTACTCTCAATAGTTTTAAACTTAAAAGTAGTCTGTGGTTGAGAGAAGAGGCTCTTCTGTGAAGCTGAGTTTAGAAAGATGCTATTTGCACCAGTCAGCTTCTGAGAGAGAGCATTTTTTGCAACTTTCATCTCAACTCCACCACTATATATCTGCTGTTCTGGAGAGAGTGCCAAAAGAGAAGCACTTCCAAAAAGAGCAGATAAAATTATCTTATTCACTGTTACCTCCATCTATTGAGTTGAACATCTCATCATAATCTGAAGTTCCATTACCATCTGAATCTATTGAGTTGTCGATGAGGTTCAGGACTCCACAACCGATAAAATCCATTCCAACATCGTTACAGAACTTAAAGTTTTCACTCATATTTTTTCCATACTCAAAGCTAGATTCATCTCCATACTCTCTATTCATATCAGGCTGGAGGGCTATTGGAATTGAGACAACTTTCAAATTGTTATCAGACCTTCGGTTATCATCAAAGACTCGATAAGCGATTCTAAATTCTGGTTGAGATGTGTTGTTTTCAACTTTGAAATATCCAGATGCTGACTTTGTACTATTTATCTCGACCTCTTCATA
>JAMJTX010000072.1 GCA_024281215.1 Candidatus Thiovulum karukerense | reverse complement strand
ATTATCTATTGAGCAGTACGATTTAACTCTCTCATTTCACCCATCTCAATTTGTTAATATGGGGTCACCCAGAGATGAGGTAGTCCAAAACTCCATAGATGATATTCGCGACCATCTTCTTCTCTCAAAATATCTCCGAGTTGGTGAAATCAATATACATATTGGGGGATCATATGGAGATAAAGAGGGGGCAAAAAAGAGATTTGTTAAAAATATGCTCTCAAGTTTCTCCAGAGATGAGTTAGATTTAATCACCATTGAAAATGATGAGTTAAACTACTCATTTGATGAGACTCTTAAAGTCTGCAAGGAGTTGGGAGTTCGTTTAACATACGATATTCACCACGAGCGGTGTTTTAGAATCGGTGAAGAGATTGATGAAGAGAGGCTTTTTCTTGAGGCTCGTAAAACTTGGGAGAATTATGATTATCAGCGACTTCACATCTCATCTCCTCGAGATGGATATATAACACGGTCAAAAAGCAGACCTCATCACGACTATATAGCAGTGGGCGATGTGCCAAAATGGTTAATAAAGTATCCAGATATTCATATTGATATTGAGGCAAAAAATAAAGAAGTAGCTATTAAAAAATTAAAAGAGGAGTTGAGATGGTAGATTTTGCTATTGTTGGTGGAGGTGTTGGAGGTCTCTTATCTGCAACGGCTCTATCCAAAAGAGGCTACTCTGTAACTCTCTTGGAGCAGGATAGAAATCTTGGAGGAAGTAGTGGAACTTTTAAACGGGGTAAATATAGATTTAACACTGGAGCTACTACATTTGCTGGATATATGAGAGGAACATCTCTCCACTCTCTAATTAATGAGACAGGAGTCTCACTACCAATAGAGGAGATTGACCCAGCTCTTACAGTTATACAGGGTAACCACTCCACAGATAGATATCGAGATTTAGATATGGCTCTTCATGAAATCGAGAAGAGTTATCCCCATAATAAAAATAGAGAGTTCTGGAGTCTTGTATATCGGGTCAATAGAGATTTTTATAGCTACAACGATTACCACTATTCAGGAAAAAACCTTTTTCACAAAATATCTTCAATGGTCTCATTTATTCCCTTAGCTTATAAGTTCAAAAAACTCCTTTTCCAAAATGGTGAGAAGTTTATTCGAGAGTTTTTTAGTGAGATAAGTGAAGAGTATCTCAATTTTCTTGATGCTCAAATTTTGATAGTGGCACAGAGTCGAAGCAGAGACCTAAATGCTCTTGTTACTCTACTCTCTCTTGGATATACATCACTGCCAAACTACTATGTTCGTGGCGGAATGGGGGAGATATTCAACTCTCTTTCAAATAATATAGATGATGTTAGATTAAAACATAAAGTTGCGAACATCGATAAAATAGAAGATGGTTATAGAGTCTATATTGATGGTAAAAAGAGTATTGATGCAAGGAATATTGTCCTGAACTCAACAATCTTTGACACTCCAAGACTCTTTTCAGACAGAGAAATCTCTGGCTATTACAGTCACTTCAAAAATTTGAATAATAGTCAAAGTGCTTATGTTCTATATGGGGTAGTAGCCACAGATGTTAAACTTAATCACCACTATCAAATTATTGTTGATGAGGTGATAGAAAATACAATATCAAATGCTATCTTTATCTCCTTTTCAGATATAGATGACAGGCTGTCAGCTCCAGAAGGTGAGAGAACATTTACAATCTCTATTCATACCGATATAGAGTTTTGGAGTGGTTTAGATAGCCATAGTTATAAAGATCGTGATAAGAAACTACAAGAGAGAATCATAGATATATTAGTTGAACAGCTCTCAATCAAGCGAGATGAGATAAGGGATATATTTTCTGCAAATCCCAGAACATTTAGAAACTACATAGGTCGAGAACAACTAGGGGGTGTTTCAATGTCAAATAACTTCTACAACATACCATCAAATATAACTCCATTTCAAGGTTTATACCATGTTGGTGACAGCACTTTTCCAGCTCAAGGTTGGCTAGGAGTTGCCACAGGTGTTCAGAACTTTTTAAGGAGTCTTCATTGAAAATAGAGGAGTTAGATATTAAATTTAGAGACTGGTTATATATACTATTTATAGGAACTCTGCTCTCTACTATTATGGCATCGTTTGTATATCGAGTCGCTGATTTAGGTTGGAGTGATGGTGCTATTTTTGGGGCTTTTCTTGGAGTTAATATAGCTATGTTATCTATGATTCTAATTACATTCTCAAACTCAAAGATTCTTCCAAATGTCCCAAAGATATTCTGGAACTATATAGCGATGCTATTCTCCTTTCTTGCTGGTTTTATCTCTCTGTTTATAACTGTTAAGACTGCTCCTCTAATCAACCTAAAGGTTATAGATATTATTGGTGATAATTCAGCTCTATTCTCATCACTTATTGGAGTTGTCACATATCTAATTGGTGCCTTGATGTACCGCTTTGTTGAGATGAGAAATGAGAAAGCAAGAGTTGATGCTCTTTTGAGAGATAGCCGACTAAAGTCTCTGCATACTCAACTTAACCCACATTTTCTATTTAACTCTCTAAACTCTGTTCTAGGATTGATGTATATTGATAGGGATAGTGCCGAAAAAGCTGTTATTGAGATCTCAAAATTCTTAAGAAGCACAATGGAGGAGAGAGCATCTGTTACTCTGAAAGAGGAGTTGCAGATGGTTCGTCGATACATCTATATTGAGAATATTAGATTTATTGATCACATAAAACTCTCAGAAAATATTCCAGATCAACTCCTATCAACAACCATTCCAAAATTCTCTGTTCAACTTCTTGTTGAGAATGCTATTAAGCATGGAAAAGTTAGCGGAGATAGAGATTTCTATATAGATATAGAAGCTAAAGAGAGTGATAGCAATATTATATCTATTGTTGTATCAAATAGTGGTGAAATTAATAAAAGAGTGGTGTTTGGAACAGGTCTGAAGAACTTGGAAGAGAGGTTAAAATATATCTCCAATGGAGAGGTGAAGTTTATGGGAAATAAAAATGGAAAAATCTATTTCCAGATAGAGGTAAAAAGAGGGTGAAAATCTTAATTGTTGATGATGAACCTCTTGCTCTGAAGAGGATAGAAAAGATAGTTGGAGAGCTTGATTACAGTAATATAACCTCAACAACAAATCCACTGGAAGCCCTAGATATTTTAAAGGGAGATGATTTCAATCTAGTAATTTCAGATATAGAGATGCCAGAGATGAGCGGAGTTGAGTTTGCAGAAGAGGCTCTTGCAATATCTCCAAAAATATATATTGTATTTCAAACAGCATATGAAGAGTATGCAATCGATGCCTTTAAGATAGGTGCTATTGATTATATCTTAAAGCCTTATAGTAAAAATGAGTTACAGAGAGCCTTAGATAGAGCAACTCAATTCTTAAGCCTTGAGCGAAGAGAGAGGATAATCTCTAAAAACGGAGATGAGTTCTATCTCTTAAAACTTGAAGATATTATCTATATAAAAGCTGAGTTAAGTGAAATTATGATCCGAACAGAGAGTGGTTTCTCCTACTACTCAAAAAAGATATCCCAAGTTGAGAGTATGTTAAAACCATTTAATTTTATGAGAGTCCATCGATCATATATAGTTAATCTCGACAAAATCAGGGAGTTTGAAACAACAGTCCAGAGCAGATTAAGATTTTCATTTGAAGCAATTCCTGAAAAGGTTGAAAGTAGCCGAGATGGTGCAAAGCTATTTAGAGAGAGATTTAAGTAGAGGAGTTAAAAGTGACAACAGCAGATAGTAGCCACCTTGTTGAGATGGCTTGGCAAGATCGAATTTCGTTTGACGAGATAAAAGATAAGTTTGGACTAACCGAGAATCAAGTGACAAAAGAGATGAGAAGCTTAATCTCAAAAAAGAGCTTTAAAAGGTGGAGAAGAAGAGTCTCAGGGAGAAAGACAAAACATAAACAAGATAGAACCCATCGAGTAAAGAGACAATTTCTAGATATAGAAAATGGAGTAGAAACAGCTTGTCGATGGGAGTTTCTAATACCTTAAAAACTTAGCTCTCTGTTTAGCAACTGTGCCGTAAACCCTCGCCATTCATGGCGGGGATATAAGGCACAAATTTTCTGTATAATTATAGGCAAGATACCGTGGGAAGCACGGAAATCAACGCCTAGAATATATGAACATGTGAGACCTGTGGGGAATGAGTTGGCTATCAAATGCTGTAAAATCCCCTCGCGGGATAGCTGATGAAAACCAAATCTTTTCCCATGGGCAGGTTCAGTCTAGGAAGCCTCGCCGTTTACGGCGGGGTACTTCACAAGCATTTTCCTATCTTTCCAGATCCTGAATCTGATTCAGGATAACAGAAAAACGATGCTAAAGCCTTAAGTCAAAAAATACACTAGTCAGAGTTCTAATACCAATATTTTAGCTTCGATTGATGGAATTGTTGGGTGTTTTGCAGTTATAAATATCTTCTTATCGACTTTGGTGGCATACTGAAATTCACCATCACCAAAGAGTCCGTTTCGATACATCTTCGTATATGATTTGAGTCGTTGGTAGTTTTTAAAGACAGTCTCAGCCATCGGTAGCGAAATCTCAAAAGTTCCATCATCTTTTTGAAACTGCTCTTTTATCCACTTTTGACCATCATCAAGCCAGTGGAAATATTTCGCTTTCAGAACTGCTGGAAAGAAATCCATCGTTAAGAAGTTTCTCATCGCATGTTGTTCAGCGACATTGACCATCTCGAGATGCTCTTCAGTCTTTTTGTTATCGGAATACTCTCGCCAATTTTCAGATTTTTGGGAAATGGAACTCTTCACTTTCTGGAAAGTCCGTTTTGCCGTTTTCACCGTAAAATCTACCGCTTTTGAGATAATAGCCTTTAACTTTGGGACTTTACGAAAGAGAAATTTAACCCCAACAACTGGTCGTCCAAAAGTCTTGAGGTGCATATCAATCTCAATTCCAAGCTCTTTTAGATTGTCGATAGCATCTCGAACTCTTGTAATTAGTCTATTTTTCGTATGATCAATATTTGCACCAACCGACTGATTAAAAGTCTCGATAAACTCTTCAATTTCCAAAAATCGAGTCTGATTCTCATATTCGTGGTGGTTCTCTTTTGTAAAGTTGAAAAATTTGTAAGCGAGAACATACAGTTTATACTCAATATAATTCAACTCTTTCATCAGCGAAAAGTTTAGAAA
>JAMJTX010000071.1 GCA_024281215.1 Candidatus Thiovulum karukerense | reverse complement strand
AATAGTAAGATAACAGTTTAACAATTTCAAGTTTTTTAGGACTAAGTTTTAGCCTATTTTTCTGGGTTAAAATCATTATTTTCATATAAGCATTATATACAGTTAGTGATATTGATGTCAAGAAAAAATTTAGGGATTGACTAAATAGAAAGTTTGCTTCACAATAGATTGCCGTGTCAAGCACGGCAATGACACTCTTTTGTCATATTCGGGCTTGACCCGAATATCTCTATTTAGTAACTCTCGCCGTTCACGGCGGGGTACTTCACAAGAGTTAAAACTCTATATTTGTATTTGGAAGAGCATTTTGAAGTTCAGTTTTTTGAATATCTGAAATCCCATTAATTTCTAAAGTCTCTAAATTTGTAAGATTATAAAGAGGAGAGAGATCAGAGATAGTTTTTGAACTTGCCAATTCTAATATTTTTAGATTTGTTAAACTACTTAAAGCTGAAATATCTGAAACTCCAGTCCACCAAAGAGAGAGTGTTTCCAAGTTTGTTAAATTGTTCAAAGCTGAAATATCTTCAAGATTATCATTTTCATGCAGACGAAGCTCTTTTAGTTGAGTTAAATTGCTTAAAGCTGAAATATCTGTTAAATTATTGAAACCGAGATTTAAATTAGTAATATTTGGCATTTCTGCAACAGCAGAAGCTAAAGAGACTAAATCTCTTGATGGATTATTTTGAATCACTAACATCTCTAAATTTGTCCAGCTTTTTAAAGCTAATAAACTTCCACTGTATTCTGTAAAAAATCCAAAACCTTTTAAAGTTGTAATTTTTGAGGCTTCACTAACTGTTAAATTAAAATCTGCCTCATCTTCAATAATTTTTCCAAAAAACTCTATATTCGAAAAAACTGAAAGAGAAGAGATATCGTTCAATTCTTTAACAATAAGCATTTTTATATTAAGAGAAGAGATAATAGAACTATTTTCTAAAGATACCTCAGGAACAAAAATATTTTCAAGATTTTTTAGCTTTGAAATTCCATCTAAACTTACAGCATCTTTACACTCTAACTTTGTGATTGTTTCAAGGTCGCTATCTGTTGGCTGATAATCTTCAGATTGTTCAAGTTCTTCATTAATACATTTTAAAAGATTTGTATCAGTGATTTCTTGACTTTCATCATCTCCGCAATAGTGAATTGGAAAATCTTTTGCAGTTTGTTCATCATAGAAAAAGTAGAAAGGTTCGTTTCTAGCTCCATTTATAAATTGGAGATATTCATTAGTTTCTTCTTGAAAGCTAAACTCGTTCCACTCACCATCATGGCTATCAAAAAATATGAAACTATTCTCTGTAATTTTATACTCTGGATACTCTGTCTTATCTGACCACTTCCACAACATATCAGTATCAAAAATTGCTGTTTTAATTTCTCCATCACATGCAACAAAAAAACTATTTCCAACCAAAAGTTTTTCAAGAGAAGTTCCCAAAAGAGTAATATTTTTCTCATCTCCATTATTTAAAACCCAAAAACCATCAGTTGCTGGAATTTGTTCAACAAAAGAGTAACCGCCTGAAATAAGTGCTTGTCGTTTTGCTTCCGAGCTGCTCCAACCAAACCAATCTTTATTAAGATTGTTATATCCCCAAACAATAGAAATATCTGAAAAATCGCCAAAAGTTTGATTTAAATCGACAACTGATGGACTACCAACTAAATTCCAACCATTGTAAAAAGTCTTTGTTGAAACTGACCAAAGAGTACTAAAACTCAAAACTAAAGCAAATATAAACCTGCTCATAAAATCTCCTTTTTATAAATAGAAAGTAGTTTCTAATGTTACCCCCCCTTATAAAAATAAAATTAAAGTTAGATAAAATCTCTTATCATTTTAATAACTTTGGAGAAAAAATGAGAGAGTTGGTAAGTTTTGATTGGGCATTGAAAAATATATTAAGAGAGAAAGCAAACTTTTATTTGCTCAGTTCCTGAAAGAGAGTGTGTTTGTGAAAATTGTGGCATTTAAATTGATATAGATTTAAATGCGAGTATAAATATTTATAGAGTCGGGACATCGATTCTTGTGGAGAGAGTGTAAGACCTAATTCACAGGCAACTCTTGTTAAAACAGCATCCATAGTTAAACTATGGAAATATGGTTTGGAGTTTTATGCATGAGTTCAAAAAGAGAGAGTTCTCTTAAGAGTAGATATATTATAAAATTAATATCCAATATTCTAAATGGGTTGATTAATGTTGTTCTTGTTGCAGTTGTTCCAAAGGCATTAGGAACAGTTGCTTATGGAGAGTTCTCCTATCTCTATCAACTATTTGGTAAGCTGTTTGGTTTTTTTGATGCTGGTTCATCAATGGCACTCTTTACAAAACTCTCATCAAAGCCTGATAGATTGAACCTCATCGGCTACTATTTTATAATATCTACCTCTATTCTTCTCTTGTCGATTATATTAACAGAGTTAATCTATCTATTTAACCTTGAAGATATAGCTTTTCCAGAGATCGGTGAAGAGTATATCTATTGGGGATTGCTGTTTGGTTTTTTCACTTGGTTTATCCAGATATTTATTAAAATTGGGGATAGCTATGCTCTGACAATCTCTGTCGAAGTTGTCAAAATTGGGTATAAGACTATATCGATGATAGGTCTTCTCCTGATTGTCGAGTATCTATATCTTGATCTTGTTGGCTACTTTCTCTTTAATATAGCCACAATGGTTATATTTATATTAGCGACTTCATATATCTTTATGAGAGAGAGTATATTTACAACTAAAATCTTTAGAGAGATTAACCTAAAAGAGACTTCAAAAGAGTTTCTTCAATATATATCTCCCCTCTTTGTTATTAGCACAGTTGGAGTTCTTATCGGATTTTTTCAGATATGGCTTCTTCAAAAGTATGGAGGTTCAGAGGAGAGTGGTTTCTATGGACTCGCCTATCAAATAGCAGCAATGAGCTTCTTTTTTACCAGTGCAATGACTCAAATTATCACTCGCGAGTTCTCTAAATCATTTGGAGAGGGAGACAGAGAGAAAATTAGAGAACTATTTCTGAAATATGTTCCAATGCTGTATGCAATAGCTTCATTCTTTTCAATGTTTCTACTTTTCCAAGCAGAGAGTGTGTTGATGGTTTTTACAGATGAGAGATTCTTAGAAGCAACAGCTGTTGTGATGATTATGAGTTTCTATCCAGTTCATCAAACATATGGTCAAATATCTGGTTCTCTCTTTATGGCGACAGATAGAACAAAAGAGTATCGCAATACAGGATTGATTAGTCAATCTATATCACTCGTTATCTCTATATTTTTAGTCTATATATTTGATATGGGAGCAGTAGGTTTTGCTATCACAATGGTTGTGGCTCAGCTGATAGGGGTCAATATCCAACTCTACTACAATAGTCGTTATCTCTCTATGAATTTTCTCGCTCTTTTAAGTAATCAAGCCTATACAGTTCTGTTTTTTATTTTAGCTTCATACATCTCATCGATGGCTATTTTAGAGGAGGCTATATATAGTTTTCTACTCTCTGGTGTAGTTTATACCCTTATTAGTGGAGTAGCCTATTTTATTTGGAGGAGATTCGGGAAGTAGATAGATATTTTCGTTATTCTTACAGTTAAAAAGGAGAGTGGTTATCTCTACCGCAAAATCTGTATGCATTTTATAAAATCTATATCTATTTTCTCTATTTTAACTATTAGTCTTTTCAGTGACTTAAACAGAACTATTCAAGCTGAACTATTTGCTATTGATAAGAGTATAGAGAAGATATCACACTCTCTATCTCCAAATAGCAGTATATGGTTAAAGAGTTACAGTAACTACAATTTATATCTTCAGATAGTAGAGAGACTAAAAATGGTTAAAGGTAAAATAGAAGATGGAGGAGAGACACGAACTCTACTAAACTCAAAAGAGATTCTTAATAAACAGCTTCAGCTCTTTGGAGATATGTCATCACCTTTTGAGAAACTACTTCAACCACCCCAGCATGAAGAGGTTCAAAGAGTTACTAATCCTTTTGATATATTCTCATCTCTTTCGCATATTAATCAAAATATTCAACATATGAATGATTACCACAAGCGAGTAGAAGATGTATCTATTATTCTGGAAAAGATGAAAAAGAGGTTTGCACTGCTATCTCGAAAAGATGAGCTATCACCTATTAATGAGGTTGAAAAGAGAGAGGTAGAGGGTTACAGAGTTGAGATGGAGCTTTTTGAGGAGGCTCTATCAACTCTCGAGACAACTTCAGAGATATATAAAAAGAAGATTGATGAGGTCAATTTTGAAATAGAGAGAGAGATTTTAAACCACTCAAAAACTATCTTTACCCTCTTCACAATTTTTGTAATATTGATTATTCTAGCCTTTGCATTGAAGTATCTGAGTGGAAGATATTTTGAAGATAACCAGAGAGTCTATATGACAAATAAGGCAATCAATTTTATCACTATTACTATTATGGTTGTTGTCTTAACATTTACATATATTGATAATATCAACTACCTCATCACTATTCTTGGATTTGCTTCAGCAGGTTTAGCGATTGCTATGAAAGATGGGTTTATGTCTGTCTTTGCTTGGTTTGTTATTATCTTTGGCGGTTCAGTAAAAGTTGGAGATAGAATAAAAGTTGTAATGAATGGGGCAGAGTATGTTGGTGATATTCTTGATATATCGCTCTTAAGAATCACTCTTCAGGAAGATGTCACTCTCACAACATATGATGTAAATAGACGAGCTGGAAGAATTATATTTGTTCCAAATAACTATATCTTTACTAACCTAGTAGCTAACTACTCCCACTACACTCTTAGAACTGTTTGGGACGGTATCGATATTATTATCACTTTTGATTCAAATCATAAGAAAGCCTCCCATATTATGAAAGAGATTGCAAAGAACTACTCCTCTGGATATACAGATATGACAAGAAAACAGCTCAATAAGTTGAGAGATAGATATAATCTACGAAATACCAATGTTGAACCTAGAATGTTCTCTTTTATTGATCAGTATGGTATTAAATTGAGTGTCTGGTATCTTACAAATGCTTATGCAACCCTAACCCTACGGTCAAATATATCAACAAAAATTATCGACTCATTTAATGCAGAAGATGATATAAAAATAGCATATCCAACTCAAGAGATTAATTTAAATAGGAGTTAGCTATCATGTCAGAAATTAATTCACTATACATA
>JAMJTX010000070.1 GCA_024281215.1 Candidatus Thiovulum karukerense | reverse complement strand
TATGACAGCTTATGAGCGAATTGATTCACTCAATCAGTGGATAGATCAATTATAGTTTTTCTCTAGGCATAGGTTTTGGGACTGACTAAATAGAGTAATACCAATAGAAAGAAACCTCTATTGGGTATAATTATTTTTGCAGAAATTATAAAAATAGAGGTTTTGAAATTTTAACATGACTACAAATCAAATGATGACAATCCAAATCGGAAAAGACTACACAGTTAAAATTGGACATTTAACAAAAATGGGAAGCTTAAACGATGTTCTTAAAATTGGAAATGAATATCGTAAAGAAAAAGGCTACAAAGAGATAGGTTTAGATGAGTATTTGCGAAGAGCTGAAACTTGGGAATTCATCATTGAAGTTGAAAAGAAATACGGTAAAACCGCAAATCGGGAAATTCCCGTTTTGGAAAGAGATGAGAAAAATAGGATTATTTACAGTTCATTAATCAAACAGTTTTCGGTAATCAAATCTCAAAGAGGTGGAAAACCAGAAAATAGAGGTGTTTGGGCAAATCTTCAAATAATGCTAGATTTGGCAATTTATCTATCTCCAACTTTAAGATTAGAGATGATTGAGATTTTCATTAATAGCAAGATTCTTTTTTGGCGAGATATTGGCGGAGATAACTTTAAAGAGTTTAATCAGATTATTGACACTCTTCCCGATAGAGTTGGTAAAAACAATACAGGCATCTATATCCAAGTTGCTACCCAAATTCGTAAAAAGTTGGAGATTCTTGATAGCCGAGGCTACAATGAAAAAGAGCATAATTCACTGATTCAAGAGAACCGAGCTGAGTGGCTAAAGAGTCTAACTTTTGCTGTAAAAGTTGGATTTATAAAATCATATGAAGATTTGAAAAACACTCTTGAGAAATTAGAGGTTTATGAGAAATGAGAAACTATCTCAGAACCTCTACTTGACAAAGTTATATTTATAGAGGTTTCCAAACTCTTAAAATATTTCTTTCAAAACTTCAATTTTCCAAACAGTATGAAAAACTGTCTTTTCAGAGTGTCTTGATTTATTTTGAACAAAATCAGAAAACTCTGACCCTTTTTCCGTTGCTTTCCAAACTTCATCTTCTCTAATTTGGAAACCAGACTCTTCTAAAAGTTTGTTGAGATTTTGAGGTCGAGGTTTATCTCTATTTTTTGTAGAGACAAGCTTTTTTGCCTCTTCTGAAAAATTTCCATTCATCACAATTTCACAAAGTTCAGTAACGGTGTAGTATTTCTCCAAAGTTGCGATACCTTTTTTATCAGCAATCTCAATAAAATCTACTGTTGTCTCTTTTTGAACTGCTCGATTTACAGTAACAGCCAACTCCTCTTTTCTTACAATTCCAATTTCTAAAAAAGCCTTTTTAAAACTTGTAACAAGTTCAGTTGAAAAAGAGATAAGTTTTGTCCTTTTTTCAATCTTCTCTAAATCTGGTTCATCTTGTTTTAAAGAGAAAGAGCCAGTTTTACGAATAGATGGAAGAACTTCTTTTGTTACCCATTTTTGAAAAGGCTTTGCAATTTCCTTATTGCTTCTAAGAACAATCTTGTAAAAACCAGATTCTGAAATAGCTTTCATTTCTCTATTTTGACCACCTGACAACAACTTTATTGTTGTCAGCTCATCACTATCAAGTTTCTTCAGAGTCATCGAAGTGTGTTTTGTAGATATTTCAAGAGTTTCTAAAATATATTTAGCAATAAACCAAATCTCTCCATTCTCATTTATAAAAGCTTTAATCTCACTATCTTGAAAAGTAAATGGTAGAATTTCCATTGTAAAACCTTTTGGTTGGATAGCAATAGAGTGAGTTTTCGACGACGGTCTCTATTGCATTTGCAAAATTATAGTCAAATATATTTCCAATAACAAGATAAAAGTATAATTTTTTTTACACTAAGAACTGTTTTTGAATTATGAGATATTTTTGTTCTATTTGAAGAAGTTCTAAAAGTCTTGAAAATATTTTTGGTGGTGTTGTTCTATTGTTAGCCCAATTATTAATACTTTGCCTACTAACTCCCATCATTTCAGCTAACTCTTTTTGAGTAATTCCCAGCTCTTTACAAGTCTGTTTGACAAGATTTTCATTTTCCAAAACATACTCCCAATTTTTAGAAAATTTTAACAAAATAGAGAATGCCCTAAAAGATGAAACCGTAAAACTTGACTCTGAAAAAGTTGCAAGTAATGTAAAAATCATCGTTGCTACATACTTTGACCACTCTGTTGAGGCTACAAAAGTTCTAGTTAATACTCCAATCTCAGCTATTGCTCTTGACTTTGTTTATGGTAAGAAAAACCTTGAGTCTCTTGAAGCTGTTGCAAACTCTGATAAGAAACTTCTTGTTGGTATTGTTGATGGTAGAAATATCTGGATTAACGATAGTGAGAAGTCAGTTGAGACTCTTAACGAAATCTCTAAAGTTGTTCCAAAAGATAGACTAAGAGTTGGAACTTCTTCATCTCTACTTCACACTCCATACACTCTTAAATATGAGGAGAAAATGGATAGTGAAATTAAGTCTTGGTTATCTTATGCAGTTGAGAAGCTTGATGAAGTTAATCTTATCAACAAACTATTCTTTGGAATCGAACTATCTGAAAAAGAACAATCAATTTTAGATGCTAATAAAAAAGCAAATGAGAGCCGAAGAACCTCAACAAGAGTTACAGACATAGCTGTTATAGAGTCTCTAGTTTTGAATTTAAGCCAAGAACTCCATTTGAAGAGAGAATTAAAGCTCAACACTCTAAATTTCAATATCCACCTCTTGCAACTACAACAATCGGAAGTTTCCCACAAACTGCTGAAGTTAGAAAGGCGAGAAGAGATTTCAAAGCTGGAAATATCTCTCTTGATGAATATAACCAATTCCTAAAAGATGAAACTGCAAAAACTGTTAAATTCCAAGATGAAATCGGTCTTGATGTTCTTGTTCATGGTGAATTTGAGAAAAACGACATGGTTGAATATTTCGGTGAGCAACTAAACGGTTTTGCATTCTCACAAAATGGTTGGGTTCAATCTTATGGTTCAAGATGTGTTAAGCCTCCGCATATTTTCGGTGATGTTTCTCGACCAGCTCCAATGACTGTTGATTGGATTAAATTTGCTCAAGATGTTGTTCCAAA
Source organism: Candidatus Thiovulum karukerense (assembly GCA_024281215.1). Lineage (GTDB taxonomy): Bacteria > Campylobacterota > Campylobacteria > Campylobacterales > Thiovulaceae > Thiovulum_B > Thiovulum_B karukerense. The sequence goes on along the minus strand of JAMJTX010000070.1, from coordinate 2,096 downwards.
TAAACCAATGAAAGGTATGCTAACTGGTCCTGTAACGATTTTAGCTTGGTCTTTTGTTCGAGACGATCAGCCACGAAGTGAAACTTCACGACAAATCGCTTTTGCAATTCAAGACGAAATCACAGATTTAGAAAATGCTGGTATTGAGATGATTCAAGTTGATGAAGCAGCATTTAAAGAGGGTTACCCACTAAGAAAAGAGGATATTCCAACTTATGAAAAATGGGCTGTTGAGGACTTCCTTATCACAACTTCAAGTGTTAAAGATACAACTCAAATTCATACTCATATGTGTTATTCTGAATTCAACGATATTATCAAAACTATTGAAGCAATGGATGCCGATGTTATATCAATCGAAACTTCACGAAGTGGAAATGAATTACTTAAAGTTTTTGAAACTGTTGGATACAAACAAGAAGTTGGACCGGGGGTTTATGATATTCACTCACCAAGAGTTCCAAGTGTTGAAGAGATGGTAAAACAGATTGAACTACTTCTTGAAGTTCTACCTGAAAGACAACTTTGGATTAATCCTGACTGTGGTTTAAAAACTAGAGGTTGGGCTGAAGTTGAGCCTTCACTTAAAAATATGGTTGAAGCTGTTAAAATCGTTCGAGAGAAACGAGCTTAAGGTTTATATTTTATTATTTCACCCCGTATCTCTACGGGGATTTTAATTTTCAAAAGCCTCTTTTAAAACTGCTTTTTGCAACATTTCAGCATCTTTTTTGCTCCGTTCTATCTCTTTTTCCAAACTATCAACATAGGAGAATAGCTTTTCTATTTTTTGAACAATTTGGTTCTGTTCAGAGAGTGGAGGGAGGGGGATAGATATGTTTTCTAATTTAGTTTTTGGCAAACCCTCTCGACCTGCTCCTGTTGTTGAAGAAAATATCATTTCTTGAAAAAATGGAGATAATATTAATTTATGACCATACAAAGAATTAATATTTATAAGTCTAATAATTGAAATATGCTGACTTAAATTTGCTTGACTAAAGTTTTTTGGAACATAAGCACATCGTCCCATTGAGCCACCTGTTATATTTAACAATAAGTCTTCTGAAAATATTTTTGTACTGACCGTGGAGTTTACATCAATAGTTTGAGCTTTGATGATGACTTTATCATTTGCATCGATAACAATGTTTCCATTCTCACCATCAGCTCCAGATGCAATCAGATCGATATTGATTCCTTCAATTCTTACTCTACCACTTGGTGCCCTTAAGACTAAATCACCACTTACTGCTTCGACATATACTCCAGGATGATCATCTGGAACATTATCTCCTGCTCTTACCTGAAAAGATCCAGGAGAACGACAGATTGTTCCATATTTTCTATGTTTCTCCCCAGTAGAATCTAAGGTAATATAGTGATTAGATACTGCACCGTTTCTCAGAAGAACTCCAGATAAGACATTATCCTGAGTTAGATGTCCAAACTTTATTTCTCCTTGTGCTGTACCATATCTAATGGTATGATAATTTTTTAATTCTGCCATTAGACCTTACCTACACAGTCAATAACTGTAACTATCTTATCTTGAGTTGTTGGTTCCTTAAGTTTATCGTCACCAACTCTATCTATACACAATCTTGGACGTAATACTGCATTATATCCTGTGTCGGATTGAATGTAAAGTTGTGGATATTCAGTAAACCCTTCTCCACTCTCAGTAACTTTAATTGAAGTGACTCTACCTTGACTATCAAATTTAGGTTCTGCAATTGCACCAATATCAGGTTCTATTACAATCTTATCACCTTCAGAATAATTAATACCACTTTCTTGAATTATGACATCACAAAGATAGAGAATGACTGGATATGAACCAGTCGATAGTGATGGATAATTACCAGATACTCTAGAGAAATCTGGTTGTGGTGATGTAAAGACACCTGGAAGTGTAACTAAAACACCATCACCACCACAAATTTCTTCACCACCACCTTGTTCTCCTGGTTGTGGTTCTGTGACAATACAAACTCCTGGAGGTAAAGTTACCTCATCACCAGGATTAACTGTAATAATATTTCCTGGAGGTTTTGGTGTATCGTATGATCCATCTGGATGTTTAACAATAGTAT
>JAMJTX010000069.1 GCA_024281215.1 Candidatus Thiovulum karukerense | reverse complement strand
CCCCCCTTGTGCGAAGCACTCTCTTTGAGACTTCAAAAAATCCGTTGAGGATTTTTAAGTGGTGGGTATTTCACACATCTCTTGAAGACTCATCTGGAATATTGTGGGTTGCCAATGGAGATGGTCAAATTGATAAGTTCGATCCAAAAGAACACCCATTTAAAGTCTATAAAACTGAATATCCAAACTCAATCAGTAGTAATACAGCTGTTCCTGTTTTTGAAGATAGTCGTGGTTTGATCTGGATAGGTATGTTTGGAAGTGGGTTAGATATGTATGACCGAACAGCTGATAAGTTCTACAATTTTCCATCAATTAAAGGTGATAATAGAACTCTGCCCCACGGATACCCATCTGGTTTAATGGAGGATAGAGATGGAAACTTTATTGTCTCAACAGCTGGAGGAGTTGTTGTTTTTGATTGAGATAAAAAAGAGGTTTCAAAGGTGCTTAGCCGAGATACTTGGTTCTACACAATGGTTGAAGATAGCGATAACCCAGATATTATCTGGGCAAACGGTTGGGAGCAGGGTTTTAACAGATTTAATCTTAAAACTGGAGAGCATAAAAAATATTTAGATTTTAATAGCAAGGATAACTTTACATCTCTTACAAGCCTCCGACTTATTAGAGACAGAGATAATAAAAATATATTTTGGATAGCAACTTGGGGAGATGGACTTGAGAAGTTCGATAAACGAACAGAAGAGTTCATTCACTATCAAACTTCATCAGATAAAAACTCAATCTCTTCAAATACAGTTTTTGATGTTTTTGAAGATAGTCGAGGAAACTTCTGGGTTGCCACAGATAAGGGACTTAATCTATTTGATAAAAATAGTTCCACCTTTATAAAAATCGAGCTGAATGGTGCAAGAAGCATTCAAAACATTCAAGAAGATAGCGATAAAAATATCTGGTTTGCAACAGATATTGGACTGATAAAATTTAATCCAATCTCAAAAGAGGTTCTGAAGATTTATACAGAAGATGATGGTCTTCCAGGTTTAGGATTTTTTGCAACAGCAAGAGGTAAAACTATAGATGGAGAGTTATGGTACGGTGGTATGAATGGTTTAGTCCGTTTTCACCCATCAACACTATTGGAAAATAGAGATACAAATAGAGTGGTTTTAACATCTCTTACACAAAATGGAGAACCCATTCCAACAGAAAAAGCTCTTTCAAGATTAAAAAAGTTGTATCTCTCTGCTGATAAAAATCTTTTTGAGTTCGAATATATAGCTCTAAATTTTACAAATAGTTTTAAAAATAGATATATGTATATGCTTGAGGAGTATGATAGAGATTGGTATGATGCTGGAACAGAGAAAAAGGGTCGTTATGTAAATTTACCAGCTGGACAATATACTCTTAGAGTAAAGGGTTCTAATAGTGACTTTCACTATTCAACTCTAGAACAATCCTTAGCTTTAGAAATTGAAGTTGAACGACCTTGGTATAAAACTCTCATAGCTTATTTACTCTATATTGTAGTTATAGCGGGTCTAATTTTCTATATTATTAAAGCAAGAGTTCGTATGCTTGAAAGAAAAAATGCAATTCTTGAGGAGAAAGTTAGTCAGAGAACAGCTGAACTTGTAGCTTCGAAAGATGAGGTAGAAAAAGCTCATCAAAATATTAAAGATAGTATTAACTATGCCTCTATTATTCAAGAGGCAATTCTTCCAGAAAAAACGATATTAGAAGAGTATTTTAGGGACAATTTTATCTTCTGGCAACCGCGAGATATGGTTGGGGGAGATATCTACTTTGTAAGGGAAGTTGAAAATGGGAACTCTATAATTGTTATGGTGATTGATGGTGCTGGACACGGTGTTCCAGGGGCATTTGTTACGATGTTAGTTAAAGCGATTGAGACTCAAATGGTTGCTGATTTAAACTCACAAACACTTCAACCAAGCCCTGCAAACATCCTTAAGTATTTTAATATTGCTCTAAAAGTGATGTTGAAACAGGATAAAAAGTCAAAATCTCGTGCAGGATTTGATGGGGGAGTTCTCTACTATAATCGAGAAACAAAAATGTGTAAATATGCTGGAGCGAAGACTCCTCTCTATATTATTAGAGAAAATGAAGAGATGGAGATTATTAAATCTGATAGAATTAATGTTGGATTCCCACGAACAAAAATTGACCAAGAATATACAGAGTATGACATAGAGATTGAGAGAGGTATGCAACTCTATATGGCAACCGATGGAATTGTTGATCAAGAGGGGGTTGATGAGAGTCGCTTTGGAAAAACAAAATTAGAAAATCTAATCCAAGATATTAGTAACGAAACGATGGATAGACAGAGTGAGATTATCAAAAGAGAGTTTAATTCATTCCAAGGCGATATGGAACAGAGTGATGATGTAACAATTGTGGGAGTAAAGTTTTAAAAATCAAGTATTTTGTTTCCATATCGCTCCAACTCCACTGTTGGAATCATAGAAAAAGTTTCAAAGGAGAAAAGTGAAATTAGAAGCTGGAATAGAGAATTTAAAAAATATTCTTGTTAATGATGAGAAGTTCTATCAGATACCAGATTATCAGAGACCATACTCTTGGGATAAAGATAATCTCTCTGACCTCATCGACGACTTAGTTACATCATATTTGAGAGATAAGAGTGAAGACTACTTCTGTGGTTCGCTTGTTCTTGTTCATGGTGAAAATAGCGATAGGTATGACATTATTGATGGTCAACAGAGAACAACAACATTTACTATCCTTGCAAGTGTCATTAAAGTTCTATACTTTAAAGAGCTTAGCAAAAAAGCAAAAGGGTATATTGTTGAGGCGATTCAAGATAGATACGACGAAGAGAGAAGAAAACTTACTTTACTAACAGATTCAAGATATCAAAATATCTTTGAACAGACAGTTTTACAAAATATTGAGTTTATTGAGACAAAACACATTGAGAACTCCTTTCCAGATAACCGCTATCTTCAAAATGCACACTATTTAAAAGAGTTTCTGATAAAAGCTATCAGTGATAACTCTATTGAGATAGATGATTTTGTTATCTGGTTATATGAGCATGTTGTATTGACTGTTATCACCTGTCCAACCCAAGATAGTGCAATTCAGATTTTTAATGTCTTAAACGATCGTGGAATGCCACTCAGTCCAATAGATATTCTTAAATCATCTCTAATGAATAAGATAAAAGATAATAGAGAGGATAGAGCGACTTTTAAGAGTGATTGGGAGAGTATTGTCTCATCTCTTCAAGAGGCTGAGTTAGATGTAGAGAGTATGCTAACCAACTACTTCTACTATAAAACAGCAACAGGTCTAAAAGAGAGAGTTGATCAAGAGCTGTTAAAAGTTTTTGAGAAAGAGAAGATGTCAGCTCTGAAAGTCGTTCATGAACTGAAAGAGTTTTCAAAACTATATATTCAACTATTTGAATTAAAAGATCGAGAACTCTACACTCTTCGATACCTTAAACATAAAGTCTTCTGGAGTTCAATTCTCTCAACTGCTCTATTTGTTAAATATGAAGAGTATCAAGAGTTAAAAAAGCTACTTGTTAAATACTACTATCAGAACTGGATAGCAGGAGCTACTGCAAATAGAATTAAGCAGACATCTTTTAATATTATTAAAATAGTGAAAGATGGAAAAGATATATCTGCGGTTATTGATGAGATGGAGAAGAATCTCAAAAAATATAACACTACAAAGACATTTGGTGAAGAATTAGTAACGGGCTATGTATATAGTCGTCAATGGGCAAAACCTCTGCTACTTTTGGTTGAGTACTCATTAACAGATAGTGCAAATCCTACCTTTATTCCTATTAATGGAAAGCTTCATCTTGAGCATATTCTTCCTCAAAATCCTATCCAAGAGTGGAGAGATATCTTTACAGATGAGGAGATGGAAGATTGGACAAACTCCCTAGCAAATCTAACTCTTCTGGCTGGACGAAAAAATGAACAGGCTAAAAACTTTGATTTCAGTAGAAAAAAAGAGATATATAGAAATAGTGATGGTCAAATCACATCTTTTCAAATTACTCAAGATATTCTAAAATATAGAAAGTGGGGTATTAAGCAACTTCAAGATAGAGAAGAGAAGCTTATTACTAAAATCTATGAAGAGTTAGATTTTTAGCTTTTCGGTTGTGAGGAGAGGGAGATTTTTAGATTAATTTTTCTTTTTTTTATATTTTTAATATTTATATTCTCAGGTTGTAGCTCAACAACAGCTATTGGTACTCCAATCCATAGCTCAGCAAAACTTGTACCACTTGATATAAATGCTTCTAAACCTGCTGTTATAAATCTTCTCTTTCGAGCTGAAGATGAGTATGGAAAACCGTTATCAGATTTGCAAGAGCCTCAGTTAGTAATATATGAAGATGGAGTGGAGGTCTATGGAAAAGAGATATTTAAAAAGTTAAAATCAAAAGATGAACTCAATATAGAACACCGAATCGTTATAGCTATTGATACAGGTAGAAATGTTTCGGAGGAGGAGATAGAGTCAATTATCGATAGTTTAAAAAGAGCTATCTCAGACTCTCAATTTCCAATTGGGAATAACCGCTATATCATGGTTGTCTCATTAGCAGATCAACTATCTCTAATCCAAGACTTCACTAATAGTAAAAAAGAGTTATTAAACTCTCTAAATACCATCAAGCAGTATCAAAGCAAACATAAGACTAATCTCTATGGAACAGTTGCAAGACTGCTGACTCTGTTTAAGAGTTCGCGAAAAGGGGTTGAAAATAACTCTCTTCTTATGATTGCAGAGAGTGGTGATAAAAACTCAACTGTATCTCTTAAAAATCTAAAACAGCTAGTAGAAGATGAGAGAGTATATGGAGTGGCTATTGGTGATACACTAAATATAGAGAGTTTTCAGCAGATAGCCTCTAGCGGTTTAGCTATTGTTGATAACTATCAATCTATATCAAAACATTTTAACGACTTTATGAAAGATATTGTGAAATATCAAAATAGCTACTATCTACTTGAGTATTTATCTCCTAAAAGAGGAGATGGTGATTCAGATGAAAATGAACATACTCTTGTTGTTAAACTACATAAGAGTGATAGTCGATTACAGGCTAAATTCAACTCCTCTCACTTTGAAGAGCCGAAACCATATATTAAAGTCTCTTCTGTTGGAGATTTAAAGGCTGGACAACAGGTGCTATTTAAAGCAGAGAGTATCTGGGGGATAAGAGAACCAAAGTTTAACTGGCAACTTAGCGATTCAGATATAGGGTTT
>JAMJTX010000068.1 GCA_024281215.1 Candidatus Thiovulum karukerense | reverse complement strand
TTACAAGCTTTCTATGTCTTTTTTTAATCTATTTTCCATATAGTTTTATATCATAAAACTTGTGTAGAAAGCTATGCATTAATGGCGAGGGTTTACGGCACAGTTGCTAAATCATTTATCAAATTGAGACTTCAAGAAATCAGCCGAGAATTTTTCAGTAGTGGGTATTTCACGAAACTTCTCAATTTTGCTTTCAGCTATAATTTTCCTATAAATAGAGAATAGAGATAGGATTTAGTTAATGCTAACAATAGCTTTACCAAAAGGTAGAATAGCAGAGGATACCCTCAAGATTTTTAAAGAGATTTTTAATAGAGAGTTTGAGTTTGAAGATAGAAAGCTTGTTTTAGAGAGTGGAGAGTTTAAATTTCTTCTTGTAAGAAATCAAGATGTACCAACTTATGTATATCATCAAGCAGCTGATTTAGGTGTTGTTGGGTTAGATGTTCTTGAAGATAAAGGGCTTGACCTTGTAAGACTTCTTGACCTGAAAGGTGGATATTGTCGAGTCGCTATCGGTATGAGAAATGAAGATGAGCTAGATTACAATAAACCAGATATTGTTGTGGCAACAAAGATGACAAATATCGCTGAGAAGTTCTTTGCAAGTAAGGCCATCTCTCCAAAAATTATTAAACTATATGGCTCAATGGAGTTAGCTCCTGTGATTGGATTGGCAGATATGATTGTTGATATTGTGGAGACAGGAACAACAATGAAACAGAATGGGCTAAAAGTGGTAGATACAATAATGGAATCGACAACTCATCTTATTGCAAATAGAAGCTCCTTTATTGAGAAGAAGAGTGAGATTTTAGATCTATATAGCAGGTTTGAAGATGTTATAAATAGAGGTGGGAGAGTCTAGTGTTAGATTTGGGATTCTTTGAAATTCTTCTAATCGGAATTCTCGCTATTGTTGTTCTTGGACCAGATAAACTTCCAGAGACAATGGCAAATATATTCCGGTTCTTTAAGAAGATTAAACATTTTATTACCGAGACAAAAAGCACAATAGATAAAGAGCTTCAGATTCAGGAGTTGAAAGATGAGGCAAACCACTATAAACAGGAGTTGATGTCGGCATCTCAAAAACTTGAAGAGATGACAAATAGTGAGATTAGAAACCCAATCAATGATGAGGTTCGTGAAATGAAAAAGATTGATAATGAGACGAAGAGTGAAGTTACACTCAGAAAAGATAGTGCAAAATCTGAACTTCAATCACTTTTAGATGCAGGAAAGAAAAATGTTTGATTCTCTAAGACCCCATCTTATTGAGCTTCGAAAAAGATTTGCAATTATTTTAGCAACAATGCTGGTCTTCTTTGTTGTAGCATTTCTCTTCTACTCCCCTATTCTGGATTGGATTACTCAACCTCTTAATAATGCTTTAGCCTCAGTTGGTGGAATTTCTCAAAATGCTTCTGATGGAAAAGTGACAACTCATCAAGTTGGTGGAGCATTCTTTGTTGCCTTGAAAGTTGCTTTTTTCTCAGCTTTTCTTTTTAGTGTGCCTGTTATACTTTGGCAGATGTGGAAGTTTGTAGCACCTGGACTCTATGAGAATGAGAAGAGGCTAGTATTCCCTTTTGTTACTGGTGGAACTGTTATGTTTGCAACAGGGGTTCTCTTTGCATACTATGTTGTTACCCCTTTTGGTTTTGAGTTTCTTATCGCTTTTGGTTCAGAGAACTTCACTCCATATATAAACATCGAAGACTATCTCGGCTTCTTTATGAAAATTCTATTTGGATTTGGTGTAGCTTTTGAGTTGCCAATTTTCATTATGTTCTTAGCTATTATGGGACTTGTAACAGATAAGAGCCTTCAAGACTTCTTTAAATATGCTGTGCTAATAATATTTATCTTTGCAGCTATCTTAACTCCTCCAGATGTAATTACTCAGATGTTGATGGCAATCCCACTAATATTGCTATATGGAGCTTCTATTATTATCGCAAGAGTTATCAACCCATACGAAGAGGAGTAGATAGAGACTGTGTTTTTCTTGAGGTATGTTGTTTTATTTTTCTCGTTTATCCTATTTTTAAATGGAGATATTAAGCTTACAAAGGAAGAGAAAGCTTGGATTGAGAACAACACTATGGTTGTTGGTGTTGAGCAGTGGACTCCAGTTATTTTCTCAAATACAGGAGATGATGTTGATGGATTGGCAGGTGATGTTTTAAATCTAATCGCAAAAAAGGTTGGTTTAAAAATGAAAATTGTCAATGAGCCTTGGGATGTCATTTTACAGAGTTTTAAAGAGGGGAAAATTGACCAGCTTCCCGCGACTTTTCACACAAAAGAGAGGGAAGAGTTTGGACTCTATACAAAATCATTCTATGAAATGGTGAACTATGTTTATGTGAAAGAGGACCAAAATAGTATTAAATCTTTTGCAGATCTAAGAGGCAAGAAGTTGGCAATTATCAAAGGGTATGGAACTATACCAATGGTTAGAGAACTCTTTCCAGATATTCAGATTGTTGAGACATTTAGTCTAATGGACTCTATCAATAGAGTTTTAAATGGGGAAGTCGATGGGCTTCTTGATGGAGAACTGCCTGTTACATACAAGATGAAGCAGAGTAGAATTACAGGTCTTAAGGGTGTTCGTCAAGCTAAACTGAACTCTTCAGCACTTCACCTTTTTACAAGAAAAGATTTGCCAACTCTCGACTCAATTTTAAATAAGGCTCGTAACTCACTTACAGATGAAGAGTTAAACAAAATTATAGATAAGTGGAGTTCAACTGAACAAAAAGTTACAGAGACAAGAGTAAAAACCTCAGATAAAGAAGAGTCTCTTAATTTTACACAAGAAGAGAAAAATTGGATTGAGAATAACACTATAATCGTTGGTGTTGAGCAGTGGACTCCCGTTGTTTTCTCAAATACAGGAGATGATGTTGATGGATTGACAGGCGATGTTTTAAACCTAATGATAGAAAAGGCTGGTTTAAAAAGGAAGATTATCAATGAACCTTGGAAAATTATTCTTAATGATTTCAAAGAGGGGAAAATTGACATGCTTACTGCAGTTTTTTATGTAAAAGAGAGAGAAGAGTTTGGACTCTACACAAAACCTTTTTATAAATTAGCAAACTATATCTATGTTCGAGAAGAGCGAAATGATATTAAATCATTAGCAGACCTCCAAGGTAAAAAACTTGCAATCGTTAAAGGGTATGCAACAATAGAGATGGTTAGAGAACTCTTTCCAGATATTCAAATAGTTGAGACTTTAGGTCTAAATGATTCTATTAACAGAGTTTTAAGTGGTAAGATTGATGGACTTCTTGATGGAGAACTTGCTGTTAAATACAAGATGAAACAGAATCTAGTCACAGGTCTTAAAGGTGTCTATCAAAGTAGTCTAAAGCCTTTAGATCTCCATTTTTTCACAAGAACAGATCTACCAATTCTCAATTCAATTCTCAGTAAGACCCTTAATTCACTTACAGATGAGGAGTTGAACAAAATTATAGATAAGTGGATCTCAACTGAGAAAAAGGTTGAAAAGAAAAAAGTTGATATCTCGTTTTTAGGTCTTCTCAGTTTTGCAGAGATTATGTTTGCTCTTGGAATAACAGTTATATTGATTGTAGTTATATATGTTCTATATGCAAAAGAGGGGGCTTTAAATATTAGGTTTAAAACTTTTAACTTTGCAATTATTCTCTTTGAGCTATCAGTTATATCATTTCTTATCTATGAGATTATCTATCTTGATAGAGCGGAAAATAGTCTAGCACATAAGTATCAAGAGCTATTTTTAGCGACAGAGTTGCTAACAGAGTTTAAATCAAGCTCCAATGATTTAAGTCATTTAGCTAAAGACTTTATCAATACTGGAAAGATGGCTTATAAAGATAAATATTTTAACACCCTAAAAGAGGTTAAAGATAGTGACTTTGAGGCTAGAATTCTCTCTCTACCATTCTCAAAAGAGGAGTTAGATCTATTAAAAATTGCAAAAGATAACTTTTATAGAGTTATTGAGATGGAGAAAGAGTTATTTAATAATATTGAACTAGGCGGAATGTATCTAGCAACATACTCCATAATCAAAGAGAGAGTTGGTGTCTCAATAGATAAAGTATCCCATATCTTTTCCAAAGAGAGAAATATGGAGATTGACTATTTAAACAGTAAAATCAGTGGTCAATTTGTCTATATATTACTGATTGCACTTCTATTTGTTGTTGGAAATATCACTCTATACTTTATTCTTAGAAAAAAGATCAATACTCCAATTGAATATCTTACGGATACAATTGCCAAGATTCAAGCTCAAGAGCAAAATATTGAGAAAAAAACTTTCTATAATGATGAGATAGGTCAAACAATCGATCAGTTCTTTGCTATGACAGAGGAGCTTCAAGCCTCTAAAAATGAAGTTGAGAAAGTTCATAAAAATATCCAAGACAGTATTAATTATGCATCTATTATTCAACATGCCATTCTTCCAGATATAAACTTACTGAACAAGTATGTCTCAGATAGTTTTATCTATTGGCAACCTAAAGATGTTGTTGGGGGTGATATATATTTTGTACGAGAGATTAAAAATGGAGATGCAATAATTGTTATAGTTATTGATGGAGCAGGACACGGAGTTCCCGGGGCATTTGTGACTATGCTAGTTAAAGCTATTGAGACTCAAATGGTTGCTGACTTAAACTCAAAGAGACTCTATCCTCACCCTGCCAATATTCTTGAGTATTTTAATATCTCTCTTAAAAAGATGTTAAAACAGGATAGACGATCAAAATCTCGTGCAGGATTTGATGGAGGAGTTCTATATTACAATAGAGAAACAAAAGTTTGTAAATATGCAGGAGCAAAAACTCCTCTCTATATTATTAGAGAAAACGGAGATATGGAGATTATTAAATCTGATCGAGCTAATGTCGGATTCCCACGAACAAAAATTGATCAAGAATATACTGAGTATGATATAGAGGTTGAGACAGGTATGCAACTCTATATAGCAACTGATGGAATTGTTGATCAAGAGGGAGCTGATGAGAGTCGCTTTGGAAAAACAAGGTTAGAAAATATGATTCAAAATATCAGTAGTGAAACAATGGATAAACAAGAAGAGATGATTAAAAATGAATTCACTCGATTCAAAGGAGATATTGAACAGAGTGATGATGTGACAGTTGTTGGAGTGAGATTTTAAGATTATAAGTTAGCAACTGTGCCGTAAACCCTCGCCATTCATGCATAGCTTTCTACACATCTAAAAGTTAAAGCCAGTTAAATAATATAACTGGCTTTTCATTGATAAAATATCGTT
>JAMJTX010000067.1:16725-23514 GCA_024281215.1 Candidatus Thiovulum karukerense | reverse complement strand
ATATGACCAATATATTGACCTTTAATATTTTTGATGGGGTTAAAAGAGACGATAAATGAGTTGTTATTCAGCGAAATATATCTTGTAATCGTACGATACTCTAGAAGATGCTCTTGAAGTCTATCTATATTTTTCAGGTGATTCATAACATCGATAAACTCTTTTTTCTCTTTGAAACCATCTCTGTTGTTTAAGTTATGAAGACTCCATTTTCCATGAAGAAAATCATCAGAAACAATGGATTGTTCTAATTTGTACTCTTTTTCTGAATAGACTCTTTTATCAAAAATAAAATGGACTTGACCCCCAAGTATCTTCTCCAGACTACTCTCAATTGATGAGGTACTGACACCAAACTCCACACTCCCTAGATGCTCTTTCTGATATATAAGCGGATAGACTGTTCTGAGTGCGATTGCTCCATCACCCCCCTCAAAACCATTAATAACTTTTAGAGAACTATTTGTAAGGTGTATCCCCTCTCTCTCTTTGACTAACTCATCTCCAAACTCTGATGGATTATGAAGTCTTAAAAAGACTGTTGAATTTGGCAAAGTAAAGAGAACCTGTTTAATCCCATATTTTTCAACAGTATGGTAAAGGTGGGAGAGTTCTTCATAGAGAGAGTCCCTCTGTTTTGCTATATCAAGTTCGCTATGGCTTTTAAAAGCTTGTCTCTGAATTTGAAGAGTTTTCTCAATATTAATTGCACTCTCAAAAACTAGTTTTGTCTTCTGTTGATGCTCTAGTCTTGAGATAGTTTTATACTGTTCAGCTCTAATCTCTCTTAAAGCACTCTCTATCGATTCTGCTTGAGACTCCCTAATCCAGATGGTTGAGAGTATAATTAATACCGCAACCACTAAAAAGAAGATTATCTTAATAACTCTACTCATACATTTTGTACAGAACAGTGAAGTAGTTGATTGTACATCTCCTATTAATATAGTGAATCAAATTATATAACTATCTGGTTACAGCAGACTGAACTACTGAGATTTCAATAGATGAGTTCCACTCTAATATAGTAGAGTTTCTATCTCCATCAGTAGCATTAAACTTGATATATTTCACCCCATCTGTATCTTTCACTCTTGAGCCAACTGCAACAAAATACTCTCTACTTTTTAGAATCTGAAGATTTTCAAATGAGTAGTTTCCATCACTATCTAACTTCTCTTTTGCAACAACTCTCCAATCTCCACTACTCTTATCTCTCTGAATAAGTAAAGCTCTCAGTTCAGGTTCATCATCACCGTTATAGCTAATCTTACCTGCATATATATATAGGGTACTATCTTCTGTTAAATCAAAGTTCTCCATATCTCCTGAACCCCATACACCAATATCTTTAGTAATAGAACGATTTTCAAAGTTCCAAGATGTGTATTGAAGAGTGTAGTTGTAATCGAGAGATGGTTTTAGCCCCTCTATGAGATAACTCCCATCATCTGCAACAACTGCACCTCGACTATTGAATGTTGAAGTAGCCTCTATCCAACCACTCTCAATATCTCCATCACCAAGACTTACCTCTCCAGAGATAGATCTTAAATCTGAATTTGATGGAAGCAGTAGAGATATCTCTCTATCGTTATATATTGTCAGATCAACAGCAGATGATCTGTTCCACTCAAATTTATCAAATATATCACTACTATCATCTCCGACAAGGTAGCCTGAACTATGTTTTGATGGATATATAACAACTTTATAGACACCATCTTCAACTGCAATAGTTGTGCTGTTACTATCTGTCTCACCTCTAAATGAGCTATCTTCACCATATAGTTTTATGAAGATCTCTTCATCGCTCTCCATATTTGCTATATTGATATTGAGATTATTCATATCAGGAAGAGATACTTGTCCAAACTCTAAATCTGATGTGAAGTCTAAAAGAGTTGAGTCTAAAGGCTCTGATCCACTTTCGCTTACTATCCAACTATCACTATTTTGCAAGAGTTTATATACTCCTGTTTGATAGCTGAGAACAAAATGTGACTGATGGTTGAACAGCTCAACTCTATAACCATCTGCTGGTTTCATCATTGCTGAGATATTTAACTCGCCACCACTTCCACTTCTCACTTTAAAGATCTCATATGTTGAGTCGTTTAATTGATAGAGAGCAATATTAAACTCTCGATTTCCAAATAGATCACCAAGTAGAACATCTCCACTCACAGAACTCTCATTTGGCATTGTTAGTTCTAGCTCTATATCAGCAGTTAGATCCGATAGGTCTATTGAACCGACTCTTGGTCTCCAGCTCCAACCTGAACTAGAACTCCAGTCACACTCCCAACTCTTTTGATCCGTTGAACAGACTTTGGTTACTCCTGAATATGCATCCCATTCTACTCCACTCTCAAGCTCTTCACTATCACTATTATAGAAATAGTCTTTACCATCGCTACGAATTTGTAGATAGTATCCATCTTTAGGTAATACACCTTCAAGAGCTAGAGCTGTTGTACCATTTTGAATAACACACTCATCACTATTGCAACTTGTCTGAATATTGATAGAGCTGTTAGGGATAAATAGCTCTACCCACTCTACTCCATCACTATCAACTCTAATATCTATACTCTGTCTCTGTTGTGCTAGAGAGACAGTGCCAAAATTGAGAGTTTGAGATGCCATATCACTCTTTATCTCAACTACTTTTGCTCCATTAGGATAGTAATGATCATTCTCAAAACTCCAAGATATATCTTCCGCTCTGCTATTTCCACTATCTGTTAAGAAGAGAGAGTGTTTTCGGGTTAGGTTATCCTCTCCAAAGAGTCGAACAGTATAGTTACCCTCCAGAATATCCCCAAAATAGAACTTGTTATTAGATATCAACGAAACATATTGACGATTTGCTTTATAATCTTTAAGGGAGAGAGTTAAACTTTTCCACTCTACACCAGTTGAGTTTAGAAGTCCTGAAAAGTAGAAGCTATCTTTCTCATCAACAACAAGAGATATTGTTATATTCTTATCTACAATTACTCCTGAAACATCAGGAACATACTCACCACTACTCTCTTTAAACTTCACCTCATCACTAGATATTAACTTCTCGCTACTTGAGTCATAGAACATCTCTCGTCGGAAACTCTTCTCTTTATAGAGCAGGTCTCTATGAATAATCTCCAGAGATAGAATATACTCACCACCACTTCCTACTGGAATAGATACATTTCCATCACTCTCTATCTCAACAGAGTCAATATAACTTCCATCAGTAGAGTATAAATATATAAACCCACTGTTACCACTCTGCTCAAGAGAGAAACTTTGAGGGGTAGTAACCTCAACTGTTAGAACCTTCTCATCTGTACTGCTATTAATTCCAAGAAGATTAAACTCCATATTTAGCTCAGACCGTGATGTGCTAAATGGTGTAACAGAACTAATAGTTGCAAATTTACCATTATATATCTGTTGAGTATTGTAGTCATAAAGAATCTCTCGGCTCTTATATACCCCATCAACAATCTCATATATATAGAACTTAAAGATTAGATCTCGATCACTTCCATCAAGATTTTCAAAGAGTGCTACGAGTGGATATTTAAGCCCAGATGTTGTGGATATGCCATTACTCTCAATCTCTCTAAATAGAATCTCATTACTTGAAATAGAGTCTATTACAGATATATAAGCTCCTCGCCAAGTTGAGTTATCGTCACCAGAAACACCTAAAGGAAAATCAGATGGCAGAGTAATATTCCCAGATAGTTGTGGAATATATGTTTCAAGTTGCAATAGATCTATATCGATATTCTGCTGTCTGCTGGTCGAGTTTAAAGCTATGTTGTTATCGCCACTTCTCTTTGGAACCCAAACCCCATTGATATTTTCAAACTCAACACTATCTGCAAGGATTGGTCGGCTTCTATTGAAGTCATAGAACATTTTTCGTTCTCCATCACTTATAAATAGGGCAAAGTCACCGCTACTTATTGATGATAGCGAGTAATCTCCACTGTTAAAACGACTCTTTTGCAGATATCTACCAGTTGATAAGTCTATCAGTTGAAGCTCCAACTCTCTATCTGTCTGAAGAGTCCCATATAGTCTATATTGAGTAGTCTCTATAAAATCTACAAGCTCCTCCAAATCAAACTTTTTAGATGTTTCAGCTTTAACAGTTATGGGAGTCAATGTTGATGGAAGGATAAATCCACTGCTATCAAGTGCTATATCTCGACTCTCTACAAGAATATTGTTTGAACCAAGATAGTAGCTCTTACTATCTCCTAGAATCTTTAAGATAATCTCGTCTCCAGCTGATGAGGTTGATAGTTTGATTGATAGATTACCATCATTCCCTATCTCCCCATCGCCTAGCCACTCTCCATTAATAGAGTAAGCAACAACTCTTGCACTACCTAAATAGTCTCTGTTAGCTACCTCTAATGAGAGAGTTGGTGAATCAATCTCTTTATTAAGCTCAATTATATAGTTTTGACCAAATGTTAAAGGGATAAGAGATATGTTTTGAATCAGCTTAATAGGAAGAGTTTGATAAGGCATATAGAAATATGACTCTTCAGCTGTGTGAATATATAGAGTGTGATTTCCACTTTTAAGTGTTGATAGAGAGAATGTGATATTTCCATCACTGCCACTCAGATACTCTTTTGATGCTGAAAGGGTTTTAGACTCTATATCAACTAACTCTATTCGGACTCTACTATTTGGCTGAAGAGATGTAACTGTTCCAGAGATGGTATTAGTTGAATTTTCAAGAGCTGAAAATAGTGCAGTTAAATCAAGATTGACTGTTTTTACTCTTGATGTGTCGCTTAAAGTGATATAACCTGAACTCTCTTTATCAACTATCCAACTACCATTCTGATCTAGGAACTCTATCTCTTCAAGTGGTCTGATTGAGCTACCATTAAAGTAGAAGAGTCTCTCTCTATCAACCATAATCTCAAATATAATATCGTTGTTTGAGCTATTGCTATCAATAAACTTATTTAAAGATAGGGAGTAGTTTGTTAAGTTTGTCTCCATAGTTCCAATAATATTACCGCTATCACCATCAATTGCTGTTATCTGAATCCGCTCAAATTGACCAGATATCGAACCAGCTAGAGAGAATCTTCTATTAACTGCCCCCTCTAAATCCATACTGATTGAATGAATCATATTGCTACTGTTAAGAGCTAACTCAGGATAAGCTATTGATGAGCTGTATGGAGTGAGTTGAGAATCTGTTAAGTCAGTTAAGATAAATCTTGAGTGTTCTGTTTTTCTGGTTGTTTCATTAAATTGATAGAGATGGAGAAGTGGTGTAATATGAGCTTCAATATCACTTTTAAATATCATTTCAGAAGTCATCATTTTTACTACTGAAGAGCTGTTACTATCACTATCTATGAACTCAACAGAGATATAGTTAAATCCGAGACTAGTTTGAGATGAGTTACACTCTCCATAAGAGATATTACTAAGATTATCTTCGCACACAAACCCAAGCTGAAGAGATTGAGGCAATATAATAGATAGATTAATAGAGTATGACTCAAGAGAAGTTAAGTCAAAATTGATAGTTGTTGTTTTTGAACCTAGAGTTAGTGGTTGATAGATTGAGCTGTCTGGAACAAATCCACTCTCTTTTTCTAAAAACTTAGAATCATTAACAACTCGTATATTTGGTGATACTGGTGTATAGAGATAGTGAAGGTCACTATTAGAGCTATCTGTAAGATATATAGAGACCTCTCTATCTGCTAAGTCTCGACCAAGAGATAGGGAGTATGAGTATGTTTTTGTAACTGAGTTGTACTCTTTCAGACTCACTTCACTAAGAAGCTGACCGTTCTGACTATCAATAGCCGTTACATAATAATCTCCCTCGTCAGCTTTTACAACTCCAGATACAGAGTATATAGATTGACGATAACTTTTTAGGTCAAGTTCAAACTCAATATCATTAAGAGGCTCGATATATTTATCAAAGAGTGGAATATCTGATGAGTTGAAATCTAGTTCACTCTCTGAGAATAGTTCAAGTTTCGTACTATTGATATCCCTATATCCAATTATGTAGTTTTCAGAGATAACACCATCTCTGTAAATATATAGGCTAAGAGAGTAGTTACCATCTTTTGGTATCTTAAATCCAAATTGATTAATAAGATAATCTGATTTTGAGAAGAGAATAGTCTCACTTGTTGCAATATTTACAGCTTCAAATTTAAAGTCCAGATCTCCATCATCAATAATCCTACCTGAAAGAGTTGATAGAGTCTCTTCAAACTCTTGTAAGTTAAAAAGACCTAAACTCTCACTATCTTCACTAATCTGCAACATTGTGACATCTGGAACAAATCTACCAATATCTCGATTAAAAATAAAAGGTGTTCTATCAGCAAGTTCTATTTTATTACTGTTTGCATCTACAAAGTAATCTGTAATAACAGATTCATCAGTTACTCTTAACTTAATATAGTATCGATTAGAATTATTTAAACTCAGAGGTATTGCCCAAAAACCATTGCTATCAACATCTGCTCCAATCTCAACTCCTGCTAAATCTACAAATAGCACTTCAACAGAACCACTGGTTGGCATCTCAATATCACCTATTACATAGTTGAAAGGTTTTGCAACAACATCTGGAGAGTTTGGTGTAGAGTCTAAAGAGGAGTCATCTCCACCTATATCTGAAATATCTGGTGCAGAGTCTAAAGAGGAGTCATCTCCACCTATATCTGAAATATCTGGTGCAGAGTCTAAAGAGGAGTCATCTCCACCTATATCTGAAACATCTGGTGCAGA
>JAMJTX010000067.1:0-16625 GCA_024281215.1 Candidatus Thiovulum karukerense | reverse complement strand
CCACCTATATCTGAAATATCTGGTGCAGAGTCTAAAGAGGAGTCATCTCCACCTATATCTGAAATATCTGGTGCAGAATCTAAAGAGGAGTCATCTCCACCTATATCTGAAACATCTGGTGCAGAGTCTAAAGATGAGTTTATATCTATATCTGAAACATCTGGTGCAGAGTCTAGAGAGGAATCATCTCCACCCATATCTGAAATATCTGGTGCAGAGTCTAAAGATGAGTTTATATCTATATCTGAAACATCTGGTGCAGACTCTAAAGATGAGTTTATATCTATATCTGAAACATCTGGCATAGATTCTAAAGATGAGTCGTTCGTATCCGTCTCAGGAACTGAAACAGAACCAAGCTCATTGACAACTGGTGTTGTTGGAGGTGCTGTTAAGTCACTTCCATATAGAAATATATTTAATACAATTAGTAATATTAAGAGATGTTTGCCCATAAAATCTCTGCTCCTTCATTCTCAAAACTATTAGCCTATTCTACTATTTTTAATCGTCAAGTTCTATTGATGTTGAAATTACGATGCGTTGATTTTAAGTACCCCTTAGCTAACTTTTAAGAAAATAGACAAGTTTGATTTAATCAAAAGTTAATAAAAGCTATAATTTAAATATCAAGTGACAAAAATTAGCCGTTATAAGGCTGGTGAAATTATCACCGTTGATTTTCTACTTTAAGAATTTTAAGTATAATATTTTTCTTAATTATATCGCGAAGAGTAAAATCTCGGATATATACTATTAGAGTTGGGGTATCAACTCTTGTGGAGAGAATATAAAACCTATTCTTAGGTAATTCTTGTTGAAACAGAATCCCTTGGCTTCAGCTATGGGGAGTATATCAATCAAAATATATAGGAAGTCAATGTACTCTTTAGAGATAGAGGGTGGAGAGAAGCTTTCGGGGGAATTACAAGTTTCTGGCTCGAAAAACTCTGCTCTACCATTAATCGCCTCAACAATTATTTCAAAAAATAGTGTCTCCATTAACAATATTCCAGATGTTGTTGATATTAGAACCCTTGTTAAGCTTATTGAGATGTTGGGGGGAGAGACAAATTTTGATTCAAATAGATTAGAGATTAACACATCTAAAGTTACAAAAACAAAAGCCACTTATGATATTGTCCGAACAATGAGAGCATCTATTCTGGTTTTAGCTCCTCTTCTAGCACGATTTGGACATTGTGAAGTATCTCTTCCGGGGGGGTGTGCTATCGGTTCTCGACCTGTTGATCTACACCTTAAAGCTCTTCAGGAGATGGGAGCAGTAATTGAGATTGAAGATGGGTATATTAAGGCAAAAGCCCCTGATGGTCTTGTTGGTGCAGAGATAACTTTTGAGAAGAAGACTGTAACAGGAACAGAGAATCTTGTTATGGCAGGAGCTTTGGCACAGGGAAAAACCACTCTTTTTAACTCAGCTCTTGAACCAGAAGTGATTCAACTCTGTGAAGTTATCCGAGATGCTGGAGTTCAAATAGATGGTATTGGAACAGAGACCCTAACTATCTATGGAACTGGTGGAGAGCTTCTTGATTTTCAAACAATAGATGTTATTCCGGATAGAATTGAAGCAGGAACATATCTTTGTGCAGGAGCTATTACAAACTCTCAAATCACACTAACTTCAGTTGAGCCAAAACATATTGAAGCGACTATTGATAAGCTTGAAGAGATGGGATTTAGGTTTGATATTAGTGAAGATAGAGTTACAATCTTTCCAGCAAAAAAGATTAAACCAGTAAATATTGTTACAGCAGAGTACCCCCTCTTTCCGACAGATATGCAGGCTCAATTTGTTGCACTTGCAACTCAGGCAGATGGTGTGAGTCGAATTGAAGAGAGGCTGTTTGAAAATAGATTTATGCATGTTAATGAACTTCAAAGACTTGGTGCAGAGATAGATATAGATAAAAACTATGTTGAGGTTCATGGTCTTGGTGAGTTACGAGGTGCTGATGTTATGGCAACAGATTTAAGAGCAAGTAGTGCTTTAGTCTTGGCTGGACTTGTAGCCACTGGAACAACAAAAGTCCATCGAATCTACCACCTTGACAGAGGGTATGAGAATCTTGAAGAGAAGCTTAATGCACTCGGTGCAAAAGTCAAACGAATTAGAGATTAGGATAGAGATTGAGTAGCCAAAGAGTTGATGTTCAGAGACTTGAATTTGATAGTGAGTTTGAGAAGTCTCTTAGACCTCAAAAGTTAAGCGAATATATTGGTCAAGAGAAAGTTATAAATAATCTTAAAGTTTTTATTCATGCCTCAAAAAAGAGAGAGGAGTCTCTTGACCATGTCCTTCTCTTTGGACCTCCAGGGCTAGGAAAGACAACTCTAGCTTTTATTATCTCAAATGAGATGGGAAGCAATCTGAAAGTTACATCTGCCCCAATGATTGAGAAGAGTGGAGACCTTGCGGCAATTTTAACAAACCTAAATAGTGGAGATATTCTATTTATTGATGAGATTCATCGATTATCTCCAGCAATTGAGGAGATTCTCTACTCAGCAATGGAGGATTTTCGTCTCGACATTATTATCGGTTCTGGTCCATCAGCACAGACAGTTCAGATTGACCTGCCACCATTTACACTTGTTGGAGCAACAACTCGAGCGGGAATGCTCTCAACACCTCTTCGAGAGAGGTTTGGAATTCACTTCCGAATGGAGTTCTACAAAGATATCGAACTCTCTCAAATCGTCTCAATTGCGAGTGGGAAACTTGGAAAAGATATAGACGAGAGTGCATCTTTTGAGATTGCTAAACGGTCAAGAGGAACTCCAAGAATAGCTCTTAGACTCTTAAAGCGAGTCCGAGACTTTGCAGACTTCTCTGATGAGGTGAAGATTCTTCAAGAGCGAACGGAATCAGCTCTACTATCTCTTGGGATAAATAGTCACGGCTTTGATGAGATGGATATAGCTATCTTAAATAGATTGATGGACTCTCGGGGCAAACCAGTCGGTTTAAAGACTCTTTCAGCAGTTCTCAATGAGGATATTGGAACAATTGAGGAGGTGATTGAACCTTACCTCATCGCAAATGGATATATTGAAAAAACTCCGCGAGGACGAGTAGCAACTAAAAAAAGTTATGAACTCTTTAAGCTATCTGGAAGCAGTCAAGAGGAGTTTCAACTTTGAAAAAGAGTATGGAGAGCTACTTTATCAATCAGTTTAAATCAAAATATATTGGTGATGATGGGGCAATTCTTGATGGTAAAAGTGTTGTTGTTCAAGATGCATTTTTTGAGAATATCCACTTTAAAAGAGAGTGGTTCTCTTTAGATGAGATAGCCTATAAATCAGTAGCTGTTAATGTCTCAGATATATACTCAATGAATGCAACTCCACAATATGGGCTTTTAACAGTTGCCATTCCAAAAAATTACAGTAAAAGCGATTTACAACTTCTTGCTTCAGGATTCAAAAGAGCTGAGAAAGATTTTAAGTTTGAGATTGTTGGTGGAGACACTATATCAAACTCTAAACTAGATATATCTGTAACAGTTATTGGAAAATTGCGAGGCAAACCAATTTTAAGGTCAGGTGCAAAAAGTGGTGATTTTGTTGCATATACAGAGAGGTTAGGAAGTACAAAACGAGACCTTGAAAAACTTCTTAAAGGTAGAAGAGTAGATAGAAAGAGTCGTTTCATTAAACCACAACTTCAGAGAGAGTTTATTTATAGAGTGGCAAAATATATCAACTCAGGGTTAGATATATCTGATGGTCTATTTAGTGAGCTTCAACACATCTCAAAGAGTAGTCGAGTCGGTTTTAGAGTGACAAAAAAGATACCTCGACAGATAGGGTGTAGCGGAGAGGAGTATCAACTCCTATTTACATATCCACGAAGAAATAGCAGAATTATCAAAGCCATTGCTAAGAACCTTGGTGTCAAAATAACAGTTTTTGCACAAGCTATCAAGGGACGAAAGTATCAAAATAGGTGCAATCCTCACCACTTTTAATATGCTTTCTTAAAGAGTTATTAAAAGTTCTTTAATATCCTGACGATTCTTCTCTTTCTTTGGATTGATGCGATATCCAAACGGTAGAATAACAGACAATTCAAACTTCTCTTTATCGAAGTTTAAAATCTCATTCACTCTATTTTTTTCAAATCCCTCAATTGGACAGCTATCTATACCGATTGCCATAGCACCATTCATCATATTTGCCATAGCGATATATGTCTGCTGTTTTGACCAAAAAGTTATCTCATCATCTCTTCTCGCATCTATAAAGTTTGAATACTTCTCTATATAACTACTTAGTGCTTCACCCTCAAGCCCTCTAGCCATAAATCTATTTAAGACATATTGACTACTGCTCCTCATATCTTTTCTTGCAAGAATAACAACTAAAAATGATGATGTCGTAATTTGAGGCTGGTTCCAACAAGCTTCTTGAACTCTCTCTTTAATTTCAGGGTTATCAATAATGAGAAACTTCCAATGTTCCATTCCAAAAGAGGAGGCAGATAGTCTCCCTACCTCTAATATGTAATCTCGATCTTCACTCGATATTTTTCTATCTCGATCAAAAATCTTACAAGCATGTCTCTCATGCATAAGTTCTAAAAACTCTTGTCGTAGATTGAGCATATCTGCAAATATCCTATTTTAGATATGTGTTTAGGATTCTATCTAGCTCACCTTTATCGATAGGCTTAGATAGATAGTCGTCCATACCGTAAGAGATAAATCTCTCTCTATCACCTTTAATAGCATTTGCCGTTAGTGCAACAATAGGTGTGTGCAGTGAGTTATTTAGTTTTTCAACATCAATAATCTCTTTTGTCGCTTCAAGTCCGTTCATAACAGGCATATTGATATCCATTAAAATCAGATCAAACTCACCATCTTTAAAGGTATCAACACCTTGGCGACCATCTTCAGCTATAACAACATTAATCTCTAACATCTCAAGCATAAATGAGATAAGTTGTTGATTGACATCATTATCCTCTACAACAAGAACATTTTTACCTGCAAATGAGATTGGTTCATGGCTATCATCGGTTGAGTGTTCAACATCTGAGAGCTTGTCTATATATTTGATTAGAGCATCAAATATTTTTGAACCATTAATTGGGTGGTGAATAACCTCATCAAAATAGTCTTTTTCACTATCAGAGAGTTCAAACTGCTTATCTGTAATAAGAATTCTAGAGATTTCGTGTTCTGTTAAGAAGTCGATAACATCTAAATCTATCACAGTTGTTAAAAATATAACAGCTTTTGGATATGCAATCTTTTCAAGCTCTTCAACAGTTTTAAATCTAATAGAGTTAAGATCAAAAGCTCCTAAATAGTCATTCAATAACTCTTCATATATCTCAGTCTCTGGAGAGTGGAAAATTGCAACATTGAGATCTTGTTGAGCCTCAAACTTATGAGGAAATTTCTTATTTTCAACAGAGAAATCAACTTCAAAGAAGAATCTACTACCTTTTCCTACTTCACTCTCTAGCTGAAGTTTGCTTCCCATAAGAGAGAGAAGTTTTGTTGAGATGGCAAGACCAAGACCAGTTCCACCAAACTTTCGAGATGTTGATGTGTCAGCTTGAGAGAATGGTGTAAAAATTAGCTCCTGCTTACTCTCTGGAATACCAATTCCTGTATCCTCTACTGAGAAGAGAACTTTTACACTCTGAGCACTCTCTGCAACTGTTGAGATGCTGATTCTCACAACACCACCATCAGGTGTAAATTTAATAGCATTTCCGATAAGGTTAATAAGAATCTGTTTAACTCTCAATGAGTCACCATAGATTGAAGCTGGAAGTTTTGGGTGAATAAATGAGATGAGCTTAATATTTTTCTCATATGTTTTAGCAGAGAATAGTTCAATAACTGGTTCAAACTCGTCAAATAGGTTAAACTCAGCATGTTCAATGTCAAGTTTTCCACTCTCAATTTTTGAGAAGTCAAGAATATCATTAATAATATCGAGAAGACTTGTGGCACTCTTTGAGATGATATTTACAAACTCTCGCTGTTGAGAGTTCAGCTCACTCTTTTTTAGCACCTCTGCAAATCCAATAATTCCATTCATAGGTGTTCTAATCTCGTGAGACATATTTGCAAGGAAGTCACTCTTTGCCTTATTTGACTCCTCAGCTCTTACAAGAGCATCTTCAAGTTGAGTGACATTATTGAGAGTGATACTGTAATCAGCTTCATTTTCTGGTGGAAGAGGTGTGATTGTGATATTAAATATCTGCTTTTTACCTTGAGAGTCAATCATTGTAACTTTTTCAATACTCTCTTTAAGAAGAATCTCAGCCCAACCATTTGCATCATGTAGTTCAGGGTAATCCACAAATAGTTCATTAATATTGTTGTGCTTCTTTTTGAACTCATCAACATCAACAAAATTAAAGGTTTTAAAGAACTTCTCATTCATAAACAAGATATTGTCATCTTTTGTAAATAGCACGGCAATAGCAGATTGTGAGTTTAGAACAGTGGCAAAGAGTTTTCTCTCTAACTCAAACTCTCGCTTTCGCTCTTCTGAGACTCGTTTATTATAAAAGTTGATAGCGATCTCTTCAAGTCTAGCTCGAAACTTTTTCATATCAACTGGTTTTGTAATATAGTGATCAATTCCTATATCAATTGCTTGCATAAGGAAGTTTGAATCGTTGTATGCTGATGAGATGATAATAGGAACTCTCTTATTAATCTTCTTTATCTCTTCAGACATCTCAAGACCATTCATCTCTGGCATATTTACATCTGTTAGTATAAGGTCTATATGTTCTTTCTGGAATATCTCAAGACCTATTTTCCCATTTTCAGCCTGATGTATTGTTCCAAACATTCTGTTAAGGGATCTCTCGAAAGTTTTTCGAGTCATCTCCTCATCTTCTACATACAGAATACTCATTCTCTTTAACTCTTGTTTTAAATCAAACTCTTCAACCATAATATTTTAACCCTGAATTAAAATTATTTAATATTGCCCATGATTCTATCAAAAAAAGCTTATTTTTCCGTCTAAATCTACTAGCTTTTAATCTACTAACTCTGAATTAGTAGGTTATGTAGAGCCTCTTGTGGTGTTACACCTCTATAGAGGATCTTATAAACCTCATCAGCAATAGGAGTATATAGCTCTTTTGTCTCTTTAAGTCCCATTATCGCTTCAACCGTCTTAACACCCTCAGCAACTTCACCAAGCTCACCTAAAATAGTCTGAAGAGTTTTACCCTCTGTTAATTTAATTCCAACACGATAGTTTCTGGACATTGTACTATTTGCTGTTAAAAATAGATCACCTGCTCCACTCAACCCTAAAAAAGTCTCATCGTCTCCACCAAGGCTTTTTCCAACTCTAGCCATCTCAACCAATCCACGAGAGACAAGACTAGCTTTTGCATTGTTGCCAAGTTGAAGCCCTTCGCAGATTCCAGAGGCAATGGCTAATATATTCTTATATGAACCGGCAACTTCGGCACCGATAACATCTTTTGAGCTATATATCTTTATAAAGTCTGGAAAGAGCTCTCCAAACTCATTAGCTACTTCAAGATTTTGAGAGTTGATAACAAGAGCAGTTGGTAGAGATTTCTGAACCTCTGTTGCAAATGATGGCCCAGAGAGAAAAGCTATCCTCTCTTTTGGAAGAAACTCCTCAAATATCTCTGATGGAAACTTACCACTCTCAATATCTATCCCTTTAGATGCTATTAATACTTTTTGTCCTCTATCTTGAAAATTATCTTTTAGCCAACGACCCAGAGCTTGAGTTGAGATAGAGACAATAAGATAATCTGAATCTAAAATATCTTCAAGCGGTACAAAATCTTCAATATCTCGTTCTGTTCGAGAGTGAATATATACTCTGTTTTTCTGAGAGAGTGCAAATCTTAAAGCACTTCCCCACTTTCCTGCACCAATAACACCTACTTTCAATTCTCTACCCCCTTGCTCCAACTTTTCCACCAAGGATTTGGATTATCTGTATTATATGAGCCTATGTAGTTTATATTATAACTATCGAACCACTCTCCAAAAGTTTTTGGATCTGTTGCCTCAATATTATCTGCCTCACCCCAATCGATAGAACCTGTTGAAATATAGTTAATTGATGAATCGATTTTTATTAACTTTGCTGAACCTCCAACACAGCTACCGATAATATTAGATTGAAGAGTATGAGAGTAGAGAGATTCTGCCTCAATACAGACCTCATCTCTCTTCCCTGTAATATATGAGTTGTATAGATTTAAAATTCCACCATCTTCAATATAGACTCCAGCACCAACACCACTAACTTCACTCTGAACAGTTAAGTTGCTTAAAATAGCACTATGAATCGAGCTATCTAACTGAACAGCTGAAGAGTGAGTTCCAAGCTGTTCATATCTCTGTTCAATAAATATATTTTGAGCAAAACCACTCCAGCCACTCTGAAGATTGAGAGAGTCTCTTGTTGCACCGACAACAATTGAATTTCGGATATTAACATCTCCTCCACTTATCTCAATTCCACTATCTTTAGAGAGGTAGATCTCAACAAACTCAACAACTGTATCACTACTCTCATCTATAAATTGGAGTGATGGACGACTCTTTCCACTATATAGAATCTGAAGATATTTAAGAACAGAGGTATTACTGCTTTTTAAAGTTAATCCACCCCACTCTCCAGCCTCTGTTCGGTTACCATCAACATCAGCTTTTGATGTTAATATGATAGTTGAATCTTTTTTTCCAATTGCAACAAGGGTTGATCCATCTTCAAAAGTGAGTGATGAGGTCTCATCTTCTCCAAAAAGAGTTGTTCCAGCCTCAATAGTTACTGAAGTACCTTCAAGAACCCTAACCTCACCATCAATTTGCCATAGATATTGTGAGTGTAGAATTGAGTCTATTGAGATTTCACCTGAGAGTTTCCTAACCTCTTTATCGGCTATAAAGAGTCTCTCAACCACTTCTGGAATATATTCTGGTGCATCAGGATCGATTATTGTTGCTGTGTCTGGCTGAAAAGGGTTGATATATGGAGTCTCCTCAACAGCAGGTTTATCTGTTTCAGGCTCACTACTTTCTGATTCACTCTCTGTTATTATTTCAGAGCTATTACTATCTATCTCCTCAAGAGTACTATTACTGCTACTATTTTCATCAACTTCAGGAGTGCTATTATCCATCTCAGTAGAGTTATTCTCCTCTGAGTTTTCAAGTAGATTGTCTGCTGTGGTATTTTCATCGATAGAGATTGGGGTAGAGTTATTAGTTTCTATACTATTGTTACTATCTAAAGCCGTGAGATTATCTTCGGTTTGAGTAGAGCTACTGCTCTCTTCATTGCTTAAGTCACTTCCACTGCAACCTATGGAGCTTAACAGTAGAATAGATAATATAATATGTTGTAAAATTTGCATCAATTTCTTGTGCTTTAACTGATAAGCATAGTTAAATTGCACTCCTCCTTAAAAGCCAGAGATATTTTATTATTTCAGGCATTAATATCCGTACTTTCTGCGGTGTCTTGCCTATAATTATACAGAAAATTTGTGCCTTATATCCCCGCTATGAACGACCGTAAATTATTTTCATAACAAACTTAAATACGGAAATAGATAGCTTGGAATACAAACTATCTATTAGGTTGATTGCAGAAACTATCCTTTCTTAAAACATGTTAAAATCCAACCAAAATTTTTAAAGGATTTTATAGATGGAATCAGCAGGACAAGGTAGCTTTTTAGCTTCATTTTTACCGTTAGTTGTTCTCTTTGCAATCTTCTATTTTCTTGTTATTCGACCACAACAACAGCAGGTCAAAAAGCATAAAGAGATGATTGATGGATTAACAAAAGGAGACAAAATCGTAACAAACGGTGGTCTTATTGTTGAAGTTGTTAAGGTTGAAGAGGATTTCTTCAAAGTTAAACTTAACGACAATGTAGAAGTTAGACTTGATAAAGAGTCAGTTCTAAGAAAGCAAGATGAAGCTTAACTTCCGTTTAGTAATATTTTCACTCGCTACAATTTTTGGGATTGTCTTTTCAGTCCCATCTCTACTTCAGACAGAGGGCGGAAAAAAGATCAACTTGGGGCTTGACCTTCAAGGTGGTCTCCATATGCTCCTTGGGGTAAAGAGTGAAGAGGCGATAAAATCAAAAGTTAAGTCGATAGCAACAGGCATCAACTATTTTGCGGATAAGAATGACATCTTTATTGAGGATCTTAAAATTGATGGAGAGGAGATTCACTTTCTATTTCTAGACTCAGATGATCGTGAAGGTATAGAGAGATATCTGTCAAAGATTGAACATACAAAATTTACCATTTCTGGAGAGAGTGTCTCACTTGAGATTACACCAGAGGGGCAAGAGATTATCAAGCAACAGGCACTCAATCAAGCTGTTGAGACGATTCGTAACCGTTTAGATCAGTTTGGTCTAGCTGAACCGACTGTTGCAAAACAGGGTGAAGATAAGATTCTTGTTGAGCTTCCAGGTATCAAGACTCAAGAGGAGGAGCAACGAGCTAGAAACCTCATCGCAAAATCTGCTCAACTATATCTAATGGCTGTTGATGAGTCGCACCAAGCCCAAGCTGGAATAATGACCAATGCACAAGCTGACAACTATGGTGACCTACTTCTTCCAGATGTTATAGATGAGAATGTTAAATATCTTGTAAGATCTATCCCTATTTTAGATGGTGCAAGATTGACAAATGCAAATGTTGTCTTTAATGAGATGCAACAACCAGTTATCACATTTAAACTTGACTCACTTGGTGCTGAGGTTTTTGGAAACTTTACAGGTAAAAATGTTGGGAATAGACTCGCTGTTGTTCTTGATGGAAAAGTCTTCTCTGCTCCTGTTATCAATGAACGAATTGGTGGTGGAAGCGGTCAAATTTCTGGAAACTTCCAGCTTCAAGAGGCTCAAGATTTAGCTATCGCTCTAAGAAGTGGTGCACTACTTGCTCCTGTCTATATTATGGAGAAACGAAGTATTGGTCCATCACTTGGTGCTGACTCAATTCAATCAGCAACAGTTGCACTCGTTAGTGGATTTATCCTAGTTATCATCTTTATGATTCTATATTATGGTCGAGCTGGAATTGTCTCAAATATCGCACTAATTACAAATTTATTCCTTATTCTTGCAGTTATGTCTCTCTTTGGTGCAACACTGACTCTACCAGGTATGGCTGGAATTGTCTTGACAGTCGGTATGGCAGTTGATGCCAATGTTATTATCAATGAAAGAATTCGGGAGCTACTTTATGCTGGAAAGAGTGTAAGTAAATCTATCTCAGAGGGTTATGAACGAGCAACTACTGCTATTCTTGATGCAAACATAACTACTCTTATCGCTGCGGTTGTTCTATATGCTTATGGAAATGGACCAATTAAAGGGTTTGCTATCACTATTAGTATAGGTATCTTAGCTTCTATGCTAACAGCAATCCTTGGAACTAGAGGTATCTATGAGTCGATTGCCAACTCTGTTGCTAAAAGAGGAAGTGGCTTCTTTGGTCTTCCAAAGGGAGAGAAGAAGTAGATGTTAAATAGAATATTTATCACTCTAGCCCTTGTTGGAACATTTGCAACTGCTGGAGTCCTCTTCAAAAATAGCGAAGTTGAGAAAGTTGTTGAAAAAGAGTTAGCTAAAGTTGAAGGGCTTCAATATAGAGAACTCTACTGTGTTGGTGTTACTGAGACACTCTGCTTTATCTCAGAAATTGAGTATAGTGAAGGAAATAAGAGTGTTTTAACAGCTGATAAGATAATTGTAGAGAGTGTTGGAGCTGTTTTTGAGAGTCGAAATGAGATTAATGCCACTATACCAGTTAAGATAGGTATGAGTGATGTTAGAATTGTTGATACAGCATCAATTCCAAATAGTGAGCTTCTATCTACTAACGATCTTAATGAGAGTTTCAACATTACAGCAGTTGGTGAAGCACGAGTTACTGGAAACGATTTTAACTTAAACTTCTCGGAATTCTCAGTAGATACATCAATGGTAGGATTAAATCTATCATTTGACCTAGATATTCACAATGCTACTCAAGAGTATGGAATGAGACATATTGGAGTTCTTTCCACAAAAAGGGCAATCTTTGACTACCTATATGAAGAGCTTCAGAAAGATAGTGATGAGAATCTCTCAAAAGATATGTTTCTATCACTGTTAGCAGAAGAGACAACTTCAGAGATTAAGGAAAATATCAAAGTTTCTGAAGAGTTTAAAGGGGTTCTCAAAGAGTGGATTAAGAATGAGAAGTTAAAACTCTTAAATATTCAGATAGATAGTAAATCTGGTCAATATATAAATCTATATGAGCTATTTACAACATACTCTCTTGTTGCAATGTTTGGGAACTTTGAGCTTTTAGACCAATATATAGATAATAAATTCAATATTAAAATGGAGGTTGAGTAGATGGAACTCTTTAGAGTAACAAATAGATACAGTTTTATGAGTAAGAGTAAGCTCTTTCTCTCAATCTCATTAACTTTGATGATTCTCTCAATAGCTCTTCTCTTTACAAAAGGGTTGAATTTTGGAATCGATTTTGCTGGTGGAACTCTTGTTCAAGTTAAATATAGCGAGGAAGCTCCAATATCTCAAATTCGAGAAGCTCTCTCTGATAATGAGTTATTCAATGGGGCTTCGATAACAGAGTTTGGTTCGCCTGATGAGGTGATTATCAAGATCAAAAAAGCTTCTGGTGAGCTTCAGAAAGATATTGGTGATGTTGTTCGAGAGGAGTTAAAGGGGACTGGTGATTATCAGATTCGACGAGTTGATATGGTTGGTGCAAAAGTTGGAGGCGAACTGCGAGAACAGGGATTAACATCTCTAGCTCTTGTAATGATATCTATCCTTATCTATGTCTCACTCCGTTTTGAGTGGAGATTTGCACTAGCTTCAATTTTTGCTCTTGTCCATGATGTAACAATTGCTCTTGGAGCTATTGTCCTATTTCAAGTTGAAGTGAATCTCGACACACTTGCAGCTCTATTAACAATTCTAGGATACTCTCTAAACGATACAATTATTGTATTTGACAGAATCCGAGAGGGATTAGTGAAATTTAAAGACATTACCCTATCTCATATTATTGATGAGTCTGTAAGCCGAACTCTATCAAGAACAACTCTTACATCTTTAACAACTTTCTTTGTTGTTTTAACTCTCTTCCTATTTGGTGGTGAGATTATCTACGGTTTCTCATTTACACTTCTTGTTGGTGTAGTTGTTGGAACATATAGCTCAATCTTTATCGCTTCACCAACTCTAATATGGTTTAAATTTAGTGTTGATGGATATAGAAGAATTCTTGCTGAAAAAGATAAGCGAGAGAAAGAGAAAGAGAGAATGAGAGCTATGTATGAACGAGGAGTGATGTAACCCTCAAACTACTCTCTCTTTAATTCCCGTGTTCTATACGGGAATCTCCTATATTTTTGCTAAAATCTTCTTAATTGCTTTCACTGTTTTTCTATTTGGAAGCATATTTATCTTTCTTGAAAAATTTAAGGTGTGAAATTTAATATGAGTATAAAAATTGGTGTTGTTACAGTCTCTGATAGAGCGAGTCAAGGGGTTTATGAAGATATATCTGGAAAAGCGATCATTGAGACTCTGAATGAGTATCTATCAACTGAGTGGGAAGCAGAATACAGATTAGTACCTGATGAGCAGAACCTTATCGAAGAGACTCTGATAGAGCTTACAGATAGAGTAGGCTGTAATCTGATAGTTACAACAGGTGGTACAGGTCCAGCAAAGAGAGATGTTACTCCAGAGGCTACTGAGAATGTTTGCCATAAGATGATGGACGGATTTGGAGAGTTGATGAGACAAGTTAGTCTTCAATATGTCCCAACTGCTATTTTATCTCGACAGGTTGCCGGAATTCGAGAGAGTCAAAATAGTTCTCTTATTATAAACCTTCCAGGTAAGCCAAAAGCTATACGACAATGTTTAGATGCTGTTTTTCCAGCCGTACCGTACTGTATTGACCTGATTGATGGTTACTATCTTGAGACTGACACATCTGTAATAGAAGCATTTAGACCAAAGAAGTAAAATGAAGATTAAGATTCAAAGATACAATAGAGAGAGAGAGCCTCAAAATGCCCTATCTATTTTTGAGATACCGTTAGAGGAGCCAACTCTTTTAGAGGCTTTTGAGTTTATATCAGATAAGTTGGATAGCTCATTTACATACTCTTCATCGTGTCGTAGCTCAGTTTGTGGTGCTTGTGGGATTCGTGTAAATGATAGAGAAGTTTTAGCTTGTCAATATAGAGTCGTTGATGATGATGAGGTATCACCGATGAAAAACTTCACTGTTGAGAGAGATTTGATAGTTAATAAAGATTCATCACTTGATAAATTCTCGACTCTTCCAATAGCTTCAGATGATTCAACTTGTATTTTATGTAATCTCTGTAACAGCTCTTGCCCTGTTCTTGAAGTTAATAGTAGCTTCCAAACTCCTCTAATTCTATCTCGTCTCTGGAGTCGTTTTCACAATCTTTCGGAAGATGAGAAGAGTGGAGCTATTGATACAATTCAAAATAGCGGAGTTTGGGACTGTACCCTTTGTGGTCTATGCAGTGAAGTGTGTCCCCAAAATATAGATTGTAAAACAGATATATTGATGTTGCGAGGTGTCTCAGCAAACTATGGACATACTGATCCATCTCTTTTTGAGATGAGCTTTGGATTTGGAACACAATTTTAAGATGAGCTTCTACACAAAAGAGCTAAGTGCAATTAGAAAAAAGGGACTGTTGCGAGAGAGAAAGATATATAGCGAGGAGCTAATTGACTTAGCTTCAAACGACTATCTGGGAATCTCTCACATTAATGAGCCGTTTGAATACACAGTCTCTCAACTTCGTGCATATCATCAGTTCTCTCCAAAAGCATCTATGCTTGTAAATGGGTATCACCAAGTGCATAGAGATTTTGAAGAGTATCTTGCTAGAGTTCATATGTTTCAGAGAGCTATTACTGTTGGAAGTGGATTTTTAGCAAATCTTGGACTAATAGAGTCTCTTATTAGAGGTGGCGATGAACTATTTATGGATAGTGAATACCATGCAAGTGGAGTCGTTGCAACTAGAATATTAAAAAAGAGACAGGTTCATATCTTTCAACACAACTCTATGAAAAAGTTAAGAGAGCTTCTTCAAAACTCAAAAGCCAAAAGAAAAATCATTGCCGTTGAGGGAATCTACTCGATGAGTGGTGATATTGTTCCAAAAGATGTTTTTGATATAGCTGATGAGTTTAATGCAATTCTTATTGTTGATGAGGCTCACAGTTTTGGTGTTCTAGGTGATAGCCTAATGGGAGTTTTTGACTATTATAATATTCAGCCACAGCCAAACCATATCAAAATGGGAACTCTTGGCAAAGCTGTTGGAAGTTATGGGGCTTATATTTTAGCATCTGATGAGATTATCTCATTTCTTGAAAATAGAGCAAAACCGATTATCTACTCTACTGCACCATCTCTTTTTGACACACTTTTAGCACACTTTTCTATCGAATATATTTTTGAGAGTATCTTACACTTTGGCAAAGATATAGCGGAACGGAGAGAACTATTTAACCGAAGACTTGGACTCGATAAAAAAGGGTTAATCTTCCCTATCCAGATGGGTAGTTCAGAAGAGGTTATCAGAGCAAGAGATAGGATTTTAAGAAATGGATTTTTAGTTGGAGCAATTCGCCCACCAACTGTTGAAAGACCAATGTTAAGAGTTATTGCCAGACGAGATATATCTTTAATAGATTTTAAGAGGTTCTTAGAGTTTATCCCTGAATCAATTTAAGAGAGTGACAAAATAGTCTCATTCCCGTGCTACACACGGGAATCTCATCGTCAGAGTTCTAATACCAATATTTTAGCTTCAATTGATGGAATTGTCGGGTGTTTTGCAGTTATAAATATCTTCTTATCAACTTTAGTGGCATACTGAAATTCACCATCGCCAAAAAGTCCATTTCGATACATCTTCGTATATGATTTGAGTCGTTGGTAGTTTTTAAATACAGTCTCAGCCATCGGTAGCGAAATCTTAAAAGTACCATCATCTTTTTGAAACTGCTCTTTTATCCATTTTTGACCATCATCAAGCCAGTGAAAATATTTCGCTTTCAGAACTGCTGGAAAAAAATCCATCGTTAAGAAGTTTCTCATCGCATGTCGTTCAGCGACATTAACCATCTCAAGATGCTCTTCAGTTTTCTTGTTTTCGGAATACTCTCGCCAATTTTCAGATTTTTGGGAAACGGAACTCTTCACTTTCTGGAAAGTCCGTTTTGCCGTTTTTACCGTAAAATCTACCGCTTTTGAGATAATAGCCTTTAACTTTGGAACTTTACGAAATAGAAATTTAACCCCAACAACTGGTCGTCCAAAAGTCTTGAGGTGCATATCAATCTCGATTTCAAGCTCTTTTAGATTGTCGATAGCATCTCGAACTCTTGTAATTAATCTATTTTTCGTATGATCAATATTTGCACCAACCGACTGATTAAAAGTCTCGATAAACTCTTCAATCTCCAGAAATCGAGTCTGATTCTCATATTCGTGGTG
>JAMJTX010000066.1 GCA_024281215.1 Candidatus Thiovulum karukerense | reverse complement strand
TAATTATTTGATTGAGGAGTTCTATCTCCTTTTTTTCGAGAGTGAACCTTTTTTGATAACTGTCGGTTCAATCTCTGTAATTTTCGTAAAAATCTTTTTAATGGTTTTGGACTCTCAAGATTTGTTCCATTTGAGAGGGTAGCTAATGATTTCACACCTAAGTCTATTCCAACACTCCTTTGGTTTTTGGGAGGTAAATAGCTCAGAGATGGTTCAACTCCAAATGATATGAACCATTTATCAGCTATTCTGCTTACTGTTGCATTTAGGATTTTTCCACCAAATCTTAGACTCTCTCTCATTTTTACCCAGCCTAAATTTGGAATTCTTACTTTTGTTCCAACTGTTTGAATCTGGTCTCCACCGATATAAAAACTATCTTTTGACTTTCCTTTCTTCTTAAATTTTGGTCTTCCTCTCTCTTTTTTGAAGAAACTTTTAAAAGCACTTTGAAGCTGAATAAATGGTTGTTGTGAAGCATATTTCGTAACTTCATAAGTGAATGGGAATTGAGATTTCTTTAGAGAATTAAACTCTTTCTTGAGGCTCATTCCTGATGGGTTTTCTCCAGCTTTATAGAGTTCATTCCATCTTGCTAAAGCCCAATTCCAAGAAAAGCGAGAAATACCAGAAGCTTTTTGAAAATATGTTTTTTGATGGTTATTTGGTTTTAACTCAATTTTGTGTGCTAACATCAACAGCTTCTTTTAGCTTATCTAACATCTTCTGGTTTTTATGGCTTCTTGCTCCATACATTCTTGCACTAAAAACTGTAATTATCTCTAAAACATCTTGTGCTAAATCTTCTTCAAATGTTCTATTTTCACCTTTGTTAATGACTATAACCTCAACATCTTTAGCTTCACATATTGAAAAAATTAGTTCTGCACCAAATCTTAATAGTCTGTCTCTATGAGTTATTACAAGTCTCTGAACTTCATTCTCAATAATTGAGTTGATTAATCTTTTTAGCCCCTTTTTATTGTAGTTTATTCCACTTCCAAGGTCACTTATTAACTCAAACTCCCAACCGTGTGAAGCACAGTAAAGTTCTAAAACCTCTTTTTGTCTTTCTAAATCTGCTTTTTGGTCATTTGATGAAACTCTTGCATAGGCAAGGGTTTTTTTATTTTCATTTCCAAATACTAACTCTGGTTTAATTGAAGAGAGTTTATATCTTCTCTGGTTCCCCTTTGTTCTTTCATCGGGATATAATTTACCCTCTCTCTCCCATCTTCGTAGAGTACCTTCCGAAACACCTAATATTTTACTGGCTTCTTGTATGCTTAATAACTTATCCATTTTGTGCAATTATATAGAAATATATATAAGTTTTCAAGTAGCTGTTACTTACCCCAAAGGCTTCAAAAGTCTTAAGGTCAGCTTGAATACCAGCCCCACCACTACTATCTGAACCAGCGATTGTTAATACTCTTCTCATGGCAACTCCTAAAAATATTTTGATTATATTCTACGAGTTAGTCACGACAGTTTGTATAGCATTTTTGTCGATTAATTATGAGGGGTTATTTTTAATCATCATCTTTTTGAGGTGGTGGATCTATTTTTAACCAGACTCTAACTTCACCAACAAAGTCCCAGAATGTCATTTTGTAGGCCATTCTGATACTTGCTGACTTTGCTGCATTTGAGAAGAGAAGCCATAGACTTGAAAATGGTGATCGAGGATCTTCCTGATAGTCCATCTCGTGCCATCTTGTCTTCTCTCCAAAGACAAGGGCAACTAGCTTTTTTCTTAGCTCTAAATCTGTCTCAGCATTCTTAAATCTCATCGTAAATTTTGAGCCAAATAGAAATCGAAGAAAGTTTCCGTAAATTGCAAAGAGCCGACCATCATTATCGTATATAAGAATCTTTATCTCCTTACCTGAGTGGAGAAGTGGTTTCATCTGTTCTACAACTGAATCAGAGAAACGAGCAGCAAGTCCAGAGAGAGATATATCGATAATTGTCCCAACAAATGTCTCAGTATCTATTTTAACGATAATTCTCTCATTTGATGGAACTCGCACATACTCTCGTAACTGTTTTCTCTCACTCGCAATCGCTAGTGATGTTACAACAAAAACTGAGTTAAATGTGAGCCAAGCCATTGTCATAGACAAAGCTCCGTGGAGTTCTGGGTACATAAACCACTTATATATTCCAACGATAAATCCAAAGAGAAATAGACTAGAAAACCAGACAAACTGGATAGCGAGGTTACTTACTCGGTCTTTTGATGAGTCCTCCCCTTTTGGGGTAACCTCAAACTCTGGGTCAGTCGGGTTCATCATAACCTCAATCGCAGCAGGAAGTGTAAAGATTGCAAGTGAAGACTCATAAACATCGGAGAAGTATCCCCAACGAACATTTCCATAGATAAACTGCGAGATAAAGATAGCAACCATTAGATGGGGCATTGTATAGGCAACAAGCTCAATATCTTCAGCCACATAGACCTCAAGCCCAAAGAGAATATAGAAGAGTGGAGCAGTGAGGAATAGCATTCGTGCAAAAGGGAAAAACCAGAAAAATGATGCCGATGTGTAACTCATCTTCTGAAACCAAGAGAGACCACCATATTTCCAAGCATTTTTAA
This sequence comes from Candidatus Thiovulum karukerense, assembly GCA_024281215.1. Lineage (GTDB taxonomy): Bacteria > Campylobacterota > Campylobacteria > Campylobacterales > Thiovulaceae > Thiovulum_B > Thiovulum_B karukerense. Next base: position 2,810 of record JAMJTX010000066.1, on the reverse strand, counting down.
GAATAAAGATCTGAATCATTCCCTGAGTCCAACGGATTCTCTGAAGAACCAGACCATCAAAACTCTCTGCTTGAAGTCCCCGAACCATTGGAATAGCAATATATGCAGATTTCAATCCCGCAGCATGAAGAGTTAGAGCAGTCTCTGCATCTTCCGTAATTGTATCCCCTGCAATACCCCCAATAATCGTTAGGTACTTTCGTCGAATAATTGCAGCTGAACCACAGAAGAACGAACTATCCCAGAAGTCATGTCCCCTCTGGATATATTTATAGAACATATCATTTTCGGCTGGAGCTTCACCAAATATATTTAGGTTTTTCTCAACTGGATCGGGGTTATAGAATGCATGGGGAGTCTGAACAAGAAATATTTTTGGAACTTTCATAAACCAACCAACAGTGTTTTGAAGGAAGTCTCTTGTTGGAATATGATCACAATCGAGAATAAGAACCAGATCCCCATTTGTAACTTTTAGAGCAGAGTTCATATTTCCCGCTTTCGCATGGAGGTTTTTTGCACGAGTTAGGTAATCTGAACCTGTTCGCTCAGCAAACTCAAGGAACATCTGTCGTCGATCTTTAGCCTCTTTTGCCTTATTTGGGTTGTCATCATTACACTTCTGATCGGTTCCACCATCATCGAGGACATGAACAGCTAAACTCTCTGGAGGATATTCAAACATCTTTGCAGCAATTACGGTATCGGCAACCATCTGATACGGTTCGTTATATGACGGAACAAAAACATCAACAGTAGGTAACTCCTCTTTAGGAACACCCTGAAGATTTACAATTCGACGACTCAGAATCATAATTGAGGTAAATAGTCCAAGAGAGAAGAGAAGAGTTGAGTATGTCTCTGAGAAAAAGATAAGCATTGTCCCCATAAAATCGAGAAACCCCTCATAACTTATCGATTCGGTGATTCGCCAATAGAGGTAGCGATAGACCATATATATTGCACTTAGCTTAATATACATATCAACAAGCTGACTCTCATTTTTTGTAATCATAAAGTAGAACATCAGACCGAGAGTAAGATATGCAAATGATGCATGGGAGAATATATTATAGTGAACTGTCATAAATGAGATGGTAAGGAAAACAACTCCAATCATCATCATATACATCATATTCTCACGACGATATAGAAAATGGACAATGTTTCTATCCCAGATAAAGAGCTTATGATTTAGCCACTCTTTTGTAAATGGTGGTCCATTATAACTCTCTCTTGGGTCATCAGCATAATCTGTTTGTTTTCGTAAAAAATCGGCTGGTCGTCTATAAAAACAGTCTGAGGTTCCATCGCAATCCCCTGTTGGTCGTATATCTCCTCTAGCTATCCCTGTTCTACTCATTCTACTTTAAGCGGTTAAACCACAATCTCCTATACAACAACTAAATTAATGGCTAACATTATAGCAACAGAACTCTTGATTAGTGCGATTTAAATCAAGAGTAAATTACCGAAAGGAATCATCTTGAAAAAGCTACTAACCTCTTTACCGCTTCTCTCTTTAGCTGTTCTAAATGCGAACTTAATAGAAAAGCATAACGATACTCTATTAGTCTCAACTGGAACAGAGTTAAAGTCTGTGGATATCCAAAACAAGTTACAACCTCTTGAAAAATACTCTTTAAAAATTGGAGAGTATGTAGAAGATGTTGATATATCTGGAGATTATCTATATGTCATAACAAAGAGAGGTATGTCTATATATAGCCTCTCCGACAAAGATAACCCAACTCTTATTGGAAAGTTTGATACAGAGTATGCTAAAAAAGTTTCTGTAAGAGATAATCGTGCATATATTGCAAATTATAGAGATGGTCTTCAGATTGTTGATATTTCAGTTAAAAGTAATTATTTTATGAGTTCTCATAAAGTGCGACCGCCCCAATGTGTAACGTGTTGTGGGATTATTTGCATTTTAAATGAATAAATATCCTGTTTTGCTCTGGCTTTTGAGGTTTTTTATATTAGAATGCGCGCAAATTCCGGCACGTATTCTGCTGAGTCTTGGGTTCTAGGCCCTTTTAGTGGATAGCAAACAAAAATAAGTAAGAAGCTACCTAGAACGAGCCGGTACGCATATTTACCTAATTCACGCTAGAAACGCTTAATCAGAAGGACTCTGTTTTTCCTATGGAACGGGCTAGTGATTTTTAGTAATGCCCATTTTAAGAGAGAGAACATGCATAGTAAGAGTGCTCCTTTCCATATTTCCGCTGTAGCCGGCGCCGTGTTAGCCGCTTGCACAAGCCCAAGCGTTTATGCCCAAACGGTTGCAGTAGACGAAAAGCAAATTGAAAAAGTAGAAGTAACTGCAACGCGCAGAAGCGGCACGCTACAAGAAGTGCCTATTAATATCTCAGCGCTAACGTCTGACGTTTTAGACCAGCAAAATATTGAAGATCTTGACGGCGTAGCGCGTTGGGTACCTGGTCTTACGGTGACAGATCAAGGTGGACGAAACGACTCTCCAATTATCGTACGTGGTCTAAATACTAATTCATCAGGCCCTGGTTCAAATGGCGGCACGGTAGCCACCTACTTTGGTGATATCCCTCTTTTCCTGAATATGCGTCTTGTAGACGTAGATCGCGTTGAAGTTCTTATTGGTCCGCAGGGTACGCTTTACGGAGCAGGAACCTTGGGCGGTGCTATTCGCTATCTTCCTAAGAAAGTCGATTTAGAGTTTATGTCTGGGGAAGTAACGGGTGATGTGTTCAACATTAGCGAGAGCGATTCACTAGGTGGAGAAAGCAGTATTGTCTTCAACGCACCTATTATTGATGGTGAAT
>JAMJTX010000065.1 GCA_024281215.1 Candidatus Thiovulum karukerense | reverse complement strand
AGGTGGTTACTCTTTAGCCTCTCATTTCCAAAAAATATTATATCTATATCGAGAGTTCGAGGAGCATTCTTAAAACTCCGTTTTCTTCCAAAAATCTTCTCAATCGCTAAGACAGTTTTTAAAAGCTCTTGAGGATAGAGATTAGTCTCAACAACTATAAGAGAGTTATAGAAATAGTCTTGATCAAGAAATCCAAATGGAGGATTTTTTAGAATAGGAGCAGTCGATGTAACAAGAAATCTTCTATCTCTTTGAAGATAGTTGATAAGTTTCTTAAATCGTCTCTCTGTGTTTCCTATATTTCCACCAATAGAGAGGAGAACTCTTGTTCTCATCTTTCCACCAGATCTTCTATGTGGGAAAAAAGTTTGATAATGTAATGATAACTCTTCTGATAAGACTCTCTTCATTAAATTATAAAACCTTTGCCTTTCCACTCTCCATCACAACCATATCCTCAATACGAACACCGATAAAGTTTGGAATATAGATACCTGGCTCTACTGTAAAAACCATTCCATCTTCTATGATGAGGTTATTTCGGCTATTTATATTTGGAAATTCGTGAATATCAAGACCAACACCGTGTCCAGTTGAGTGAATAAATCGATCACCATATCCAGCTTTCTCAATTACATCTCTTGCTATCTTATCAATTTGACTCGCTCTCATTCCACTTCTTGCTCTCTCAATTGCTAAATCGTGAGCCTTCTGAACAGTGTCATAGATTTTCTGAACCTCATCACTGAATCTGCCGTTAAAACTTATTGTCTCTGTTCTATCTGAACAGTAACCCTTATATTTTACTCCAGCATCTATAAGAAGAAGATCACCATCTTTTAAAGTGGTCTCTGTTGGTAGAGAGTGTGGCTTAGAAGCATTTAAACCAACTGCTACAATTGGATCAAAACTGAGTTCTAAATCTCCAAAGTTTCGAAGCTCCATCTGAAGTTCAAAATGCATTCTCTTTTCACTCTTTCCAGAAACAAGCTCTCTCTGAAACTTATGGATAGAGTCTCTTCCAAGATTTACAGCTCTACTAAGTTTCTCTATCTCTTCTCTATTTTTTACTATTCGTCTCTCTTTTGAGAAGTACTCTTTTTTCTGAAAATAGGTGTTTACTTTTTCAGAGATGGAAATAAAATCGTTATAGCTCCACTCTACTGGATCATATGTGATAGCTCTAACTCTCCACTTTCTGAGAAGCTCTCGAAGAGTTCTATTTAAATTAGAACTCTCTATCACCTCTATGCCATTCTTAACAGACTCTTTTGCTTCTTCAGTATAACGAGCATCTGTTATGAAAAACTTCTCATTTCCAAGTTGTAAGAAAATAACATTGTCGGAGCTATAACCAGCTTCATAATAGACAGAGTTTTCACCTCTTAAGAGAAAATTCATTCTACCTACTGTTGCTGTTTTTTAGCCTGTTCAAGCTGTTGAGCTTTTGCCATCTTAATCTCATTTAAAATCTGCATCATTCCAACCATTGCCATATGATAACCGAATGGTCCAAACCCTGTAATTTGACCAGCAACAACAGGGGCTGTCATACTCTTATGTCGAAACTCCTCTCTTCGATAGATATTGCTAATATGAACCTCAATTGTAGGGAGATTTACAGCACTAATAGCATCACGAATAGCGACTGATGTGTGAGTATATGCAGCTGGATTGATAATGATTCCGTGAGAATCACCAAAACACTCTTGAATCTTATCAACAATTTCACCCTCAAGATTGCTCTGGAAAAACTCAATTTCAAAACCGTTCTGCCCTGCAACATCTCTCATCTGACTATGAATCTGCTCAAGTTTAATTGGTCCGTAGATGTTCTGCTCACGAGTTCCAAGCATATTTAAGTTTGGTCCTTGAATAACTGTAATTTTCATCTCTATCCTATCTCTTAAATTAATTTCTTTTTTTAATAAAAAATCTAACCGTTTAGTATTATAGCAAAAATGGTCTGTTTAAATGATCTGTGACAACCTATTATCAGCAGAGTTATAAATCTAAGAGACTGGTATAATTTTAAATAACTACATAGAGAAGAGGTTATATAATGCCAGTTATTGTACAGGTAGCAAAAAGCATAGAGGATATCGACACTGTTTTTAAAATAAGACATAAGATCGCTGTCAAAGAGAGACAGCTTGTTGAGAATAGGTGGGTTGACAAGAGGTTGATTGATCGATTTGACACCTATCCAACAACTTTAAGCTTTCTTGCTTCAAAAAATGGTGAGACAATAGGAACTGTTCGTGTTACACTTGATTCTAAGATAGGTCTTCCCTCTGATCAATATGTCTCATACAGACATAAGATACCCTCTTATAGCAATGTTATGAACTGCTCTATGTTCTGCCTCTCAACAGAGCATTACAGTAAAACTGTATCAACTGGTCTTCTCTTAATGGCTGTCTATTTTGCCTCTTCTAACTATGTAACACATATTCTCTCTCCTATTGAGAAAAAGTTCTCCTCTCTTCTTTACAGTATAGGATTTGAAGATATTGGTGATGTCTATATCGATAACTTAACAGGTTTAGAGATGCAACCTCTAATTCTCGATATGAGAAAAGTAAATGACTTCTTTCTCCATTTTATCCATAAGAATCGTATGCAAGACTTTATTCAATATTATGAACGATGGTTCTTTGAGGCTGGTGAGAATGTTATATCAGCTGGAGATAAAGGAGAAGAGGTTTTTATAATTGTTCAGGGTGAAGCAGAAGTGAAGCTTAAAGATGGAAAAACAATAGGAGTCTTAAAAGAGGGAGAGATTTTTGGAGAACTTGCACTCTTAACAGATGATATTCGTTCAGCTGATGTTTTTGCAAAAACAGAGCTACAAGTTATGGTTCTCTCTAAAACAGTTTTTCGGGAGCATCTAATTAATAACCCTAAAAAGGTTCTTAGCCTCCTAAAACTGATGGGAGAGAGAACAAAATCTCTAATTAGTCAGTTAACTAAAACAGAGTAGATCTACTCAAAAAGGTTAACATTCCACTTCTCAACAAGTCCAGACTGATCTAAACACTGCTGTTGAAAAAACTGCACTATATATGGCATCTGGCAATGTTTCTCAAAAATATCTTTACTTTCCCAGATCTCATTAAAGAGAATTCCATAGTGTTCACCCTCTGCAAATGGAGACTCAACTTTTCTCATAACTTTATACTGAATACACCCACTCTCTTGATGTGTAGGTGTCTCAAGAGCTTTTAGAATATTAAAAAGCTCATCCTCTTTTCCCTCTTTTGCCTTGAATTCAGCAATACAGTAGACCATAAATAGACTCCTTTTTTTAGACTATTCTATCATCTCATCATTATCAGTAGCTTGAATCTTGCCACTCTCAATAAGTTTTTGAACAAGATCAACGATTTTTCTCTGATTTCCTTCAACATCTTTCACTTTTACAGCACCAAGGAACTGCATCTCTTCAAGGAATCCAACTCTCGCTCTCTCAGACATATTGTTGAGAATCTTCTCTCTAAGTCCATCAGTTCCACCTTTAAGAGCAAGCATAAGCTCATTCTGATCAACAACTTTAAGAATCTCACGAATTCCAGTATCATCAAGCTTCTCAATATCATCAAATGTAAACATCATCTCTTTAATTGATGTAGCGAGTTCTTCATCTTTCTGCTCAATGTGACCAAGTGTAGTTTTAGATGCTTTTGTTCCGAGTCGGTTAAAGATGTCAGCAACAGCACGAGGACCACCAACTTCAACTTTATAAGTGGCAAGTGACTCAAGTTTGCTCTCGAGAACAGCAGAGACTCTCTTAATAATTGATGGTGAAATATCTCCAAGATTTGCCATTCTCATAGAGACTTCACTTCGTAGCTCTTCAGGAAAGAGGGAGATAGTTTCAGCAGCAGCAGGTGGCTCCATATGGGCAAGAATAAGAGCGATTGTCTGTGGATGCTCATTAACAATAAAGTCAGCAAGTTGCTGTGGCTTAATTTTTGAGATATAGGCAAAATTCTGATTACCTTTCATCGACTTAGCAAGTTTATCGATAATCTTTTTAGCTTCATCTGGTCCAAGAGTCTTAAATAGAATCTCTTTTGCATACTCAAAGCCACCAGAATTTATATACTGGTTTGATTTAAAGATACTTAAAAACTCTTCAAGAACGGCTGTTGCAAGAGTCTTCTCAACAGATTTTGATTCAGCAATATATTTTGAGATCTCTGTGATAACCTCAACTTTCATATTTCCAAAGAGAGTTGCTGTCATCTCATCATTCAGTTGAAGAAGTAAAATTGCCACTTTTTCAGCCATTGGCATATTGTTTAGCTTCTGTTTTATCGGGTCCTGTTCCTGTGGTTCAGCCACAACTATCTCCTTTTAATTTACTAAAAAAATTATAGCTAATATAGTTTCACAGAGATCAGATTGGTGAATTTGAAAATAGAGAGGCTTTATAGCCTCTACTCTCTATCGGATAGATTTTCCAGCTATCTCTTCAAGCATTGTTGTTGCATAACTCCCTTTTGGTAGATAGAAGTTAAGCTCAAACCAGAAATCACTCTCTCTATACTTTACCTCAATCTCTTCAGGAAAGACCCAAGCATATCGCCGTTCACCATCTTGAGTCTTCACATCTTCAACAAAACCAGACTCAATCTTTTCAGCATCTTCAGTTGACCTCATCGCTCTCTTGCCTGGAAGAAGTCCACTTGGTGAAATGTCTCGACTACTGAATCGCTGAATATCCTCTTCGATTGTCTCTTCTGATGAGGTAAAAGCTCTTCCGAACGGATAGTGAAGCATTACATCTCCTTTAAAGAGTTTAAATGGATGCTCCTGTTTCTGAAGATATTCAATATCATCAAACTCAAGTCCAGCAACTTTAAGAGCCTCTTTAAGCTGTTCATCTTTAAAACTATCTATCACTCTACTCACTCTGATTCTTTGAGAAAGCCAGTTATTAAAAAGATAACTCTGATAAGCATTTACAAAGAGTCTCTTCTTGTTTCGATCTCTAATTTTAGATTTTCCATCAAGAATCTCTTTTCCAATTAGAAAGTTATCACCCTCATTTCCAAATCGTTGATAGCCGAAAAAGTTTGGAATTCCACTCTTCTTGAGCTGTTTAACAATAGACTTAATTCGTGTAGCATCTGTTGGAGTAACCTTTTTAAGTCTAACAAAAAACTTATTACCCTTTAGGTGACCTATCTTTATCTTGTTCTTATGATATGTTTGACTTAAGATCTTTATATTCTGTTCATCAAAATCTTTTAGATTCTCTTCATACTTTTTAGGTAGTGAAATATATTGAATCGTCATCGCATTTCGATCTTTTAGACCAGCATACCCTATATCTCGACTGTTTATATTGTACTCTTTTGAGATGATGTTGATCATCTCCCAGGTTGTTAAGTTTCTTTTTCTAACTTGTAAAACAAGATGCTCCCCCTCTCCTGTAAACTCATAGAGTGGAACTTCACTAACTGTAAAATCTTTACTGTTCTGTGCAAATACAAAATCGATTGGTGAGTGGTTTAAGAAATACTCTCTCTCTAATTTCAAAGGTTACCTTTTTAGAGAATTCTATCC
>JAMJTX010000064.1 GCA_024281215.1 Candidatus Thiovulum karukerense | reverse complement strand
GTAGAGTTCTATCTATATATCCACCTGCTAAAACAGTTATCTCACTTATTGATGAACTTGAAAAACAGCTACTATCAAATGGTAAGTACTTAGTTGATATGGGAGAGAGTGGAGTAACTCTTATTAGTAAAACAATCGAAGAGTTAAGTGACTGGAGACGAGCTTTACTAAAGAGAGAAAATAGTGAGAGTGACTATATTAGTGACACTATGATTAAATCTATCAAGGATATTATAAATAGTTTGCCACACTAAACAAACTTGACACTACTTCACTCAATGTTATATAATTTTGTCGGAATATAGAGGAGGTGTCTTTTTGAGCGAGAATATAAAAGATGAAGAGAAAAACCTTAATGAAACTGTTGAGGTTGATGAGGTAGAGGTTGATGAGAAATCTGAAAATCGAGATGAGAGAGATATCGAGATTGAGGAGCTTCAGAAAAAGCTAAAAGAGAGTGAAGATAAGTATGTTCGAGTCTTCTCTGAATTTGAGAACTATAAGAAGAGACTTGAAAAAGAGAAGTATCAAGCTATCGAGTATGCTTCAGAGAAGTTTGCAAAAGATCTTCTTCCTGTTCTTGATAATCTTCAGATGGCTATTCAATCGGCAGAGACAACTCCAGATGTTGATAAGTTAAAAGAGGGTGTTGAACTTACTCTTAAAAACTTTTTATCAACACTTCAGAAAAATGGAGTTGAGTCTATTGATACAGAAGATGGATTTGATCCAAATCTCCACGAAGCTGTTATGAGAGTTGATAGTGCTGATGCAGAGAGTGGAGAGATTGTTCAAGTTCTTCAGAGTGGATATAGACTTAAAGAGCGAGTTTTACGAGCAACAATGGTAAGTGTAGCTAATTAAAGGAGAATTATCATGGCAGAAGAATTTGAGGTTGGTAATGTTGTTAAACTCAGAGGTGAGGCAACTAATAGAAATGGGAAGAATTTAACTGTTACAAATGTTGATGATACTAATATAACTGTATCTTACACAAATAACCATGGCAATATCAAAGATAAAATTCTTCCAAAAGAATCTGTAACTAAAGGAAAAGTGTTTGTTCGTTATCCAGATAATGAAACAAATGACGAGTTATTTTTGAAGCACTTCAATAAAAAAACAAGTTAACAAACTAAAATATAGGAGAAATTATATGGCAGTAATCGGAATCGATTTAGGAACAACAAATAGTTGTGTATCAGTTTATGAAGCGGGTGATGCAAAGATTATCCCAAACAAAGAGGGTAGAAATACAACTCCATCAATTGTAGCTTTTACAGATAAGGGTGAGATTCTTGTTGGTGATCCAGCAAAGAGACAAGCTGTAACAAATCCACATAAGACAATCTACTCTGTTAAGAGAATTATGGGTCTTATGATGAATGAGGAGAAAGCAAAAGAGGCTCACGATAAAGTTACTTACGAAATCGTTGATAAAAATGGAATGTCAGCTGTTAAAGTTGCTGATAAAATCTATACACCTCAAGAGATCTCTGCAAAAATCCTTGGAAAGCTTAAAGAAGATGCAGAGTCATATCTTGGTTCATCTGTAACAGATGCAGTTATTACAGTTCCTGCATATTTTAACGATGCACAGAGAAAAGCTACAAAAGAGGCGGGAACAATTGCTGGTCTTAATGTTTTAAGAATTATCAATGAGCCAACAGCTTCAGCTTTAGCTTATGGTCTTGATAAAAAAGGTGATGAGAAAGTTCTTGTCTATGATTTAGGTGGTAAACTATCTGCATAGGCAGATGACAAGCCTCCTGTAAAAAATTCCGTGAATTGACTGAGATCTCCTGAGAGCCAATCAAACCACAGCGAAATCTGTAAAGGTAGGTGCGACGGTTTGAAAATTGATTGGATTGGACAATCAGCAGGTAAGCCTCCTAGAAATAGGTGGAAACTTCAACGACTAGAAAAATGAGTCTGACCGAGTAGTGTCGAAGATAATAAATTTCCACGAGTGCGGAAAGTTCTTTAAAAATTTGTTGTTAATTTAAAGAGTCTTGTAAAATTTCTTTATGAGTAAAAAATATAACTTTGTATATAAGACAACCAATACCTTAAATGATAAGTTTTATATTGGTGTTCATTCAACTGATAATTTAGATGATGGATATTTAGGCTCTGGACTCTATTTGAAAAAGGCTATTGAGAGATATTCAACTAAAAATTTTAAAAGGGAGATATTGGAATTCTTTCCAACTCAAGAAGAGGCTTTTAAGAGAGAAGCTGAAATTGTTACAGAAGAATTTATCTCACAAGAATCAAATTATAATTTATCTGTTGGTGGCAAAGGTGGATATAACAATATCTCTGAAGATGGTCTTAAGAGAATATCTAAAGCTAGAAAAGATAGTGTTGTAGCGATCAAGAATGGAGAAAAAGTTGTTGTCTCCAAAAAAGAGTTCCAAAGAGATAAAAATCTTGTTGGTCATACAAAAGGATTTGCTTCGGTTAAAGATAGAGATGGGAATTCATTCCAAATATCAGTAGATGATGAAAGATATAAAAGTGGTGAAGTTGTTCCTGTAAGCAAAGATTCTGTTTTAGCCATTTCTAAAACAAGTGGCAAAAGAGTTGTTGTTTCTAAAGAAGAGTTTGATAACAATAGTGATTTAGTTGGTCACACTTTTGGAACAAAACAGAGTCAAGTGTCAAACAGAAAAAGAAGTTTAGCTTTAAAAGGCAAAGCAAAACCACAAAAAGTAGTTCAATGTCCATACTGTAATAAGAGTGGTGGAGAGTCAAATATGAAGAGATGGCATTTTAATAGTTGCAAACTATCTCCACTATTTGATGAAGAACAACATAAAGAGAAGGCAAAGAGACTTTTTAATAACAATAAACGAAGAACTAAGATATAGTCTGGACTTACTGGAAACAGTAAGAGGTTAGGATAAAGAGCCTAGCGATAACAAATCGGGAACATTTGATGTTACAGTTTTAGAGATTGGTGATGGAACTTTTGAAGTTCTTTCAACTGATGGTAATGCTTTTTTAGGTGGAGATGACTTTGATAATAAAATTGTTGATTACTTAGCTGAAGATTTTAAATCTACAAATGGTATTGATCTTAAAGCTGATAAGATGGCTCTTCAGAGACTGAAAGATGCGGCAGAGACTGCTAAAAAAGAGCTTTCATCTTCAACAGAGACAGAGGTAAATCTACCATTTATTACAGCTGATGCAACTGGACCAAAACACCTTGTGACAAAAATCACAAGAGCTAAATTTGAGTCTATGATTGATACTTTAATTGATGAGACAAAAGAGCATATCGTTAAAGCTCTTGATGAGGCTGGTCTTGATGCAAATGAGATCAATGAAGTAATTATGGTTGGTGGTTCTACAAGAGTTCCAAAAGCTCAACAAGTTGTTTCTGCTATGTTTGGTGGAAAAGAGCTTAATAAATCTGTGAATCCTGATGAGGTTGTTGCTGCGGGTGCTGCTATTCAAGGTGGTGTTCTTAAGGGTGATGTTAAAGATGTTCTTCTTCTTGATGTTACTCCACTATCTCTTGGAATCGAGACACTTGGTGGTGTTGCAACAAAGATTATTGAGAAAGGGACAACTATCCCTGTTAAAAAATCTCAAACATTCAGTACAGCTGAAGATAATCAACCAGCAGTTACAATTCAAGTCGTTCAAGGAGAGAGAGAGTTTGCAAGAGATAATAAATCTTTAGGAAACTTTGAGCTTTCTGGAATTCCACCAGCTCCAAGAGGACAGCCACAAATTGAAGTTACATTTGATATTGATGCAAACGGTATCTTAAATGTTTCTGCAAAAGATAAGACATCTGGAAAAGAGCAATCAATCACAATCTCTGGTTCAAGTGGTCTATCTGACGAGGAGATTAACCAGATGGTTCAAGAGGCTGAGGCTAATAAAGAGGCTGATGCTAAAAGAAAAGAGATGGTTGAAGCTAGAAATCAAGCTGATAGCTTAGCTCACCAAACAAGAAAAAGTCTTGAAGAGGCTGGTGAAGCTCTTGGTGCTGAAGATAAAGCTCATATTGAGAAAGTTGCATCTGAGCTTGAGGCACTTGCTAAAGATGACAATGCTACAAAAGAGCAGATTGATGCAAAAGTTCAAGAGCTAACAGCTGGAGCACAGAAGATTCAAGAGGCTATGGCTAAACAGCAACAAGCTGGAGCAGGTGCTGGACAACAGCAACAAAAACCTGAAGATGATGACATCATCGATGTTGAAGATATTCAGGACGAAAAGAAGTAGTTAAACTACTTTTCCACATTATAACTCCCCCATCTTCGGGGGAGACAAAATTAAAATATACAAATATAATAAAAATAATTGATAAAGGCAAATAATGTATTCAAAAGAAGAAATAAAAGCTATTGAACAATATACAAAAGGAGACTTCAGGGAAAGAAGTGCCAAGATAAAATCAGTCATTGAAAAGAATTATACAAATTTAACGAATGATGAACAATATTTCATTAAGTCCTGTAAAATTATTGAAAATATGTTTAATAAGTATGACAGCACATACAAAGATCAACCTATTTATCGAGGTATAGTCCTAAAAGATGATAGGGTGGTTGAAGCATATCAAGAATTAACTATTGGACAACAAGTTGTTTTAGATAATTCCTTAATGTCATTTAGCAAAAGTCGAGAAGTTGCTTTTGATTATGCTAGAATTGATGATGTTTGTGAATGGTCTTTGGTTGTTCAAGTGACTGATAGAATATCCAATGAAATAGATCTAGAAAAATATAGTCATTTTGAAGAGGAGGAAGAGATATTATTGAATAAAAACTTAAAATGGATTGTATTAGATATTTACATAGACCATAATAAAAGAAATATTTATCTTAATCTAAAGGAGATAGAATGAAATTCTTAAATCAAGCAGGAGTTTTAGTGCCAGATAATGAACTGCAACAAGCTATTAAAGAAGGAGAAATTGATTCTGTTTCAAAAAGACGAAAAATGAGCAAAAAAGAGAGATCAAAAAGAAAAGAGACTCTTTCTAAAATAATTGCCTCTGATAGTTTAATTCAAAAGTTCTTTGCCTTATGATATTATCGATGTTAAGGATATTCAAGGTGATAAAAAGTAGTTAGACTATTTTGTCTCCCTTCTTTTCCCTTTTTTTGGAAGGAGACAGTTATAAATATATAAACATATTTGAAATTAATAAAAACAGAGTTTCCTATTATCTTGATGGCTTAGATTCCCGTGTCAAGCACGAGAATGACAAGCAAATCAAGTCTGATATTGGTAATTGGGAGTTATTCTTAAAAAATAGGTGTTTTTATACACTAAAGTTGTGTTCCAGAATATAAGTTATACAGGTATTTCACTTTAATGTATTCATAATAGAATTCTAAAAGTTAGAGTTTATATCTATTTTAAATAACAGTTGAAAATTATTGTGAATTTTGTATTTGAATAATAAAAAGATGGTGCGGACGAGAGGACTTGAACCTCCACACCGTTTGGCACCAGATCCTAAGTCTGGCGTGTCTACCAATTTCACCACGTCCGCTTAAAGTGGTACGCCCTACACGATTCGAACGTGTGACCGATGCCTTAGAAGGGCATTGCTCTATCCAGCTGAGCTAAGG
>JAMJTX010000063.1 GCA_024281215.1 Candidatus Thiovulum karukerense | reverse complement strand
ATTTATTTTGCCTTATTATATCGTTATATTTGCGCCTTATATCCCCGCCATGAATGGCGAGGGTTTACGGCGCAGTTGCTAAAACTAGGGTTTCGTTGTTTGTATCTACTCCAATCCAACTTGAACTACTAGACTCTTTATATTGGTAATCTCTTAAGGTGATATTGTAGCCATTAGCACTGTCAAGGGTAATAGAGGCACTTCTCTTATCTGGTGTGATACTCCAAGTTACATCATCTCCATCAACAACAGAGTAGATATATTTTGAAGACGACCAATTTCCCCAACCTGTATCATTGTAACCTTTGATTTGAACCTCAAATCTTGGAGCTTCTGAAGTTGGAGAGATGTCCATATAGCTATTTGATGTCTCAGCTACACCTATCCAACTTGAAGTTCCAACAGCTCGGTATTGAGCATCAAACTTTGTAAAATATTTATAATCTTCAGTGCTACTTGTAGCTGATACTCGAAAGTAGTTATTTGATGAGTTGTTATAGGATTGTAAAGACCAAGTTACAGAGTTCATATTTGGAAGATAGAGTTTTTTTGTTGTGAAACATGTTGAATAATCGGAACTACAATCCATATCATTCTTGTAGCTATATGTAGATTTACCCCACTTTCCAACATATCTAATCTGGTAAAAGTAGGTTGTATCTGGTTCTAGATTTCTTGGATTACAACTTGTAGAAACAACATCACTTGTGTTATACCAAGCATCAGTTATTAAACACTCAATACCTGAAACATAATAACCTTCTGGAGGATAGCGATGTTCTACCATAGAGATATCAGCTCCAAAGGCTGTAACATTTTTTGGTAATTCCCATGAGCCTCCTGCTGGATAATCTGGGGTAGCATAATCACTTTCACAAATATGTTTTAATGTACTAGGCATAACGGCTAGAACATCATCATACCACTGACCATCATGATCAATATATATAGCATTTACCTCTAAATTATAATCTTCTATATATTGCTCAGTTGCATGGTCACTCTGTCCATCTGGCTGACCATCTGCCCAATTACGATAACTAGAACCAGTATTAAAACCATCTCCACTGCTTGTTGGAGTTGAATATATTAAACCATACCAATCACTATGACCAGAAAAAAGCCAGTGTATCCATTCGTTCTCTTCAGAATCGGCAATTGTTGCTAAATAATAGTTTGAATTACCTGCTTCATCTGTATAGTTTTCACAACTATCATATCCCCAGCCGTCAACTAGAACATAGTCGTGTTTATAAGAAGCTCCAGTTGGTTGATAAGCTATTCTTTCTTCATATCCCCAAACTTCACTGCTAAATCCAAAAAATAGCAGAACCAGTAAAAGAGTTCTTCTCATTTTTAATCCTTATATCTTAAAATAAGTTCGTAATTTGGTCTTAAATCACTATACGATTTTGAGAATAGAACTTTTACCATCTCTCGACTCTCTGAAAACTCTATTTCTGATTTACCCTCAATACCACTATCATAGCTGATAAGAAAAGCTCTCTTCTCACTACAATCTGCTGTTGTCCATCTTTTTGTCTCCATATTCAACAAGACACACTCCTCTCCGTCGCTATCTTTTTCAAAGTTACGATAGTCAAAAAATAGATTCTCATCACCGCTCCACTGAAGTTCACCATAAATATCCCTCTTTCCACTTGTCCATAACTCCCCTCTATTTATATTATACTCCTCTAAAAATTGGAAAATCTCACTCTCATACTCTGCATTGGGAATTGAGACAAGTTTTCCTCCTCGACTTTTTGCAAAGGTTTCTGCATCACTCCAACTAAGTTCCGTCTCAATAAACTCAAACTTCATACCTAGATAAGTTATCTCCTTGAATGAGACTAAATCTCTATCAAAAACAAACCCTGTTCCTGCCAAGTCGATATTAAACTCTCCACTCTCTGTTGAGTAGTGATTATTGATATACCCAAGAAGTGGTAATTCTGTTGAGGAGTCACTATTACAGGTGATAAAATTATCTTGAGATGGGTAGATTGAGATTGAATCCACAGATATTGATACTCTATATTTACTATAAAAGTAGCACCTATCAATCAGCTCTCCACCCTCAACTTTTTTAAGACTTAAGTAGTTTGAAGTTGGATATTCTGAATTTAGTGTAGATTGATTATAGAGAGGTAGATACTCCTCTGGAGTTTCACTATCCAGATTATGGCAGTAGATATAGAAAGGTTTCAGTCTGTCTCCACCCAGATATATGCGATAACTTCCATCGCTGGTTTCGTGATAGAAATCTTTAACCTCTAAACAGTTGGCAGGGAAGAAGCTCTTTTGAGTTGGAAGAGCTTCTCTTAACTCCCACTCATCTTTAAACTCTAAAGTGTAACGATTTTCAAGCTCCTCAAGTGATAAGCAACTCCGCTTTCTTGGATCAGGTTCTTGACACTGTCCTCGAAAATATTCGATCTGTGCCAAATAGATATTTAACTCTTTTTTCAGTTGAGTTAGCATCTCAACACTCTCTGCACCCTTGGTAAAATCATATGGATACTTTAAAATTGAGTCAATATCATATATCAGACTCTTATAAGTTGAGATTCTGGTTGCATACTCTTTTAGAGCCATCTCTTCACGAACAACTGTTGAGCCTTGAAGTCTATATGTGGCATTGGCATAATCTTGGAATCTTACTCGATACGGACTATCTCGATATGTCTCTGAACCGATATTGTTTGACTCCTCTATAAACTCCTCGATCACATAGAATAGTTCATCAGGTGATATTGTTAGAGGTATGGTCTCCTTGATTCCCTGAGCTCGAACTTTTATATTTACTCTTCTATTGTGAGATGTGGCATTTATCTCTCTTAAAAATGAGCCACTAATCTCAAGACCAAGATTTTTACCTTTTATCTTTTTTCCAATAAAGATAGATGCATCTAACTCAAGTTTAGTTCTGTCGTAGGTGTTATTATTCTCAATATCAATAAGAGCTATCATCTGCGAACCAGTTGTTACAGTTGCCACATACTGATCACCACACTTTTGTCGGAAATCCTCATAAAGCTCACTATTCTCAAAGAGTATCTCAGCCTCTTCAGTTAGTTGTGGATTATCTATTGAGAAGTCATCTTTCTCATACTGAATACGGAGAAGATAGTAGATGTTTTTATTATCAAAACTCTCCTCCCTATCTATATCGCCTCCAATTGTAAATTCAAATGAGGCATAGTTCATACTCCCCTCAAAGTTTAGGTCAAGAATCTCCTCCATCTCTGAAGCATCTTTAATGTCAGAGATTGAGAATAGAAAATCCTCTCTTCTGAACTTATCCTTAACTTCAAACTCTTTTAGACAGGGATTCTGTCCAACAACTTCGCCTCGAAGAGAGTTAAAACCGCTCCCTAACTCCATATTGGCAATATAGTCCGATTGAGTGATAATGCTATTCAAAGATCTATTATCAGAAGTTTGAACACTACTATCTCCAATTAGATTAATAGCATAAATAAATAGAATCACTATCCCCAAAAAGGGGATATTTCTGGAGAGTAGAGACCTCATCTCTTAAACCAGAAACCTTGTGCAGGAGAGACCTTTTCAGGATTCTTTGTCCATTGACCACCATTATAGATATAGGTTGTTCCATCTTCTGGACTCAACTCTGTTCCAGTTGAGAGAAGATACCAATCACCACTAGGTAGAGTTGATAAATTAGGAGTTGATGGTGTTCCCTGAATAGACATATCAGCTGAATCTGTTGAGTATATCCAGAAACCTATATTTGAAGGAATCATTGAAGGCTTTCCAATCCAAACACCATCAATATATGAGACAAAGTTTTGAGCTGTTGCTCCCAGTAGAGATGTTGAGAAGTTTTCGCTTGTTGGATTTCCAACAAGGTTCCAACCTGCTGTTAAAGTTATAGGGAATTGTGTTAATGCATCAGCTGGAATACCATCAGCAAAAACTGTCTGACCAGCCCCATCAATAATAGCCAACTCACCATTTAGATTAAGAGTATAGATATACTCTCCATCACTATCAAATGATAGAATCTGAGGTACTTCTTTATAATCTACAACAGTTGATGAGGTCTCATCAATCTTCTCAACTGTTCCCAATCGACTATTTAAAACTCGGATTGAGTCGCTATTTTTTACAACTCGGTTAGCTTTCGTAATTGTTCGACTTACAAACTTTGGAGATGGTGGAGAGGATACATCTAGAATATAGACCCCTTTATACTCATTTGATATATATAGCCTATCTCCATCTTTAACAAGAGATGAGAAGTGTTCAACCTTAAACTCTTTGAGCAGTGTTGCTCGTCTCTCTGATATATCAAGAACAGATAAGCCATACTTCTTAGTTAAGAGATATAGATAAT
This sequence comes from Candidatus Thiovulum karukerense, assembly GCA_024281215.1. Classification (GTDB taxonomy): domain Bacteria; phylum Campylobacterota; class Campylobacteria; order Campylobacterales; family Thiovulaceae; genus Thiovulum_B; species Thiovulum_B karukerense. The sequence goes on along the minus strand of JAMJTX010000063.1, from coordinate 1,245 downwards.
CTCCATCAACAACTAGATCAACTGCGGTCTGCTTCTCAAAAAAGGTATCTATAATCGGATTACTTTTATCTGAAATATCAACAATCTGAAGACCATCAAAGTAGTTAGCAATATAGGCTCTATCATCTTTGATAACAACCTTTTTTGCATACTCTGTTTCAAAACTACCCAATAGAGTTGGAATCTCTGTTGAGTAGTTGTAGATAGAGAGTCCCCTATCTGTAACTACATATAGATACTCTCCAACAACTTCAACATCTTCAATATAGTTTCCAACACTGAAAGAGAAGTTTGAGGTTGGTTCTTCTGGAACTTCAACATTAATAGACTTCAGAGTGCTATCTATTCCTATAAGCAGACTATCGTTATGTTTTTCAATCAAGTTAGCATTTAAGAGAGCAACTGAAAAGAGAGGCAGAGTCACAAGTAGCTTTTTCAAGATAATTCCTTTTAAGTTATATAATATATTATACAGCTTTATTACTTTTGGCATACTTCCTATATAGCAAAAGTGTGCAAAAGAGAATAAATAAGATTGGGGACACAGCTTTTATCAAAAAATGGAGCTGAAAACCCCCACCTCCTGACGAAGTCTCTTTAGCAAATCCGTAGAGGATTTAGGTGGTGGGATGAAAGCGACCATTTCGCGAAATTTTGAAATTCAGTCTTAATTCGTGTAAAATACTGAAATGATAAGAGAATATGAAACAAATAACCACTCTGTTTTTTTGTTGCAATACCATATGATATTCGTAATAAAGTATCGTAGAAAAGTGATTACTTCAGATATTGCACATAGGCTTAGAGAGATATTTGAAAATATTGCTATCAACTACAAAATTAGAATAATAGAATTTAATCATGATATAGATCATCTTCATGTGCTATTTCAGTCTGAACCAAAAAGTGAACTTACAAAGTTCATTAATGCTTATAAGTCAGCAAGTAGCAGATTGATTAAAAAAGAGTTTCCAGAGATAAGAACAAAACTTTGGAAAGAAGCTTTTTGGAGTAGATCATTCTTTCTGGCTACAACGGGAGGAGTTGGGATAGAAGTGTTAAAAGAATATGTTGAAAATCAAGGCAATAATAATCGATGAAAAAGTCAGTAACACTTGGTTTTAAATATAGAATGTATCCATCAAAAACTCAGAAAGAGTTGTTGGTTCATCAGATGTTCATCTCAAATCAAGCCTATAATATTTGCTTAAATCTAAAGCAGAAAGAGTGGGAGAGAAACAAGGA
>JAMJTX010000062.1 GCA_024281215.1 Candidatus Thiovulum karukerense | reverse complement strand
GAACCTAGAAGTTAAGTCCCTCATCGCTGATAATACTGCCCCCTACGGGGGTGGGAATGTAAGTCGTCGCCAACATTCTTTCTTTTATAACTTCAAAATAAAATTTTTCAGTCTTTTTTAAAAATCAATCATAAAATATATAACTTTTCATCTCTTATTTTCTATCAACAATCTTTTTTAATATAAATTAAGCTTATTGTTATATGGGGGGGGTAGAATGAAAACTTATTTTCTATAAAGGAGATGGTTTTGAGAAAAGAGTTTAAGAGAGTTTTATTCTCTTTGTTTATAGTTGGATTGATGTTGATGATGAGTGGTTGTGGAGCTACGAAACAAAGAGTTGAGACTGAAGCAGAGCGACAGCAACGTGCGACTATGTAAGAAGAGATACGAAAAGCAATTGCTGAGGAAGAAAGAATGGCAAAATATATGGCTTCAGAAGAGTGTAAATTAGAGCTTCAAGAAAAAGCTGAGCAAGAGGCAAAAAGAAGAGAGAAGGCTCAGAAGGAACAAGCAAAGATTGAAGCTGAACGAAAAGAGTGGTTGTACTCCGGTAATACAAAACGTAAAAAATGGAGTAACCACCCTTATTATAACTTTGTCCCCGAAACATTTGTTTCTCAAGATAGCAACTTAAAATTTACTGTTTCAGAAAGTGCTAAAAAAGTTACAATTGAAAATCTCTCTACAAACTCAATTGTTGTAAATAGCATCCCTGGATATTTTAACGGTGGAGTTGATGAAAATATATTTGATGCAGGTTCGGGTATAAATCGTAGGCAAACTGTTTACTCTATTTTCCTACCACCAAAAACATCTAAAACTCTATCTTTTGGATATATCGATGCCTTTGATTGGAGAGCAAATCTCGCAAGAAACTTTATCTCTAATTACGGTTTCATACCAAAACGAGCATAAAAATGAGATAATTCATCTATGAAGAAAGAATACACAGTAGAAGAGCTTGAAAAAGAGATAAAAAGTTCTAAAGATAGCAAACATATAAGAAGAGTTCAGGCAATAAAATTAAGACAACAAGGTTATAAAGTTAAAGATATTTTAAAAATATTATCAATAGTCCCAAATACATATTATTCTTGGCAGAAGAAATTTCAAGAAGAGGGGTTAGATGGACTAAAAGATATAAAGATTGGATGCAATAAAAATGCTAGAAAATTCCCAGACAAACCATTTGAAGCCCTTTATAAAGAGATAGATAAAATGGAGAGACATTGGACTCTTCGTGATATGAGTGATTGGATAAAAGAGAACTTCAACATCTATATTCAACCAAAGACTATTCAAAAAAGACTTTACAGAGCAAATTTTTCTTGGAAAACTAACAGACCATCTCCATATAAAGGAGATCCAGAAAAACAAGATGAGTTTAAAAAAAATTTCATGAAAAAGTGGAAAAGATAAAGGTAGAAAAACCAAAAAAACTATTTTTTGCTGATGAAATGAGATATGGGTTAATGTCTAATTTTAGGAGAAGTTGGAGTAGGATAGGTAAGAGAACCGTTATTCCTAGTCAGATGGAATTTAAAAACCAATACATTTTTAGTGCAATAGACCCATATACAGGGGATAGTTTCCACCAAAATGGTTTTGGAAGTATGAATAAAGAAAATGTATTAATCTTTATCAATGAACTAAAGAAAGAATATTCTGAACATCATATTGTGATAGTCTGGGATAATGCTTCCTCACATAAATCGATTAACTTAGATGATGTAACTATTATCAATTTACCGCCTTATTCTCCTCAGCTCAATCCTGTTGAAAGGTTTTTTGGAGAACTTCGTAAGATTACAGCAAATAGAATTTTTAAATCAATTAATGAACAAGCGGAATTGTTAGACAACACCATCGCAGTCTGGTTAAAAAACAAAACAAATATACAAAACTTAACTCTATATCCTTGGATTAAAAATAAATATTAGTTTTATATTCGTATTGGTATTAAGTGAAAAGCCTGTGTGGAATTAATCTTAATTAAAACTTTTCTAAACTCTTTTCGCATATAATACATTAAATTTATTTTAAGGAACTCTACAAATGGATAGTGCCTCTATTTTATATATTGTCGATACCCTATTTATTATCTTTTCAGCCACTCTTATTATTCTGATGGCTCCCGGCTTTGCTATGCTTGAAGCTGGGCTTGTTCGTACTAAGAATGTTACATCTGTCTTAACTGGCAATGTTCTACTCTACTCTATTACATCTCTTGTCTTTTTAGTTTGGGGATATAACCTTATGTTTAATGGCTCTGGTCTTTTCTTAAACGGGTTTGAAGATGATGGATTTAGTAAATATGCTCTCTTCTTTTTTCAGATGGCATTTGTAAGTAAGACTGTCTCTATTATCAGTGGTGGTGTTGCTGAGAGAATTAAGATTCTACCTTTTATGATTTTTGCAATTGCAATGTCTGGATTTATCTATCCAATGGTTGGTAACTGGACTTGGGGTGGTGGATTTCTCTCTGATATGCACGACCTTGCTGGTTCTACAATTATCCACTCTGTTGGAGGTTGGGCTCTTCTTGCTGGTATATTAGTTCTTGGAGCAAGAAAAGGTAGATATGGGAAAAATGGTCAAGTCAGGGTTATTCCAGCTTCAAATATCCCATTAGTTACTCTTGGTGGTTTTCTTCTATGGATAGGTTGGTTCGGTTTCAATGGTGGTAGTGTGCTTTCAATGAACTCTGTTGAGAATGCAAATCTTGTTGCTCAAGTAATTCTCAATACAAATACAGCCGGTATCTCAGGTGCAATTATCGCTGCAGCTATGGTATATACACAGTATAGAAAACTGGATATTACAATGATTCTCAACGGTGCTTTAGGTGGATTAGTAGCAATTACTGCTGGAGCTGATGTTGTTGGTCTATGGGAACCTATTGTTATCGGTGCAATTGGTGGTGCTTTAGTTGTTTTAGCTGTTCCTATGTTTGATAGATTCAAAATTGATGATCCAGTTGGTGCTTTAAGTGTTCATCTTGTAAATGGTATCTGGGGAACTCTTGCTGTTGCTGTTTTCAATCATGACTACTCAATTGTGGCTCAAGCAAAAGGGATAGCAATTATAGGGGTCTTCTCATTCTCCGTTGCATTTGTTCTCTTTAAGGTTATCAATTTAATCACTCCTCTTAGGACAAGTGAAGAGGTTGAGTATGATGGGCTAGATATCTCAGAAACAGGGGTTGAAAGTTATCCAGAGTTTAATAAGTCAAAATTAGGCTTGTAAAAGTTAAATATTGCCGTGTTAAGCACGGCAATGACTCTATTGTTAAAACTTCTCTAAAACATCTTTTACAACTAGATATAGTTTTTCAACCTCATCTATACTAACTCTCTCATCAACTGAGTGGATTCGATCATTAACCACTCCAAACTCAGCAACTTTAACTCCATATTCACCCATAAACCTAGCATCTGAAGTTCCGCCACCGGTTGTTAACTCAGGTTCAGTGTGACAAACACTCTTAACACTATTTTGAAGAACCTCTACTATCTTGCTATGGCTATCTGTAATAAATGATTTTGATGTCTGTTTTACAGTCAGGGAGTAGTCAAGACCATGGCAGAGGTGTTTTACAAACTCTTCAACATCATCTTTTGTTGTAGCTGTTGAGTTACGAACATTGAACATTATCTTTAAAGAGTCGGGAGTGACATTTGTCACCTCCATTCCCCCTCGAATATCTGTAACAATCAGTTGGCTTGGCTCAAAAAACTCATCTCCATTATCAAACTTATGCCCTGCAAGTTGAACCATTCTATCTGCAAAAAGATGGACAGGATTTATCGCTTTTTTTGGATATGCGACATGCCCCTGTTTCCCATTAATCTGAACTGTTCCATTTATTGAACCTCGTCTTCCAACTTTAATAATATCACCTATATGGTGTTCTGAAGTTGGTTCAGTAATAAGGGAGTAATCTGGTAGCTCACCTCTCTTTTTTAACTCCTCAAGAACCATAACTGTTCCATACTCTGCTTCACCCTCTTCATCGCTAGTAAATAGCATTGAGAGAGTTCCGTTAAAAGTAACAATGTCTTGAACAGCTTGAACAATTGCTGCGACACCACTCTTCATATCTTGAGTACCTCGACCATAGATATAGCCATCTTGTTCTGTTGCACGAAATGGATAGGTTGCCCAGTTCTCACCTGCTGGAACAACATCAACATGCCCTGCTAAACATAGATGTTCGCCATGTCCAAATCGCTTTTTTAGAAATAGATTGCTTACTCCACCCTTGTTAAAATACTCAGCTTCAAAATCTGGAAAGAGTGATTCAATATAGTTGAGAGTACCACCATCATCTGGTGTGACTGAGTTTTTAGAGACAAGAACTTTTAAAACATTAATAACATCACTCATATAATCTTTAGCAATCTATAATTTTATTATATAAACTGCTCTCCTTTAGTTTTGTAAAATTCTGTTAATTATATAGGAAATTAATTTATAATTTAATGACTTGAAAAAAAGATATAACTTAAAGAGAGTTATTAGTTTTCGTTTTCGGTAAAAAGAGATTCAACCACTCTTTTTCTTAAATCTGCAACTCCATCACCCTTTTGATTAGAGATTAATAAGCTATCTCTATTTTTTGCTTTTAGTTTATGAAACTCACTTTTTTTCAGTTTATCAGTTTTGGTATAGACAGGAAGTACCATATCGCTAATTGTGTGAAGATACTCTACAACTCCCTTATCAATCTCTAAGTCAGGGTGTCGAGAGTCGATGAGGTATATAAATAGAGATATTTTTCGTTTCCCAATAAATCTTAAGAGTTCTGCTTCCCACTCTTTTTTTTGAGTTTTAGAGACCTTTGCATAACCAACCCCCGGAAGATCAACAAGAGAAAATATATATTTATTATCATCTTCTTGAAAAGCGACTTGGAAGAAGTTGATCAGCTTTGTCTTTCCAGGTGTATTTGAGCTTTTTGCTAAGCCTTTCCGCTCTGTTAAACTGTTGATTGTTGAACTTTTCCCAACATTACTTCTTCCTAAAATAGCTACCTCAGGTATCTCCACTGTTGGAGACTGCTCTATTTTTGATGCTGATTTAACAAAATTTGCTTCAACTACTCTTATCAACTACTCTTTTTCCTCACTATCTTTTCTTTTGGCTTCATCTCTATTTGCAATCTTAAAACTCATAATTACCGGTTTTTTATTGTCCCCAATAATTCTTGCACTTCCTGAAAGACCATCAAGAGAGACCTTGTTACCCTCTATTTTTCTAGCAGTCTCAAGTTCTGTAATCTCAACATCATCAGAGAAGATATACTTCTCGTCTGCTGGAAAAAGATATACTTTTTCTGCCTTGCCTTGATAAGTGCTTTTATCTTTAAGATGTATTTTAAAAGAGACACTCTCTAAGAACTCATACTTCTCTGGTTGATTGTTCTCATCAAAATGTATCCTAACAGTTGATGAGTTAATCTCATCTCTACCTTTAAGTATCTTTACATCTCCACTAAAAATAGATAGTCTATCTTTCTCATTAGCTTCAAATATATTTGCCTCTATACGAATCTCATTCTCATCGATAGCAAATAGTTGGCTCAGCAGTAGTATAGAAGATATTATTAGTCGTAACAGCATCTATTTTAACCTCCTTCAGGTTCTCTATTTTTGAAAACAGCATCAATATTAAAAGCATTGATAGTTCCAACATCTCGTTGAATTAGGAGTGTCTCACCTTTGAACACAACTCCATTTCGCCTAAAAGTAAACTTATCTGGAATATAAAAGTATCTATTTACCGTATCATAAGATGCTCTATTTGTTTCGATTGAGCTTCCATCAGATCTAGTGTATAGAACTAAACCAGCTATCTCTATCTCTTTATCTGTATAAAAAGCTATATCGCTTCTTACATTCTCAACAAACTCTGTGTTTTGGTATTGTAGCTCAACTTGCCTTATAATATATCTACCATTTTTCAACCCTTTTCCCTCTTCACCATAGAGAATTGTCTCAACTAGACTATCTCTACCTATATCAAAAAGAGTAAAGTTATTAAAAAGAACTTGTGGAATCTCCTCTTCACCTTTAGCACTCTCAAAAATATTGCTTTTTCCCATTGGCTGTATCAGAAAAAGAATGGCTAAATTAAGCAGTGTCAAAAGAGTGAAGAAGAGATGTAGAGGCATTTGAAAACTTAGATTACCCCTTTTGTACTAGGAACAGCTCCCCGTCCATTCTCTGCTAAAGCTCGACGAAGAGCTACTGCAAGAGCTTTAAAAGCACCCTCAATAATATGGTGTCTATTTCTACCCCTAACCATCGATATGTGAAGAGTTATTTTTGCATTTAGAACAAATGCTCGAAAGAACTCTTCAACAAGCTCAACATCAAAATTACCAACTTTACCATCAATAGGTAGATCAAAGTATAGATATGGTCTATTTGAGATATCAAGATCACATGAGATTAAAGCTTCGTCCATAACAATGTTGGCACTTCCATATCGTTCAATTGAACCAACAGGATAGATAGCTTTTGCAAAAGCTGTACCAAGGAGGATACCAACATCTTCAACTGTATGGTGATCGTCGATATGAGTATCTCCCGTAGCTTTTAGATCTATATCAACCATAGAGTGTTTGGAGAGAGCATGAAGCATATGGTCAAAAAAACCTACACCTGTCTCAATATTATATTTACCACTTCCGTAGATATTGATAGAGGTCTTTATCTGTGTCTCTTTAGTCTCTCTTGAACAGCTTACCTCTGCCACTAATCAACCCTCTCTTCTCTCTGAACTAAGAATGAACTAGGAAAATACTCTTTTGCATTGTTAAACAGCTTCGCTTCATCGCTATCTCTAAATCCACTTACCCAAACTTTATGGTAATCACCCTCTTGTTTAATTTTAAGAGATAGTCCGTTAGGTAGCAGTGAGCTGTTTTTTGTTTTGAACAGCTCTGCTCTTTCACCGCTCCCAAAAGAGGCAACTTGAACATAAAAGACTTTTGCATACTCTCTATTGTCAGTTAAAACAACTTTAGGCTTGATCACGATATTTGTCACCTCTGTAACTGGTTGAGCCTCAGCCTCATTCTCGAGGGCTTTTTCTAAATCACTCTCTGATGAGTTGCTATCTATATTCTCAACTATCTCTAAAGAGCCATCTTCTAAATCTGGTTGTGAGCTATTTGAAATATTCTCTTCAGTTGCTACAACTACCTCATCACCTATCTCTTCTAATATCAGTGGTTTTGGAGACTCTTTAGCTATGTATAGAGGCTCTTCAATAATATCTGTTCCTTGGAAAGTGTTTTGAACAATTCTCTTTTCACTATCAACAGCCTTAGCCTCTTTATCAAGTTCATCAAAGTTCTTCTCAATATTTGACTTTTGAGGAGTTTCCTTGTTTTGACTCATCTGGAGAACTTTACTATCTATTTTTCCATCATATCCTAGAACAGTTATCTCAACAACAGCACTGTTTGAGTTAGTTATATCTAGCTCTTGAGCTATAACTTTTGTCATAGAAAAGTCTATTCCACTAATAAACAGCCCTCTATCATTAACTCTAGCTTTCACACTTCTATTGTTACCAATATTTCTAATAAGAACCATTGTATCCATAGGTAGGGTTTTATGAGATATAGTTGGGTTTAAGTCATTAAACTCCTCTCCACTATCTGTTCGGCTTCTATTATGCTCCTCTCCATACCAACTAGCAACTCCTCTTAAAGGCACTCCAAGAAGCTCTTTTTTTGGTCTAAACTCAACCCCATTAACTTGATAGGGTCTCATTCCAGAGATATTTTCTCCACTTCGTGTAGGATCTTCTTGATCTCTAAACTTATTACCACAGCCGGACATCAACACTAAACTTGTAATTAAAATTACTACTCTACTTAACAATTAAACTCTCTCCTATATATATGTTAGAGCTTTTAAGATTATTTTGTCTCATTAAACTCTCTATATCAACTCTAAACTCTCTTGCAATTGAGTATAGAGTATCTCCCTCTTTAACAAGATATCTTTTTCTTCGACTATCTTGCTGAACCCCTACACTAACATTAGTAAGGACAGCCTCACTTCTTTTTCTTTTTTTCTGAATTTGATGCTGTTTGCTGTTATAGAGTATCGGTATTTTTAACCTCTGACCAACATAGAGATGATTACTACTTAAATCATTAACCCTCTTTATGTTCTCATAGTCACAACGATACTTTTCTCCAATTTGGTAAAGTGAATCACCCCTCTGAACAATATACTCAAACTCCCCCTCATAAATAGAGCGACTACGATAGTTTGCACGAAAGTCAGGAAGTTTAAAATATGGAATATAGATACTATATTTCCGTCCATCTGGAGGTGTTACTCCATGAATAATATGAGCATTCAATCTTTTTAACTCATCTTCAGACATCTCAATATCATTAGCGATATCAAGCAGTCTCTCTCCACCGCTAATCTCAACAACAGCAAGAGATGAGTTATTCCCAGTATTAAATAGGTGAGAATACTCTGAGTCAAAAATATCGTCACTCCCTTCAAGAATCGCAAGAGCTAAAATTTTACGAATATAGATTCGACTCTCTTTTGGAAGATATCTCTTTTCTGGATCAATAAGAGTTGCTAAATTGTCTGTTCCAGCCTTTTTGATAGCATTCATCAGAGTACCTTCACCACAGTTGTAGGCAATAGCTGCAAGATACCACTTCTCAAACCGTTGATACATATCACCTAAAAACTTAATGGCAACCTCTGTTGCCTTAATCATATCTAGGCGATCGTCAATATAGCTATCTACTCGTAATCCATAGAGTTCAGCAGTTGATGGAATAAACTGCCATATTCCAGCTGCCTGTTTATTAGAGACAGCTTTACTAATCAGACGAGACTCTGCCATCGCAAGATATAGAAACTCATTTGGTACTTTCGAGTCGGATAGCATCTTTTTAATTGTTGGAAGAAAGAGGATAGCATCACTCATTGCTCTAAAAAAGAGAAGTTTTTTGGTAGCACTCTTATATTCGTGAAGCATATCAATAAGATATTTGTCATGCAGAAATGAGCTATCCACATCAAATTTTCGTAAGATTGTTATCTGCTTTTCATAGTTATCATTAAACTTAAAGTTTGCACTTAAAATCATTGGTATAAAAAAAGATATAACAATTCTTAATATCATCTCTATAATTTAAATAGCTTTAAACTATTCTCCGTTGTTATTTTTGAAACATCATCATAACTTAAATTTAAAATTTTTGCCATTTTTTCAACTACAAATGTTGTAAAAAGCGGTTCATTTCGCTCTCCTCGATGGGGATGAGGTGTTAGATATGGAGCATCAGTTTCAACTAAAAGCTTATCTTTTGGAATTAAAGGTAAAACTTCAACTAATCGTCGAGCATTCTTAAATGTTACAACTCCGCCTATCCCGAAATAGAAATTATGGTCTGCTAACTCCAGAAGAGTTCTATCAGCATTGTAGCAGTGAAGAACACCTCCTACCTCATCAGCCCCCTCCTCCAAAAGAATCTTTTTTGCATCTTCACTTGCATCTCTAATATGGACAATCAGAGGCTTTTTCAACTCTTTTGCTAATCTAATCTGTTTTCGAAACACATCTTTCTGTTCAGCAATATTTTGCTCTTTTTCGGTCTCATCTTCAGGAAGTCGGAAGTAGTCTAAACCACATTCGCCAATAGCTATACACTTCTTATGAGACACTTTGTCAAAAATCTCTCTACTCCAATCATCAATATGATAGGGATGAACACCAACTGCAAAATATATATCATCTCTTTCAGAGAGTTCAATAGCTCTATCTAAATCTCGTGGATCTGCACCAGGGATAATAAACTTTTCAACCCCTTTTGTAACCGCACCCTCTAAAACCTTATCAATATCTTTATCATACCTTGAACTATCAAGATGACAATGTGTATCAATTATCACTATCTTATCCTTCTGTTTTCGCGATACTACAAAAGAAGTGTCGAATATGTCAATTATTAAAATAGAGGATAAATGAGTTATTGGTCTATTAAGTTGGAGTCAAAAGATTTAAAAGTTAAGTCCCCCGTTAGGGGGGGGGAAGTTCTCTATTATAGGATTTAAACTATTGAGAACATACTGGTCCAGGAAGATTGATAATAACGGTCATACCCTCATTTTCAAGCTCTCCAATATCACCAGCTTTAAGTGTTACAGGAACATAAGTTGTTTGAGAAGCTTCATACTCCTCATTTACCTTAAATGAGTAAGAACCACCTGTGGTATTCCACTTAAGTCCTACTGCACCTGTACTACCATCTGTACCAGACTCAAAACCTTCTGTTGCATCTGTAACAGCACCTAAACAGACACTATCAAGCTCTACAACAAAGTGGCTAAGTTCAGCACCGGCTTTAACTACAAGAGTTCGCTCAACACTATATGTCCAAGTCTCAGATTCATCATCATAATCTGATGTTACTTTAAACTTAGACTTACCAAGCATCTCACCATCTTTCTTGTATTTGTAGATATAGCCCTCTCTACTTGAAGTAAATGAGTCTAAGATCTCCCCATCATCAACTTTATCCATTGATATATAGAGATATGTAACTTTTCCTTTTTGAACTGTTACAGGAAGACTCACATTTACATAAGTTGATAAACTAACAGAAACTCGGTAATCACCTGCAACAATGCTATTCAATGAAGTAAATCCATCATCTAATGTACTGTTACTATCAAACGGATCAGCCTCTGTTGGAACAAATAGATTGACAACAACATTCTTCAACATTTCGCCAGTCTCATAACTATCAACATAGATATGAATATAACCTGGTTTAGCTACAAGAGGAATATTGCCCTTGTTTGTAGATTCTGTTACAGCATCTACTGAAACATTCTTATCCTCATAACCTTCCGCTTTAACGGCAATAATAGCTGAGAACTCCTCTGCAACAAGTTTTCTAACTGATAAATTATATACACCATCTTCAGATGTTACAGTTGTACCAATAGCTTGTTTGTCAGGGTTGTAAGTGATAATAGTTGCACCAGATATTGGAGAACTATCAGCTTCATCAACAACTACTGCTGAGATCTCAATAATCTCTTCAAGCTGTTTAAGTTGGAAATCAAAGTTATGGACAGATGGAGATAGTAAGCTTGATACTGTTTCACTCTCAAATAGATCAAGAGATACATTAATAGTTACTGTTCTACCAACTTTACTTGTATGAGTATATCTACCATCATTATCAGTTGTATAAGTTGCTGTTGCACCTTTGTTATCGGTAATAACGACTGTCACACCAGCTAGTGGCTCACCTGTCACTTCATCAGTAACTGTTCCAGTAACATCGATATCTTTAGCTTTTAAAACTAGAGTTCCAACATCATTCTCAACATCTCTTTCGATAGTAGCGGTTTTAGTTGATTGTTCAACTGCCTCATAACCATCTTTTGAAGCTGTGAAAGTTGCTGTAATAGTCTCATTTTTAAGATTAACCGTTACATCAGTTGTAAATCTACCATCACTATTTGTAGAGAATGTGTAGTCTGTGTGTTGTGGGTCATCTTCCCAATTCTCATAAGTTGTCACCGCAGAAATAGATACACCAGATATTGGATCACCCTCTGTATTTACAACACTACCTTTAACTGTATTATCCTCATCTAATGGGAAACATACAGGAGTAGCGATATTTACAGATAGTCTCTGTCCATTCTCTGTTGAGATAACAAGAGGTGAATTTACATCACTATCATACTCTGCACTTGAATGTACAACAAAGCTGAAGTTGTCTCCACTTGTTTTAATACCATTCGGGATAAGACTTCCACCTAATCTAACTGGAGAAGCATCTGCTGTTAGATCTGTAATCTGCTCCATACATAACTGAGATAGTTCAAGAGTGAAGTAAGCTTTATCCACATTACCATCACCATTTTTTGTAACACTATATGTCCAAGTATCTGTGTCAGTATCTAAGTTTGAATCAACATCAAATGCAACTCTTTCACACTCTGGAGCATTCGCAATGGCATCATCACAACCATTTGAAGCAAGTTCATTGTCATAGTTGTAGTCAGAGTCTAAATTTGGAGCTGTGAAATTAACATCAAGAACTGTATCGACTCGTAAGTCAATATTCATCTGCTCTACTCTGTAATTTGTATCCATAATATCTGAAGCATCAATAGTTGGCATAAACTGAACAAAATATCTACTTGACGGAACAACAATAGAGTAAGTACCATCATCTCCTGTTCTCACATAGGTTAAGTCTCCTAACTCTCCTTCATAATCCATTGTTCTGAATGAGACAATAACATTATCAAGTCGTTTTCCTGACCAATCTTGAACAATCCCGCTAATTGTAACCTCTTCATCACCATCAGGCTCGACACAGACTACTTTTTTAGGGTTTCTTGGATCAGCATACTTCTCAATATAGTAATCCTCAACAGGTCCAACAACTCTGAAGAACTTAGCTGACTTATACTCATCACCATTCTCATCAACATTTTTAACAACTTCAATTGTCCAGTACTCACCACCAATAATATCTTGATCTGCAATACCAATAGGGTGACCTGAGTTAAAGTAGATATCTTTCATCTCATCAACTTTTGGAAGTCTTTTTCCCTCTGTTGCACATACACTATTAGCTGTATACCAATCTGTCCAGTGAGTTGTCTCGATAAACTCTTTTGAAGCTCGTGGAGCTTTTGTATCGTCATCTGTAAATACTACATGTTTTCTGTGGCTAAACCAGTGTGGTAGTTTAGAACCGTCAGAAAAATTAACTGTCCATAGAGTATATCCATAATCATCACCAACAGGCATTCCATAAGCATCAAGTTCATTCGATGAAGAGAAGTACTCAGCAGGTTTAAATTGAGATTTTCTATCGCTATGATATAGAGCTTGAAGTTCTTCAAGAGTTAGAAGTCTCCACCCTTTCACATCAGCATACTCTAATGCTTTATCTGCACCCATATCTCTATCAATTGAGAAGAAGATAAGGTTCATGTCAGCAACATAACTTAAACTAGCTGGAACAAGTATAACATCAAGAATTGAGCTTGTAACAAGAAGATTCTCTGCCGGTGTATAACCATCAACATGAATAGTTACAGTTGAACCAAGCTTAATATTATAGAATTCATAAACTCCATTTACACCTGTTACAACTTCATAGATAGTTCCATCAACAACAATACTAACATCTGCACCTTCAAGTCTACTTCCATTTATATCTGTAACATAACCAGCAACTGTGATATTTGTATCTAATCCCGTATCTGTTGAGTAACCATGTCTTCCACAGTGAGTTGAGTTAAATTCATACTCTGTAATATCGTTGTTTGTAACATTATGCTCAACGATTTTACCACCATTAGGACAAGTCTTATCTCCAACTGGAAGAACAATCTCTACTGTATAATCATTTCGGTCACCCTCTGAACAGTGAGTTGTATTGAAATCCCACTTATCGATATGCTCATCACCCTCATCATATTTCTCATTATCGTTATTATCGATATATCTGATGTGAGTTATAAGTTCACCACCATAAGGACACTCATCTGGATCAGGATCTAAAATCTCTGTATCGTTATGCTCAAGTGTTCCGTTGTAGTCTAAACCGATACAGTGAGTTGTGTTGAAATCCCACTTTTCAATGTGTTCATCACCCTCATCATATTTTTTATTATCGTTGTTATCGATATATCTAATATGAGAGATAACTGTACCACCATCTGGACATATTTCACTTTCACCATACTTCCAATCTTCGATTGTTTCATTATGTTCAAGTGTTCCGTTATAGTCTAAACCAACACAGTAAGTAGCATTGTAATCCCACTTTTCAATGTGTTCATCACCATCATCATATTTTTTATTATCGTTGTTATCGATATATCTAATATGAGTAATGATCTCTCCACCATCTGGACACTCAGCAGGGTCATCATCAAGTGTAATGTTATGCTCAAGTGTAGCATTGTACTCTAAGCCGACACAGTAAGTAGCATTGAAATCCCACTTTTCGATATGAGTATCTACATCAGCATCGTAAGATTTATCACCATCTTTATCAATATATCTGATATGAGTAATAATCTCTCCACCATCTGGACACTCAGCAGGATCATCATCAAGTGTGATGTTATGCTCAAGTGTAGCATTGTACTCTAAGCCCACACAGTGAGTTGTATTAAAGTCCCATTTCTCAATATGAGTATCTGTTCCTTCTGTATAAGATTGGTCACCATTTTTATCGATATATCTAATATGCTCGATAACTGTACCACCATCTGGACAAACTTCACTTTCACCATACTTCCAGTCGAAAAGAGTGTTGTTATGCTCAAGTGTATCTTTATAAACAATACCTACACAGTGAGTTGTATTGAAGTCCCATTTTTCAATATGAGTATCTGTTGCAGCTTCGTAAGTCTGATTGTTGTTTTTATCAATATATCTGATATGCTCAATAACTTTTCCGCCATCTGGACAGATTGTACTTTCGCCATATTTCCAATCAAAAAGAGTGTTGTTATATTCAAGTGTATCTTTATAAACAATACCTACACAGTGAGTTGTATTGAAGTCCCATTTTCCAATGTGAGTATCACCATCATCATATCTTTTATTATCGTTCTTATCGATATATCTAATATGTTCAATAACTTTACCACCATCTGGACAAACTTCACTTTCGCCATATTTCCAATCGTTAAGAGTGTTGTTATGCTCAAGTGTAGCATTATAATCTAGACCAACACAGTGAGTTGTATTAAAGTCAAACTTCTCTACTCTTACAGTATCACCAGCATCATATTCATCATTTTCATTAGCATCAAGATAGAAAAGGTGTTTGATAAATTTACCACCATCTGGACAATCACTATTACCTAATAGAAGAGTATCAATCTCTAACTTCTCAACAGTTTTATTATGGTCTAAACCAACACAGTGAGTAGAGTTGTAATCCCATTTAGCAATATGCTCATCAGCAACTGTATAGTCACCAGACTTATCTTTATCGATGTATCGTTTATGTTCAATAACTTTTCCGCCATCTGGACAGATTTCACTATCTCCATAACTCCAATCATAAATTGTTACATTTCGCTCAACACTCTCTTTATAGACAAGACCCTCACAGTGTGTGCTGTTAAAATCCCACTTCTCTACATGAATGTCGCCATCTGTATAAGTTTTACTACCATCTTTATCGATATATCTGATGTGTTCAATAACTTTTCCACCATCCGGACAGATTTCGCTTTCGCCATATTCCCAGTCGAAAAGTGTATTGTTATGCTCAAGAGTCTGATTATACTCTAAACCTGTACAATGAGTTGTATTGTAATCCCATCTCTCGATTCTAACTGTATCTTTATCAGCTTCGTAAGTACCATTCTTATTACCATCTAGGTATCTAAGGTGTTTAACAAAAGTTCCACCATCTGGACAATCATCATCACCAAATAGAAGAGTCTCAGTAACTGTTTTTTCAACTGTTTCGTTGTAGTCTAAGCCTTTACAAACTGTCTCTTCATAGCTCCAGTCTGGAACAGCTATATCACCCTCGCTATACTCTTTATTACCATCAATATCTCTATATCGCTGGTGAGAAATAATCTCTCCACCATCTGGACAATCTTTATTTCCAATCTTAAGAGTCTCTCTTTCGATTCTATCAACAGTCTGATTGTAGTCTAAAGCATCACAGTGAGTTGTATTGTAATCCCATCTTGCAACATGTGCCTGAGTTGGTTCACCTTGTTCATCAAGCACATATCGTCTATGTTCAACTATTCTACCACCAAAAGGACATACTGATGGATTGTTCTTTACAACCCTTGGAATATCTTTTGTCTGGTTATAATCTAAACCTTCACAGATTGTTGAGTTATAGTCCCAACCTGGAATATATTTTCTTTCACCATCAATTTCGATGTACTGTTTAAAGTTTTTAACAACTCCACCATCTGGACAGATTGTATTTCCGTCACCTAAAATGTATCTCTTAACAATCTGCTCATCTGTTTCTGTCTGATTATACTCAAGACTATCACAGTGAGTTGTGTTGTACTCCCAGTGTGGAATCTCTACATTTGTGTCGTTATGAAGTCTTTTATGAGTAATCTTCTTACCACCATAAGGACAAGTCTTATCTCCAAACTCTAGAACTTTTGTCTCATTCTTTTCATGAGTCTGGTTATAGTCTAAACCTTTACAAACAGTTACATTGTACTCATAGTTTGATGGGTGAGCAGAGTCTCCATTGAACTCAACAGATACGATTGTTGTATTACCACCATCTGGACATTTAGAATGACCAAACTCATGAACAACAGTTCTATTACTCTCTTTTGTTGTTACAGGAGAACAGTTAATATCATAGTAAGTATGGTTTAAGAAGCTATTAAAATAGACTGAGTGGTTATATTTAAATCCACCGTTTGGACACCATTTATTAGGCCCATCTTCTTTATCATATTCAGAAGCTTTAAGAGTCTCAGTATCTACTTGATCATCAATAAGTTTTGTAATATCTGTACAGTTATAATCGCTATACTCTTTGATAATCTTATTACCCTGTTTCATAACTCTATCTAATCTATAACCACCAAAAGGACAGTGTTTAATATCATCTGCATCTGAATCAGGTGTAATTGCTATTTTAGTTGTCTTTACATTAATCTGTAAATTAGGATCAAGAGAACCGTTATAGTCATCACACTTTACATCTGAATAGAATGTATCAAACTCTCCATTGTTGTCATAGTCAACTTTATGTTTAATCTCTGTACCACCGTGAGGACAGACTGTATCGTTAGCATCAACCGCTGTTACAATATGCTCACCATTAACAAAGCCTCTCTCTGTCGCCTGGTTACAGTAGTAACTACTCGACACAAAGTCTGTTCTATCTGAATCATTAAAGTAGTCTGCTCTTACACCACTACCTTGACAAACCTCATCATCAATCAGTGTGTTGAGTTTTACAAATAGTTTCTCAAGACCTAAAGTTTTATCAGCACAGATATACTCATTGTCTGATGATAAAATAGAGATATTATTCTCTTTTTTTACCTGAGTTTTCTTCTTAATTCTATAATCACAGTCATCACTAGAAGTTGCTGTTGTATAGATGATAAAAGTATTTTTCTTATATGCTTCAGCACCGTTACATACATACTCATCATACTCATCTACTTTAACTCTATTCTCCTCATTTTGAAGTTGAGAGTCAATTCTTGTACTTTCGTTGTAGAGTATATGATGAATTCTTGTACCACCATTTGGACACTTATCATTATTTTCAGATAGAGTGTGGTGTGTCTTCTTGTCAAAAATAGTAGTCTCATCACAGAAATAGTCTACATACTCTTTTGGTTCTGTATCATCATCTGTTTTATCAAAGTCTACTCTGTGAACCCTTGCAATACCACCGTAAGGGCAGTTCTCATTTTCACCAGCATTGATTGTTTGAGTAAAGACACCCTCTTCAAGCTCTTCCATAGAGTTCTCTAGGTGAAGCTTTGCATCTTCTTGAGATACAACAGAGTTTGGAATACCTAAGAAAGCAACAAGCTCTGTTAAGATAACAGTAACCTCTTCTTCACTCTTTGTTAAGGTTGTGAGTCGATAGTTTCCAGTAGCATCACTACCTTCAAAGTTACCTATATTAAAAGCAACATCTTCAGATATCTGAATACCATTATCTGGATCTGAATCACTATCAAGAGTTAAGAGAAGTCTTGCGGCAAACATTACCCTGTTATCATCAAGATTAGAGTTTCTAAAAAGCTCTGTAATTGTGATAACTTGACTAGCTTTAACTTTACCAAGGACAAGACCACCAAGTTCAAACTGAATATACTGAGATCCCTCAGGAATATAAGCATATCCATCTGTACCTGTTGTACCAGATCCTGTGATAGTGTTATCAACACTAATCCCTACATAAGAGATACCTGAACAAAAAGTATCAACGAACATAACTGGTGTTCCACTCTTTGTCTCCCTGTCGCTACTCTCATCACCACTACTTGGCTCTTGAGAGTCTATGCTACTGTCATCGGTTGATGTTCCACTGCTATATGAACCATCATTAGTAGGATTGGTAGTTGTTGTTGAACTACTAGATGTTCCACCAAAAGCTGAATCATCACTACCACTATCACTTCCACATGCATTGAATAGAAGTGTAAGACCGACTAGTAACAGAAGTTGAGAAATTAACTTCTTCACGACTTACTCCTTATAAAAATTTGAATAGTATTCTCTATTCCTATCTACAATAATATTACTTTCCAAATATTAAGTCAAATTAATTTTCTTATTCAAAATTGAAAACTTGTGAAGATAATTTTTTTATAAAAATAGTTGTGGAGAAAACGGCACAAGTAGTTATTATGGTTTTTTTCAAACTCTACAAAATATCACAATTCATTTATTAAAATGATTGTCCCTATAAAATTTGTTTCTCTATAAAACTCAACCCGAAATAGTGTCTCAGCTAAATCAATAGCAAACCTTCTCTCTATTTTTGAGGATGGAATCTCTATATTAGTCTCATTACCTCTACTTCTGTAACCAATAACATTAGCTCTTATATCTGGAGGGGTAATGACCTTAAAACTTCTTTTAAATTTTAGAGATGAGGTTGTTGCAAAATCAACCTTTGTTCTATTGCCATCAAGTTCAATATATATATCTTCTGGTTCAATTTCATCAAGTTTGAAATATTGGGCATAGAGTGAAGTGATTCTGCGATGGGCGATATATATATCAAATCTGTTTTTAACTCTGATTGCTTTGCCGAGGGGATGTGAAAACTGAAAAGTGTTATTATTTTCTGCTAACGGAAAGTAGTTTAATCTTTTTTTGAGATTATTGAGAGGTAACTCTATATTGCCATTAATAGTAACTTTGCCATAATCTTTTAACTTCTGACTTAGAATATCTTCATTAAGTTCAAAATTTCGTCTAAAAGAGATATTTGACTCCCTAAGAAACTGCTCTATAACTTCGAGATGATAGAGGACTCGCTTCACCTCATCTAACTCTTTACTAACTTCAACTCCAAAAGATGGGATTCCTCTCTGAATAGCAAAATAGGTTAAGCTTCCAAGCATCTCAAGATAGCTATCTTGACTTGTTTCTGTGTTTTTCACCCCAAAAAGATGCTCTTTTGGTAAATTCTTATTTATACGATTTACAACTCCTTCAGCACTATTTTTTAAAGATACCTCTCCAGCTATCTCCTTGTCAATTACAATTGACTGCCCCCAGTTTCTACTATTTCTCAGATAGAATCCTGAGCCATCGTGAAGGTTTAAAAGAGTAGAGATCTTCTCATTTAAGATAAACTTCTTTAGTTCTTGAACTGTCTGAAAATCTTTATCGCTACTATCCAAATTTTCAAATTTACGATTCATATCACCATTTACACCTCGTTGATGGACAACAATACTCTCGGTATTAAGATTGGGAATTACAACCACTCTACCGTTTAATATTTTATACTCTTGTATAAAGAGAGCAGGTGTTAAATATCCACCATGCTCATCACCATGAATTCCACCAACAATTAGAAGAGCTTTATCACGACTATCTCCAAGGTTATATATAGAGAATGAGAATAGTTTAACAGCAAAAACTACTGCAAAAGATATCTGTTTTATCACCTATTTTTCCACAACTATCTTCATTTTCTGGTTAATCAGTTCAACATAAAGCTCTTTTTTACCTTGAAATTTCACTCTTGCTGTTTTATAGACTTCGTCAAATGTAACTCGGAAGAGAACTCTATTTTGACTATTGGGATAGGGTGAAATATTAATATTGGAAAAGTAGATCTCTTTCTTCTCCTCTCGAGCAAATATCTTCTTTTTATACTCTTTGAACCAATCTAAGCTGTTTCCATCAAACCTCTTGAAATCATCTCCATAGAACTCTATATAACTCTCAAAGTTGCTACTTCTCCAGCTATCTAACCAACGATATAGAGATGAGAGTATTGTGGCTAAATCAAGTTTAGAGCTCTTCTTAAGTCTCCCATCTTCAAGAATAATAGTCGCTTTGTCAAGATTATCAATTAAAGAGTTTAGTTCAATCAGTTTTTTATTATCTAGGGCGACACACCCCTTGGTAAATAGCTCTCTACCACCACTCATTGGAAAACCGTGAATCCAGATACCTGAACCACTCTTGCCATCTAAACTATCAAGTAAGTTTGGGTATGAGAGAACAATTGCCAACGGTCCATAAAATGGGTCGAGTTTATCAATTCTTTCCAGAAGTTGATATACACCTGTTGGAGTCTTTTTATCCCCCTCAACCATCTTATCACCTCGATTCTCTCCAACAATAATATCAACTGTTTTAATTAGCTCAAATTCACCAGATTGAAGCCTATATAGATCTAGAGACTGGAATCTCTTATTAACAATCAAAAGGTGGTTCAAATCTTCATAGTAACCAAAATCTGTATCTAGTTTTTGAAGTCTCTCATACCAGAACTCTTTTGACTTTAAGAGTCGCTCTGCCTTCTCTTGTAGATTCACTGCTCCGCTATTACGATAGTAATCTATAAGGGAATATGATAGTAAATATATTGTTAAAATTGTATGTATTAAAAAAAATTTCAAATTGATATCCATAGCTTTAAAAGAGATTAGAACCATTCTCTTTTCTTGTGAAATGGTGATTATACCAGCAGAATATTAAAAGTTATTAATGATGTTATAATAGTAAAAAAGCGGTAAATACCCGTATTTAACTTAAATATAAATAAATATTGAAGTATCAAACAAGGATACTTTCACGAGGGAGGATTCGCAATATGTTTATTCGAGATATAACAGAGCTGGAGAAAAACTCTCTCCGTATCTTAAAGAAGATAGATGTAGATAGAGGTGCTCACACAATATTAACAAGAAAGATGAAGACATATCTTCTCTTTATCTCTGATCTAAATGTATATGGAGCAAATATATTAAAACAAGATGCTCTATCAATTGGAGCAGATTTAGCAGTGCCTAAAAATACTGTAACTTGTAGTGTTAAGAAAGTTGATGCCATTTTGATTGCAACTTATAGACAGCTTGAAACCCTTGCAAAAAAGGAGTTAGCTCAACCTTTTGGACTGAAAGATGTAGCAAAAGAGCTGAAAAAGTTCCTAAAAGCTTATAAAGGGCAAGACTTTGAACCTCAGATTATGGGTGTTCTAAATATTAATGATGATAGTTTCTTTGAGAAGAGTCGAGTTAATGAGGAGACTATCCTTCAGAGCGCAAATCAGATGGTAAGTGATGGAGCTTCAATCATAGATATTGGGGCTGTATCAAGTCGCCCATATAGTAAGCCTATCTCTGAAGATGATGAGTTCAACAGAGTAAAAGGGACAATTGATGCTTTATATAAAAATAGTGTTCATAAAAAAGTTGAACTCAGTATCGATAGCTACTCTCCAAAAGTTATAGAGTATGCTCTTCAAAATGGATTTTCAATCGTTAATGATATTACAGGTCTCCGAAATGATGAGGTGGCAAAAGTAACAGCAAAATATGGTGCAAAGATTGTGATTATGCATATGCAAGGGACTCCAGAGACGATGCAGAACAATCCAAACTATGAAGATGTTGTGAAAGATGTCTATTACTATTTCCAAGAGATGATAGAGAAAGCGAAACAGTTTGGAATAGAGGAGAAGAATATTATTCTTGATGTTGGTATTGGGTTTGGTAAAACTCTACAACACAATATAGAGCTTCTTCAGAGTTTAAAGACATTTGAGACTTTTGGTCTTCCACTTTTGGCTGGTATCAGTCGAAAATCTATGATTGATAAGATTATCCCGACTCCAATTGAAGAGAGACTACCTGGAACACTTGCTCTTCACCAAAAAGCTCTTGAAAATGGGGCATCTATCCTTAGAGTCCATGATGTTAAAGAGCATAAACAGATGGTTGAGATCTGGAAAGCATTCCACAGAGTAAGTAGTTAATTATAACTCTTTTGTTATTATTAGATAATTTTAACTTGGCAGAAGAGAATGGTAACAAAGAGAGAGATTGAAGAGTATATAAAGAGAATTCCACCAAAGCCTGATGTTGTTTCACGAACATTAGTAGAGGTTGAAAAAAAAGATTTAAGAAAGGCTAGTGAGATAGCTAAAGAGGATCCAATCCTTACTGGCTATATGAGAAACCTAATAAATAAGCCTATTTTTGGACTCCGCCATAAAGTAAAAGATCTAACACAGATTTTTAGTATCTTAGGGACAGATGCTGTTTATGAGCTTCTTCACCACTATCTCTTAACTCTTCTGTCACCAAAACAGTGGAGAGTCTTCTCTCTTAACGAGTCTCTCTTTCGTGAGCTTCAAGCTAACCTTAGCTTCTACTGGAACAGAATAGTGGTCTACGAGGGGATAAATGAACGAGATGTTATCTCTGCTGTATCTCTTCTTCCCCTCTCAATTGTTGTTTGTGATGAACTTTTCCATAACTCTAAAAATGAGATTGATATATTGAGTGACTCTTCTGTTATTGATTATGACTTTCTTCTTCACAATTTAACAGGTGTTCATCTTCGCAACTTAACTGCACAGATAGGCAAATATTGGGGCTTTTCAGATAGGGCATTAGATATTGTTCGAGCATCTTCAAGAGATAGCGGTGTCTCTGATGAGGAGATTGTTAAGCTTGGTCAATGGATGCATCTTCTTCTATTTTATGTTTTAAGCAAACCTCAATTCATAAATACAGATCTAAATACATTTATTAAATTCGATACAGAGTATATAGCCCCTATATATAATGATTTTGCCGAGGTGTTTGCTGAGGAGATGGAATGAAGCCTATTACCAGAAAGAGAATTGCAGCTTTCTATCCTCAAGGCTTTATCGATAGCAATAATGCATACTTTATAGTTACAGATGATGATATTGCTAAAGCTCTTGCAGAAGAGGTAAGAATGATACTTGTCTCTCTTAAAAGAGTCGTCTTTTTCAATGTGAATGGAATGACAATACTTCTTGAGACAATGAAAAAAGCTAGAGAGCAGGTGCCATCTCTCACTATTGGCTTTTGCGATTACAATCCAATGCAGTATGACACAATAAAAAGATTCTTTGAGAAGAATATTGAGTTTTCTCTATATAAGACTTTCAAAATAGCAACTCTCTTCACAACTCCATCAGTTGCCCAAGAGTCTATCCTTGTCTGGAATCCAAGTTATGAGCAGAGAAATTTACAGAGTATAGAGCTTTTTGAACGGGGTTACAATCCTGTTGTTGTTCATCGTATTCGAGATTTTAAAGAGCATATGAAGAGAGATAATGTCTATGATGATGTTGTTGAAGATACATATATAGGCTCTGTTGGAACTGTACCTTTTGCAAGAGTTAGTGGAAGTGCAATTATCTATACAATGACAGGCTATCTCGATACAACAATCGACCATCAATTCGATTATAGCTATCACAATAAAGCTATTAGAACAGGCTTTAAACTCTTTATCTTTGATATGAAAAATATAGTCTCAATGAATATTAAAGTGATCCACTTTTTTGAGAGGATAGTGAGAGATGCTGAAGATTATAAAGGGACTGTTGCTATTGCCAACTTAGCTGAAAACCAATCTCTTCAGAGAATTAAAGAGGAGTTGAAGAAACTGAATATTCTCTTCTTTGTATCACTTGATGATATCTTAAACGATAAAGAGTTGATGATGGAGCTGGGAGGAGTTATTAAAGAAGAACATGCTCATGGCAAGAGTGTGACAAGAAGCCTTGTAAATCATCTTCCAAGCTTTATAAATGCCACAGTCTCAACTCTTGAGATGATGTTGAGTGTCAGTGCAGTTAAGGCTGGACGGATTAAGATCAAAGATTTAGAGGTAGAAGATGGTCATCAAAAACTTGCAAGTTCCATCGGTTTCTATGGAGATTTAGAGGGTATTATAGTTTTAGTATTTCCATTCTCTTTAG
Source organism: Candidatus Thiovulum karukerense (assembly GCA_024281215.1). Taxonomy (GTDB): domain Bacteria; phylum Campylobacterota; class Campylobacteria; order Campylobacterales; family Thiovulaceae; genus Thiovulum_B; species Thiovulum_B karukerense. Next base: position 840 of record JAMJTX010000062.1, on the reverse strand, counting down.
CTAAAAAGAGTTGCAGTATGATGATTGGTGAAGAGATTAGCTCTATCGGTGAAGTTCTTGATTCTCTTGCTGAGTTTGTGAATGTTATTGCTGGTAGAGTAAAAACTCATCTTGCGGATCAGCATATAGGAGTCTCAATCACTCTACCGAGAACATACTCCTCAACTGATGAGCTTATGGCAACACTGTCTTTAAATAAAGGTGTTCAAGTTAATCTTAATTTTAATGATGAGACATTTACATTTTTCTTAACAAGATAAGTTTAGTTTTCAATATTTATTTTAATTTGAGTTAAGTATAGATGAGTCCCTTCCCTCCATCAGGAGGGGGACTCTTTTAAAGTATATGAACTTCGTAGAGATAGTCTTTTTCGTCTAAGCCGAATCTAACCTCTCGTATATAAACATTTCTATCTCGCTTGTCAAAATGCTTCACAAGTCCATTCAGAGCTTTTTCAGAGTTTTCTCTATCGAAATATAGAATAGATTCAACCTCATTTTGCACCATTCTCTCGACCTCTTCTAAAGAGACACTTTTAGCCTCTGATGTTAAGTCTGCTCTAGCTAACTTATATTCCATTTAAACTCCAATCACCAAATTCTAAAGAGTAAAAATATATGCGACATCATATCATCTCTACTTTAACTTCACACGATTTCAAAAGATATTTACTTAGATTTGTAAGTTTGATTATGATACAATCATCAAATTCAAATAAAATCCTTTAATCTCTCCGAAAAATAATGTTTGCGAGTATATTGAAAATATGCTTATAAGGAGTTAAAGTCTATTTATCCTACGATATTCTTGAGGTTTAATTTACATTGATATTTAATGACA
>JAMJTX010000061.1 GCA_024281215.1 Candidatus Thiovulum karukerense | reverse complement strand
GAAGTGTGGTCACTCTGAAAATGCTGACCTTAATGCTTCAAAGAATATCCTTGCGGTAGGAAGTGCCGTCTAAGCCTTGATAATATCTGGACAATAGTCTGGAGTTTCTAGGAAGCCTCGCCGTTTACGGCGGGGTTCTTCACTAACAAGAGTTGTTATTTAAGCCAATATTAAGACCACTCTCTTCTATCAATAGCTTATATTATAGATATATGGCAATTTGGTAGAATTCCACAACATTTCAAAACAAGGACTTTTTTTGAATCAAAATAACAAAAACGGGGGAGATAATAACTTTTTCAATAAGAATCCCCTTATTACTTTTGCTATTTTTTCACTAATCACTATACTCTTTTTCAAGATGCTCATAGGAGATAGTGATAGAGGTTTAAGCAGTGATAACTCTGTTCAGGTAACTCGACATAAAGAGATTACATATTCAGAGATGAAAGAGCTAATTAAAGAGAAGCAGGTGCAAGAGGTTGCAATTGGTCAGAGTCATATTAAAGCTCTCGGTTTTGAGGGAGGCTATCCAGTAGCTTACCATACAAAGCTCGTAGCTTTTGACTCATCTCTTATTAAGCTTCTTGACGAAAATGATATTCGATATAGCGGTTTCAATGAGAGCAACTGGTTTCTGGAGATGTTTGGCTGGGTATTCCCTTTTCTCTTAATTATGGGAATTTGGATGTTCTTTGCAAACAGAATGCAGAAGAGTCTCGGAAGCGGAATGCTTGGAATGGGTGGTTCAAAAAACCTCATCAACTCTGAAAAACCAAAGACAAAATTTGATGATGTCGCAGGAAGTGAAGAGGCGAAAGAGGAGGTTAAAGAGATTGTTGATTTCCTTAAGTTTCCAGATAGATATATCTCACTTGGTGCAAAGATTCCAAAAGGAGTTCTTCTTGTTGGTTCTCCAGGAACTGGTAAAACTCTTCTTGCAAAGGCTGTTGCTGGTGAGGCTGAAGTTCCATTCTTCTCTGTAACAGGAAGTAGCTTTATCGAGATGTTTGTGGGTGTTGGTGCTAGTCGGGTTCGAGAACTATTTGAACAGGCAAAACGAACTGCTCCTGCTATTATCTTTATTGATGAGATTGATGCAATTGGAAAGAGCCGAGCATCTGGTGGTCCAGGTGGTGGAAATGACGAGCGAGAGCAGACTCTTAACCAACTTCTTGCGGAGATGGACGGATTCAACACAACTCTACCTATTATTGTTCTTGCTGCAACAAATAGACCTGAAATCTTAGATCCAGCTTTGATGAGACCAGGGAGATTTGACCGACAGGTGTTAGTTGATAAACCAGATTTTAAAGGTCGGATTGAGATCTTAAATGTCCATATCAAGAGTTATAAACTTGATGAAGATGTAGACCTTGATGATATTGCTAGATTAACAGCAGGATTAGCTGGGGCAGACTTAGCGAATATTGTTAATGAGGCGGCTCTACTTGCTGGTCGAAAAGAGCAAGAGACTATTACTCATCAAGACTTTAAAGAGGCTGTTGAACGAGCTATTGCCGGACTTGAGAAGAAGAGTCGAAGAATCAATCCAAAAGAGAAGAAGATCGTTGCATATCACGAGAGTGGTCATGCTCTTCTTGCTGAGATTACAAAAGGTGCAAAACGAGTCAATAAAGTTTCTATTGTTCCTCGTGGTCTTGCTGCTCTTGGTTACACTCTTAACACTCCAGAGGAGAATAAGTTTCTTGCACAACGACACGAACTTATTGCAGAGGTTGATGTTCTTCTTGGTGGTCGAGGAGCTGAAGAGGTCTTTTTTGGCGAAGTTTCAACAGGAGCGAGTAATGACCTCGAACGAGCAACAGATATTATTAAGTCGATGGTTCAATACTATGGAATGAGTGATGTTGCTGGATTGATGGTTCTTGAGAAGCAAAGAAGCTCATTTTTAGGAAATGGATTTGGCAGTAGCCGAGAGTTTTCTGAAAATACTGCTGAGCAGATGGATGGATTTATCAAAACAACTCTTCAAGAGAGGTATGATATTGTTAAAGGTCATCTTGAAACTTACCGTGATGCTATTGAGAAGATGGTTGAAGCTCTCTATGAGACAGAGACTATCACAGGTAAAGAGGTTCGTGATATTATCTCTCAATTTGAAGAGGAGAACGGTTTAGAATCTCTACTTCAGAAGATAGAAGAGAGTGATAGTAATAAAGATAGCAATAACGACAAATAGTGTTTTTTAGTCTCGTTGCCGTGTCAAACACGGCAATAAGACTCTTTTATTATATATAGAAAATTTATTTTCAGATTTGGTTAGGTGTCTTGTTCTAACAATCTATTTATTTCTTTTTAATCCAGCTTTTACCAATTTACACTGAAGCCGTATCTTGCAAATCATCTTGACATCAATCTTCTATCGATTCATTCTAGATTAAGTGAAAAAGTTCAGAGACGGACTAGATGGAAGTTTGCTTAATAATAGTTTGCCTTATAAAGCACGGTAACAACATAATAGAGAGTCAAAATAAATATATTGAGATAGAAGTTTTAGTAATCAGTAATAATTTAGAGAAGTAAAAGATTTAATTGTAAAATTGAATTTTTAGAATAGTAGATAGAGGCTAAATAATTAGCCTCTGTTGTTATAAGATAAAACTAAGAATTAATCTTGTGTTACTTTTTTGTAGATACCTTTAGCAGCACCTGCCATAACAACCATTGGCATAGCAGTAGCAGTACTACTTGTAGCAACAGCTGAACCAACAACACCAGCTAAGCTAACAACGAAGTCATTGAATTTACCTTCGCCACCGAAGCCATCAACAACTTGTTTAGCTTTAAGAGAACCTTTTGTTGAAGCTTTATTTAACTGCTCATTTAAAGCATTTAAAGCACTCACAATTGCCTCTGTTGAAGCATCAAACTGCTCAACTGTAACATTACCACTTGATGTAGCTTTATGCTCTGCTACTTGTTTTTTAGCATTTTTGTAAGCCTCTTCAGCTTTTGCGATATCTTCTTTAAGTTTGCCTAAATCTGTTTCTGTAACTGCAACATCTGACATGTTAAAACCTTTATGTAAAATAAAAATAGTTTATAAAAAATTATGTTCTATATTCACTATATCTTATATATGAACGGTGTAATTATAAAACTTATAACTTTAAGATAAAATAAAAAAATATTATTACTCTTACTTCTCAAGAGCATCTGCTATTAACTCTATTGGATTTTTAAAAACAGTACTGACACTATTTCTCTCCAGAGAGTCTGTTATCTGCAATCGACAAGCAGAACACTCAGCAGAGACAATATCAGATGATGTAGCTTCAATCATGTTAGCTTTACTGTCTCCAACAGCCTTTGCAAGATGATACTTTTCACTCTGCATTGTTACACCACCAAAACCGCAACAGTGGTTAGGATCTTCCATCTCTGTAAATGTGTAACTATTCTTAATAAGTTCTCGAGGTTCTTTATAGACTCCCTGCATCTTTCGAGAGTGGCATGGATCGTGATATGTAACAAGTTTATCGCTTCTTACCCCTTTTTGAGCCAAGATAGAGTTTAAGTCAGTCTTTTCATATAACCACTCAGTAGCAAGAAAAATTCTATTTTTAAGTTTGCTTATTCGCCTGTGCCACTCTGATTGATCGTAAAAGTAGTGTTCGTAATCGACTCTGATCATTGCTGAGCATGTAGCTTCTGGAATGATAATCCCCTCAACTCTATCTATAAAAGTCTCAAAATACTTGATATTTGTTTTTGAGAGATAATCAACTGTCTGAAAGTCACCTGTAAAATATGCAGGAGCACCACAACAGACTTGGCTTTTTGCAAGAAAAACATTGTAATCAAGTCTTCGTAGAATCTTTAAAAGAGAGTCACCAATATCCGTATAGTTATAGTTCGCAAGACACCCGATAAATATAGCTACTGTTCGATCTGCTCCATTATCAATAAAATCAGGGTGGGAGTTAAGGAAAGATTTTTTTGCAATAGATGGAACTGTTCGTTTAACAATAGGAAGCTTAATTGAGTTAATCTCCTCTTTTATCTTAATTCCACAACTCTGAAAAGCATAACCAAACTTAAAGAAAATATCCATCACTTTTCTGTTTCGTAAAAGATAGAAGAAGGCTCTTTTATAGAGAGCTATTCCATATTTATCAGCTAAATCACTTCTTACATTCTCAATAAGTGTATCAGTCGGTAGAGATTTAGGGCAGACATCTACACAGTTTGTGCAGAGAAAACAGCTCTCAAAAATATCTTTTACTTCTCTGTCTAACTCTAAGTTTCCTCTTTGATACTCTCCAAGAAGAGCAATAAATCCACGAGGAGATGTCACCTCATCGCGATTAACAGAGTGAATTGTACAGGTTGGAACACACTTTGCACACTTTATACAGGCATCACTTGAGATATTGTAGTTGAACATTAGGTTACTTTTTTGTTGTATGGTGGAAATAGTAGAAGACAGAGACTGCCATAACAATAGCTATTGGAAGCACAAACTCTATATGCTCTTTTGCAAAATGTAAGATCTTAAGAATCTCTTCTCCAAAGATATATGCCAAAACAATTGTTATTGATGCCCAGACAAAAGCACTAATAAAATTAATAATAGCAAAAAGACGAGAACTATACTTTGTTGTTCCAATTGCCATAGGGATAACTGTTCTTAAACCATACATATATCGTTGAACAAATATAATAGCCCACCCATATTTGCGAAGAAGAAGTGTGGCTAATGCAAATTTCCGCCTTTGACTCTTTAGTTTCTTATGGATATAGTTTCTATTAAAACGACCTATATAGAAATATATCTGATCTCCAACAAAACCACCTAGTCCAGCTACAACAATAGCAGTTAGCATAACCATATCACCTGTATGAACCATGACTCCAGCCATTACAAGACCTGTTTCACCCTCCATTACACTCCAGATAAAGAGAATGACATAACCATACTCTTTTAGCCACTCAATAAACAGCTGTTCCATTAAAACCTACTCTTACCTCTATTTTTGTTTGCAATTCTATCGGAATTCGATTATTACGAAATCAGAGATAGATAATCATCATATCTTTACCTTTTAACAAACTTTGATATAATCAAAACAAAAATAGAGTAGTTTAATATGTTAAATGTTACAGAAATAGAGAGAATTCTACCTCATAGATACCCTTTTCTATTAATTGATAGAGTTGAAGAGATTACTCCAAAAGAGAGTATTAAAGCCTATAAAAATATAACTATCGGAGAACACATCTTTCAAGGTCACTTCCCTGGACACCCTATCTATCCCGGTGTAATGATTATCGAGGGTATGGCACAAGCAGGTGGTGTATTAGCTTTTAAGAGTATAGATGGTGTAACGGAAGAGGAAATTAAAGATAAAGTTGTCTATTTTATGAGTATTGACAAAGCAAAGTTTAGACACCCTGTTACACCAGGAGATAAGCTTGAGTATCAAATCTCTGTTATTAAAAACAGAGGTAAGATTTGGGTCTTAGATGGTAAGGCACTTGTTGATGGTGAGCTTGTAGCAGAAGCTGAGCTGAAAGCTATGATAGTTGATAAGTAGAGAGCTATATTTATGAGTATGATTTCTCCACTAGCCATTATTGAAGAGGGGGCTAAGATAGGTGAAAATGTATCCATTGCTCCACACTGCTTTGTTTCAAAAGATGCAGAGATAGGCGATGGCACATCTTTAGCACAAGGTGTCCAGATACTTGGAAAGACAAAGATAGGTGTAGATAATGAGATCTTCTCCTATGCAGTACTTGGCTCAAAACCTCAAGATCTAAAATTTAAAGGTGAGGATGTTGAGCTAATTATCGGAGACCGAAATAAGATTCGTGAATTTACTCTCTTTAACCCTGGAACTGCTGGAGGAGGTGGTAAGACTGTTATCGGTAGTAACAATCTATTTATGGGATATGTTCATATTGCACACGACTGTATCATTGGAGATAATACTATCTTGGCAAATGCTGTTACTCTTGGAGGGCATGTTCAAGTTGGAAACAATGCAGTTGTTGGTGGATTGACACCAATTCATCAGTTTGTAAAAATAGGTGAGTTTTCAATGATTGGTGGAGCTTCAGCAGTTGCTCAAGATGTTCCTCCATTCTGTCTTGTTGAAGGTAATCGAGCTTATGTACGAGGTTTGAATCTAAATGGTCTTCGACGACAATTCAGCAGAGAAGATATTGATTCACTCAAAAAGACATATACAAAACTTTTCAAGAGTGGTGAGCCTCTTATTGAACATGCAAAGTCTCTGGTTGATACAGAGACAAACAAGTTTGCAAAACGGTTAATTGAGTTTATTATTGAGAATGGAAGAGGAATTTCATTTAAAAGAGAAGGTGTAAAAGTTTAATGGCAAGACGAAAAAAAGGGAATATCTGTGACTTTTGTGGAACAGAAGAGACAGTTGATAATCCAATAATTTTTGGAGAGAACTCTAAAATATGTAAAGAGTGTGTCGAGACGATTTATGATATTTTTGAGACAAGAGCTGTGATGGAAGGGAATGGAGAAGCAGTCCATAAACCTGAGGGAAATCAGAAGAGAAAGAAGAGTTCTGATGAGACTATTTTGACTCCAAAAGAGATGAAAAAAGTTCTTGATGATTATGTTGTTGGTCAAGATGATGCAAAGAAGATCCTCTCTGTTGCTGTCTATAACCACTATAAGAGAATCTTTAAAAATGCAACAGATAAAGATGATGGAGTTGAACTTCAAAAATCAAATCTTCTTCTTGTTGGACCAACAGGAAGTGGAAAAACTCTTTTAGCTCAAACAATTGCAAAAGTTCTTAATGTTCCTATTGCTATTACTGATGCAACAAGCTTAACGGAGGCTGGATATGTTGGTGAAGATGTTGAGAATATATTAACAAGACTTCTTCAGGCTGCTGGTGGTGATGTTGAACTTGCTCAACAGGGAATTGTATTTATCGATGAGGTTGATAAGATAGCTAGAATGTCTGAGAACCGAAGCATTACTCGAGATGTATCTGGTGAGGGTGTTCAACAGGCTCTTCTTAAGATAATTGAGGGTAGCCAAGTTAATGTTCCACCTCAAGGTGGAAGAAAACACCCAAATCAAGAGTTTATTAAAGTTGATACAACTGATATTCTATTTATTTGTGGTGGAGCTTTTGATGGTATTGATAGTATCATTGAAAGAAAGCTATCTGGAAATGTGATGGGCTTTACTCAAGATAAACGGGGTAAAGTGACAAAAGAGGAGATGTTATCAAAAATTGAGCCAGATGATTTAGTTCATTATGGATTAATTCCAGAGTTAATTGGTCGTCTTCCAGTCATCGGAACTCTTAACCAAATATCTGTTGATGATATGAAACATATTCTAAAAGAGCCTAAAAATGCTCTGATTAAACAGTACCAGAAGCTATTTCAGATTGATGATGTAGAGCTTGAGTTTGAAGATAGTGCTATTGGTGCTATTGCTGAAAAGGCTCTTAAACGAAAGACTGGAGCTAGGGGGCTTCGTTCAATTCTTGAGGATATTATGCTTGAGATTATGTTTGAACTTCCAGAGTATAAAGGTAAAACTGTAACAATTACTGAAGCTGTTATTAAAGATGGGGATAAACCAGAAGTTAAGTAATGGTTACAGTTAAGAGAGAGTTTGCTGATATTTATGAAGTTAAGAGATCAAAGTTTATCTCTCATATTGCTCCATACTCTCAGTTTGACTCTCTTCTCTCTCGCTTAAAAGATGAACATCCAAAAGCTAGGCACTTTGTCTATGCCTTTCGGTATAAAAATGAGTTTGGTCAAATTGTAGAGGGGAGTAGTGATGATGGTGAGCCAAAAGGGACATCTGGCAAACCTACTCTCAATGTTGTAGCTGGAGCTGAGCTTATAGATACTGTCTTAATAACTGTTCGTTACTTTGGTGGTATCAAACTTGGAACAGGCGGACTTGTAAAGGCATACTCAAACTCTGCCAACCTTGTTATCAACTCCTCTGAACTAGAAGATTACAGGGAGATGGTTGAGCGAAACTACAATATAGACTACTCAGATATATCTCGTTTTGAGTACCAAGTTCAAAAACTTCAACTCGCTATAACTTCAAAAGAGTTTCATAATAGTGGTGGGACTTTCACTGTTAGGGGTGAAGAGGAGACTCTTTCAGCTGTGAAGTACCCCGCCGTAAATGGCGAGACTTCCTAGACTGAACTTGCCCATGGGAAAAGATTTGGTTTTCATCAGCTATCCCGCGAGGGGATTTTACAGCATTTGATAGCCAACTCATTCCCCACAGGTCTCACATGTTCATATATTCTAGGCGTTAATTTCCGTGCTTCCCACGGTATCTTGCCTATAATTATACAGAAAATTTGTGCCTTATATCCCCGCCATGAATGGCGAGGGTTTACGGCACAGTTGCTAAATTGATACTTCTCTAAGACACTATCCAATTTCGTTTCACTTATGGTCATAGTTAGATTAATAGATAAGTTTTAAAGGGTTCTTCGTCAATTTTGAGATACATATTTTAAGCTATAATTTTAATAAACTTTGCTAGATAAGTTAAAGAGGACTGGAGTAGATAGATGGCAGATATATTAAGTCAAGAGGAGATTGATGCCCTTTTAGGTGATGTCGGAGGCGATGACCTTGCCGAGATGGATGAAGATCTTGGTGAAGAGAGTGAAAGTGATTCGGGCGGTTATTCCAATCCCGCACCAGATGTTCAAATTACCCTATATGACTTTAAACGACCAAATAGAGTTAGTAAAGAACAGTTAAGGGCTTTTAGAAGTATTCACGATAAACTAGCACGAACCTCATCATCTCAAATATCTGCCATTATGAGATCGATTGTTGAAATTCAACTCCACTCCGTCGATCAGATGACATATGGTGAATTCCTAATGTCTCTACCAAACCCAACTAGCTTTAATGTCTTCTCTATGAAGCCTCTTGAAGGAAACGGAATCTTAGAGGTCAATCCATCTATCGCTTATCCTATGATTGATCGTATTCTTGGTGGTCGAGGTGAGCCATTTGAAAATAATAGAGAGTTCTCTGATATTGAGATATCACTTTTTGAGACAATTCTAAAAGTCTTGATGGATAACTTAAGAGATGCATGGAAAGTTGTTGAAGAGATAAATCCTGTTGTTGAGCAGAAAGAGAGTTCTCCAAATGTTGTTCAGATTGTTGCACAGAATGAGATTGTCGTAATGATTGTTATGGAGATTATCATTGGACAATCTAGTGGAATGATGAATATCTGCTATCCAGTTATTGCTCTTGAATCACTTCTTCCAAAACTTGCAAGTAGAGACCTAATGCTTAATGAGTCTGGCTCAAAAAAGAGTAGAAATCAAGACTTAAAGGTTATCCTTGGTGGAGCTGATGTAGATGTTGAAGCTTATCTTGGTTCAGTAGAGGTCTCACTAAGAGATGTTCTAGATCTTGAAGTTGGTGATATGTTGAAACTTAACCGCGGTACTGAAGATGGTGTTGAAATGAGTATTAATGGTAAAGAGAGATTTATTGCTGATGTTGGTGTAAAACGACATAGAAAGTCCCTCCGAATACGAGAGAAGATATTTGGTGAGAGTGATGAGCTTAAGAATCTTCTTGAAGAGATTTCTGTATATCGAGAAGGTGAGGTGTGAATCTCAGGAAAGGTCTCCTAGCCGAAGATAGAGCAGTGGAGTATCTCCAGAAATTAGACTTTCAAATTATTGAGAGAAATTTTTATAGTAGATATGGAGAGATTGATATTGTTGCAATCAAGGAGAACCTATTGCACTTTATCGAAGTAAAGAGTGGAGAGTTTATCAATCCAGCTATTAATATGACAGAAAAAAAACTTGAAAGAGTTATCAAAACAGTTGATATATATCTAGCCAAAAAGAGAGATTTTAGTGATGTAAATCTCTCAATTGATCTCATTCTCATAACTCCTAAGAATATAGAGTTAATAGAGAATATTACAATATAGAACTCTCTACACTATTATAGATGAACATATGATTTAGCTCTTTGGCATTACTTTCTCTCAATTGAGACAAGAACATCTTCAATAACTTTATCAATATCACCATCAAGAATTCCAGAGACATTGCTATATGCGATACCACTTCGGCTATCTTTTACCTGTTGATATGGCTGAAGTACATAACTCCGTATCTGGTGTCCCCATCCTATTTCGCTCTTCTCAACTCCATCTTTCTCAGCCTGTTGTTTCTCAAGCTCAAGTTCATAGAGACGACTCTTTAGCATCTTCATTGCTGTTGCACGGTTTTTATGTTGGCTTCGGTCATTTTGACACTGAACTACTATGTTTGTCTCGATATGTGTAATTCGGATTGCACTCTCTGTCTTATTGACATGCTGACCACCAGCACCACTTGCTCGATAAGTATCAACTCGAATATCTTTATCCTCAATCTCAATATCGATATTGTCATCAATCTCAGGTGAAACCATTACAGAGGCAAAAGATGTATGTCTCTTTGCATTACTATCAAAAGGGGATATTCTTACAAGTCGGTGAATTCCATTTTCACTTTTTAGATAGCCATAGGCATTTTCACCCTTAATTAAAATTGAAGCATCTTTGATTCCAGCCTCATCTCCAGATTGATAATCGAGAAGTTCAGTTTTAAATCCTCGTCGCTCTGCCCACCGTCCATACATTCGGAAAAGCATACTTGCCCAATCTTGAGACTCTGTTCCTCCAGCTCCAGGGTGAATTGAGAGAATAGCATTATTGCCATCAGTCTCACCACTTAACATTGTCTGAACCTCTGCCTCTTTAATAACAGATTCAAGCTCACCAGCTTCATCGAAAAGAGTTTGAAGAGTATCCTCATCACCCTCCTCTTTTGCCATCTCAAAAAGCTCTAGTGAGTCAGAAACAGCACTCTCAACCTCTCTAAACTTACTTAAGAGATTCTCTGCTCGTCTCTTCTCTTTCTGAACCTCAGCAACTCGATCAGGAGAGTTCCAGAAGTCTGGTTGGTTCTCCTCATCTGCAATCTCTTTTAATCTACACTCTATTTTTTGAGGCTCAACAATCCCCTCAATATTTCCAACTTTTACCTGAAGCTCTTTTAGAAGCTCTCCATACTCGTAACTATCCATTACTGCCCACTCTGTAATATATGTTTTAAAATCGCCATTCTCACAACAACACCATTCTGAACCTGCTCAAGAATCTTTGAACGACTATCGCTCATCATTCCGTCAGATATATCAATATTTCGATTAACTGGTCCGGGATGCATCAAAATAATATCTCTATCACCCACAAGCTCCTCTGTAACACAGAAATCTTTTGCATAATCTTTCAATGAGCCGTAACTCTGTTGGTTATGTCTCTCTGTCTGAGTTCTGAGACTCATAACAATATCCACCTCGTCAATTGTCTCTTTTAGTGAGTGAGAAGTCTTAATTAATATATTCGGTAGAAAGTGAGGAGGAGCAACAAGAGTTATATCTAACCCAAACCTTGATAGAAGTTTGATATTACTATTAGCAACACGAGAGTTTCTTATATCTCCGACAATCGCTATTCTTTTACCCTTTGGATCTGGAAAGTGTTGCATAATCGTAAATAGATCTAACATCGCTTGAGTTGGGTGGGCAAATGAACCATCTCCAGCATTAATTACACTACTTTTACCAGAGAGATTTTGAGAGAGTTTAAGAGGGACTCCAGCATCACTATGTCGAATGATAAAGGCATCTGCACCAATTGAGTTTAGGTTATATGCGGTATCTAAAAGAGTCTCACCCTTACTTGTTGAGCTTTTTGAAATATCGAGATGAATAACCCTAGCTCCAAGTCTTTTAAGAGCCATCTCAAATGAGCTTTTTGTTCTTGTTGAGTTCTCAAAAAAGAGAGTCATAACTGTTCTATCTGACAGCTCATCTCCACTCTCTTCACCCCTTAAAAAACTCTGGGCATCTCTAAATATGGAGAGAATTTCACTCTCGCTCAAATCACCTGTTGTTATAAAGTGCTTCATTTTACATTTTCCATACACTACCCCAAACTGGAGTTAAAATTCTAAATGCAAGGATAACGAAAAATGAAAATGAGACTCTCCATAATTTAACATCATATAATGTTCCCAAAAGTCAAGACATAATTTCATGAGTAAACTCTTTTTAAATTACAATCTCAACAACCTTTTTCAAAAGTAACTTTTGAACCAAAAATCCTACTTTGCTATCATAGATTAGTTTTGCTAGAATTCCACCTTAAAATTGTCCTTGCTCTTGAGATACAAGGGCTGTAAATCCACAAGGAGTATATATGAGACGACACTACGAGCAGGTCATTATTCTTAAGCCGACTCTTACACAAGAAGAGATCAACGGTAGAATTGAGGCTGTTAAAGAGAACATCACTAAAAATGGTGGTGAGATTGTAGCTTTTCAAGACATCGGTATCAAAAAACTAGCTTATAAAGTTGAGAAAAACCCAAGAGGTTATTATGGAGTTATCTACTTTACAATTGAGCCATCTGCAATTATCGAGCTTGAGAGAGTTCTTAAAATTTCTGAAGATGTAATCAAATTCTTAACTCTAAAATATGAGTCAAAAAAAGAGCTTGTTGCATTTAACGGTATGGTTGATAAAGCTAACGGTAAAGGTGCAGAAGCTCCAAAAGAAGAGAGTACTGAAGCTAAAACTGAAGAAGTAGCAGAGGGTTAATTTTAATCCATTTAAAGGGGACATAGATGAATAGAGTTATTTTAGTCGGAAACTTAACAAGAGATATTGAAGTTCGATATGGACAGACCGGTTTAGCTATTGGTAAAACAGGGATAGCTACAAATCGTAGAATGAAGACTCAATCTGGTGAGCAGAGAGATGAAGTTATGTTTATCGATCTTACATTCTTTGGACGAACTGCTGAAATAGCTCAACAATACTTTCGCAAGGGTTCAAAAATTCTTGTTGAAGGTCGTCTTGTTCTTGACCAATGGGTTGATCAGGGTGGTATGAAACGGAGCAAACACTCTGTTACTGTTGAGAACCTTGAGTTTATTGAGCCAAAAGGTGGCAGTAATGGTCAAGGTGGTGGATATAACAACCAAGGTGGCTACCAACAGCAGGGTGGTTATAACAACAATAATAACTATCAGCAAAATAGCAATCAATATGGAAATCAACAACAGCCTAGTGGCAACTACCGTGATGGCAATAGTGATGATTACAGTGGTGGATATAACCAACAGCCTCAACAGGGTAGAAATACTCAACAACCAGCACCTGAACCGTCAAATAGCGGGAAACCATCTAATGATGAGATTCCAGAGATTGACATTGATGATATGGACGATCAAGTTCCATTTTAAGATAATCAAAACTGAAATAGGATAGAAAATGGCAGAGAAAAGAAAATTTAAAAAGAGATACTGCAAGTATTGTGAAGCTAAGATCGATTTTATCGACTATAAAGATGTTGAGTCTTACAAACACTCTCTATCTGAGAGATATAAAATTATGCCTAGAAGATTAACAGGTAACTGTAAGAAACACCAAGATATGGTTACAGATGCTATCAAAAAGGCTAGACAAATCGCTTTAATTCCATATGTAGTTGATAGAAAGAGTGTAGTTCCTACAGCTTTCGAAGCTCTATAATTTTTTGGGTGGAGATTTTCCACCCTCTCCATACTTTAGGAAACATATATGTTCCCACTATCATTGACCCAACTTGCTAAATCTTTAGATAGAGATTCGAAAGAGCTTCAAAAAGAGTTTCAAGAAAACTTCAAACAACAACTGTCCAATACCAAACACTATTTTGAGAAAGATGGTGAGATTTTTTTTACAAAAAGTGGGCTTGTTCGCCTTGCTCTACTTTCACAAGATGAGGAGTTATCTAATTTTCTTGAAAAGAGTATTGACAGAGAAGTTGAAAGTATAAAAGAGGTAGAAGTTGATACAGTTATCAAGAATCTTGACACTCTACTACTTCAAATATCAGATGAGATGGTTAAAAATCGAGAGAAATATAGCTTAGATGATATTGAGAAGTTTGTAAATATATTTGATAAATTTAGACAAGTGGAAGGCTCTTCAATAAATAGCTTAATGGCAAACACACAAAAAGATGCTATGAAGTTTGCATCTCAGACCGCTGAACATGGTTATAACTTTGCTTCAAATATGGGAAAAGATGCTGTTAATTTTACATCTGACACAAGAGACAAAGCTCATGATTTTGTAATGAAAACAGAAGATGATGCATATAACTTCGCTTCACGAATGGGAAAAGATGCCTATAAATTTGCAGCAAAAGGTATGGATTACGGCTATAACTTTGCCTCGAAAGGTATGGAGTATGGTTATAACTTTGCTTCTAAAGGTGAAGAGGTTGGTGAGATGGCAAATAGAGTGCTATGGATGGCATCTGAAATAGGAATTATGGCAGATCGAATTGGTGAAATGGCGGATCGAATAGTCCATACAGAACACCTCATCGTTCAGACTGCAATGCTAATTCAGAACTTTGGGCTATTAATAGACGGAACAATGAAACAGCTATCAGACTCTATTTTATATGGCTTGACACTTCTTCTTGATAAAGAGTTTGAACCTGTTAGGTCATCAGAAAAAAACCTTGAAATCATCTCTGATATCACAAAAGAGATTCTTAAAAATAATCATGAATATGATTTAGCTGTTTTAGATAAACAGTTGGAGTTGAGAAAGATAACTATTTCTGCTCTTGATAAGATTAAAAATAACGAAGAGCCTAAAGAAGAACAATAAGAACTTCTATAACTTAGACTCTCTATTAGACTTTAATAGGGGCTTCTCTGTCCCAATCCTCTAACTAACCTTTTTGTAGCATTTGCCTTCTGCACAAGTTGAGATAGTTGAGAGACACTTTTTGGATAGGCATCAATCAGTTGAGAATAGATATTTACTCTTTGATTAATAATATCAATAACTCTGTTAGCAACCTCATCAGTTCTACCTTCTTTATCCGCTCTAGCGATAATCTCTTTAATAAGAAGTTCTCGACTCTTTAGAGCTAGATCGCTGAAACCCATATCTCGACCTATATTTAAAAAATCTTTTGCAGATATATATAGTCCAGAGAAGTATGTATTTAGAAGTTGTCGCTCAATACCGCCATATGGATTAGCTCTCTCCTCTTCTCTCTCTCGTTTTGACTTCAACTCTCTCTCCTTGACATATTAGCTTCAGCTGCTTTAACAACATTCTCATCTCTATCACTCTTGAGTTTCTCTAAAATATCAAGAGAGACTGATGGATTTTCAGCTAATCTCATTCGCACCATCTTATCTTTATCATCAGACAGAACTTTAAATAGTTTTTGAGGTGTGCTTGGGTTTCCTGATAGACCATCTCGAACAATCTTCTCATCAGAGAATAGAGTTTCAAGCATCTTTGAAGGTGTGTTTGGGTTTGTTGCAACAAGAGCTCGAACCAGATTGACACTGTCACCGCCTAACTTCTCTAAAATATCAACAGGTGTATGTGGATTTTTAGCAACTGCCCAACGACTTCCCATATCACCACTCTCTGAGAGTTCTCGAAGAAGCTCGATCATAATTTCGCTCCTCCCCTCATCTCTATCATAAACAGATGTCTTTTGAGATAGATTCATAGCTACCTGTCCATCAACCTCTTTATCGCCCTTAAAACTGTGGTAAATCTCCCTCACTCTCTCTATATTTAACTCTCTATCAGCTAGTAGATCTATCGCTTCATCTTTTGTCAAAATTTATCTCCTCTTAAACATTGAATCTGAAGTGCATTACATCGCCATCTTTAACAACATAATCTTTTCCTTCAAGTCTCATAGCCCCATTCTCTTTAGCTTTCGTCTCACCACCATACTTAATAAAGTCATCATAGCTAATAACTTCAGCTCGAATAAACCCTTTTTCAAAATCATTATGGATTACTGATGCCGATTTTGGAGCTTTCCAGCCGTTCTCAATAGTCCAAGCTCTAACCTCTTTTACACCAGCTGTAAAGTATGTGATCAGTCCAAGTTTATGGAAACCTTTTCGGATAATTGTATTTAAGCTAGACTCCTCAACACCGAGAGACTCTAGGAACTCCTGTTGCTCATCTTCATCAAGTCCAACCAACTCCTCTTCAACTTTTGCACAGAGTTTAATTGTCTCAGCTCCAACCTTTTCAGAGTAGTCTCGAACAGCTTTAACATAGTCGTTATCCTCTTCAAGTCCATCTTCATCAACATTTGCACCATAGATGACATCTTTGTTTGTTAAGAAGTTGAGAGCTTTATCAAGAGCTATAAAGTGAGGGTTCTCTCTATCCTCAAAAGTTCTTACAGGGTGGTTTGCTTCAAGATGGTCTAAAATAGTTTTTGCAACATCAAGTTCAGCTCTTGCATCTTTATCATATTTTGCCTGTTTATTGAGTCGCTCAACTCTCTTTTCAAGAGTCTGAAGATCTGCAAATAGAAGTTCAAGCTCAATAATCTCAATATCTCGAATTGGATCTACACTATCTTCAACATGAACAACATTCTCATCATCAAAACATCTAACCATATGTAGAACAACAGATGTCTCTCGAATATTAGCTAAGAATTGATTTCCAAGCCCTTCACCCTTTGAAGCACCTTTTACAAGTCCTGCAATATCAACAAACTCAACAACAGCATGTTGAACTCGCTCAGGATTGACAATTTTTGATAACTCATCTAATCTATTATCAGGAACTGGAACAATCGCCTTATTTGGCTCAATTGTACAGAATGGGTAGTTTTGTGCCTCCGCATTTTGTGCTTTTGTTAGTGCATTAAAAGTTGTTGATTTACCAACATTTGGTAATCCTACGATTCCGATACTTAATCCCATATCTATCCCTATTTAAAATTTCAAGTCCGCAATTTTAACATTGTAAGATATGGTAAGAGGAGTGTTTTGTGATGTAGTTAAAAGAGCCTTTAAAAGATTAAAGACTCTTCAGGGGCAGGAACTCTATCTCCTGCAATTTAAAGTTAATTAACCTTTTGTTGTATGTTTAAATACTCCATTGAAGTTTTCTGGTGGAACTTCAATATAGTGTTCGCACCTCTCAATATACATATCATAAACATTTTTATTTGATTTATCTTCCCACTCATTCACCTCTTTAAAGATAGCCATTGCCTCTTCAAACTTAGCATCTTTATAGAGCTTAATAGCTTCGTGGTATCGATCAAGCTCCTCTTGAAGTCTCTCTCGAGATGAGTTGAAAAGATACTCACCATTATGACCACCCTCAAAATCGTGAATCTGCCAAATCTCAATAGGTTCACTTTTACCTTTAACTGTTACTAAATCAAGGAATCGATATATATATTTACTCTCTTCAAGTCTCTCTTTTGTAAAGTTAGAGATATTACATTTTGAGTTGTAGTATTTACATAGTGATTCAAGTCTCGCTCCGAGGTTAATAGGATCACCGATAGCGGTATAGTCACTTCGCCCTTTTGAACCCATCTCACCAACAACAGCAACACCTGTATTTAGACCTATTCCAATCTCAATCGGTTCAACACCAAGTCTTTCTGACATCTTAACAGTATTTGCAAACCTTGGATCTTCTTTGATTTTCTTATTAAGAGGGACACAGGCATGAAGCTGTTCGATTGTTGCATCAACTGCTTTAGTTGGGTGATTATCAACATCAATAGGTGCATTCCAGTAAGCCATAATAGCATCACCAATAAATTTATCAACTGTTCCACCATACTTAACAATAATCTCGGTCATTGGATCCATATACTCATTTAGGAACTCAATAAGAGTTTTTGCATTTGGCATACTCTCAGAGATGTTTGTAAAGTTACGAACATCAGAGAACATAACTGTAATCTCTCTTTCGTGACCAACCATAACATCGCTATTTCCACTTTTGATGAGGTCTTCCATAACGGCTGGTGAAACTTTTGCAGCAAACTTGCCTTTAATAAGCTTCTTCTGTTTCTGCTCAAAGAAGAGATTGACAATCATTAGAATAATTGTTGTTAAAACAAGAGCTAGGAATGGAAAGAGTGTATTCATAACAATTCCATCAACAAACATCATATGATAAATACCGTAAAAGACTCCGGCAAATATAAATGGTAAAAGTAGAAGAACAAAGTTTGCAGAGAGAATATGGAATAGAATAGTTAGTATAAATACTATTCCCACAATAACAACAATATCTAGTCCCTCAATCCAAGATGGTTTAGTTAAGAAATCACCAGTTAAGATATTATCAATAACTGTTGCATGAACTTCAACTCCTGGATAGACACTATCAAAAGGGATTGCTCTAATATCAAGAAGTCCTGCGGCAGATGTACCAACTAGTGCAATTGCACCCTCAATTTTCTTAGGATCAACTTCACCTTTGTATATATCAACAGCAGATATATACTCAAATGTAAAACCTGGTCCTCTGAAGTTGGCAAGAAGTCGTCCATATCTATCTGTTGGAATAAACTTCTCACCAAGAAGAACTCCTCCTATTCCATTTGCATTATAGATAATATTAATCATCTCTACACCGCTAATAGCTCGAACCATCTCAAGAGCTAAAGATGAGAACACCTCATCATCATATTTGATAACAAGAGGAACACTTCGGATAATACCAGATTGATCAGGTGTATTATTAAAGAAACCACTTGAGTATGAGTTATCTTGAATGGTTGGAATATTTAAAATAACATCTTGAGATGTAATCATATAGTTGTTATACTCTGTCAAACCATCTTCAATAAATGTAGCCGGTAACATTGGGGCATCTCGTAAAACAAACTCTTTAGCATTAAGATTGAATGTATAACCTAAGATTGTTGGAGTATTTGCAACAACACTTGCAAAGATCTCATCATTATTTTCATACTCTCCAGCTAAACCAAACTTCTCTGCAAATTTATGCGGTGAACTTCGGTCTTCTTCTGGAAACATAACATCCAGTCCTACAACAGCTACACCCATCTCTGTTAATTTGTGAATCACTGATGCTAAAACTGTTCTCTCCCATGGATATTGTCCAAAATAGTTAAGACTCTTCTCATCAATATCTACAACAATCACCTTATTTTTAGGCTCGATATAACCTCTTGATGTAAAGAAGATATCTTTACCCTTATTATCTAAAGGGGTGTAATATGTTGGAGCGAGTAGATAAAAGGCTACTAGAATTGCTGATATCGGAATAGCAAATGCAAAAATACGGAGTATTTTTTTAAACATTGGTTCTCCTTAATTTTTTTAATTTCAGATATTAGCAAAGTTTTATCAAATAGGAGAGAGAAAACTTCTTGCTCAAGAAGTTGTAGAGAGTTCTAGCTAGGAGATGAAAGCGATCCGTTCGCGAAATTTTTTTAATACAATAACTCTATGAAAGAGTCAGTAACACTTGGTTTTAATATAGAAGATATCCATCAAAAGCTTAAAAATAGTTGTTGAATTCTCAGATATTCACCTCAAATCAGGCCTATAATATTTGCTTAAATCTAAAAAAGCAGAAAGAGTGAGATAGACACAAGGACTTAGAGAAGAAAAGTCAAAAAGCATGTGAAAATATGTGTAAAGCACTCCTTTACTTGTACCCTGAGTTCATCGAACTCAGGTATAAAGCAAAAACTACTTTATGGGAATCACTCTTTTGCCAGATTTTTGGCTATCTCTTGCCACTTTAATAACTAGAAGACCATTATCATATTTGACATCAATTTTTGAGCTATCAATATCTTGAGGCAGAGTTATAGTTCTCTGAAACTTACCAAAGAAACTCTCTTCTCGAAGAGCTTTATCGCCTTTACTTCTCTTTTTGCTCTCGCCTGAAATAGTTAAAAGACGATTGTCTGAAATAGAGACTTCAATATCATCTTTCTCAACACCAACTATCTCAACCTCAATAAGATACTCACTATCTTTTTCATAAACATTGATTGTTGGATAGTTAATAAAGTTATGCTTATCCATTAACGGACGGACATCACTAAAGAACCTATCTGCAACACGATCAAAATAGTAATCAAACTCATTTGCATCCATTTTAAAAGCTGGAAGTTGAGTTGAAAGCACTGCAGACATAAACATTGGAATAAACAATTTTTTCATATTCACCCCTTGTGAAAAGTTTTTATTGCAATTGCGGTAAAATTTTATCAAATAACTTTAGTCTTTGCAACTAAAGTTTATTTAGTGATTAAAATAAGACACTCAATTATCATATTCAACAAGCTTAATATTTGCAAAAACTATTTTTTCATAATATAATTTCGCCGTCTTTCAGACCTATGCAATACTATTTCTGGATATCGTGTCAGGATGGGAACATAGCAGCACACCTAGATTCTGTATGTGCCGTAGGATACTGAAAGGCTTTTAGAAGCTACACAGTCAAAAGAACCTCTTTTAGTCTTCCATTTTTATCTTTAATGCAACTATATCTCCAACGATTTTTAATTATCCTATCTTCTGATAAAACAACACTATACTCTATATATCCCTCTCTAAAGTTTCTATCTCTTAACGATATTAGAAATTGAGCTTTAATAGTCTCATATTCATCTTCTGGAACAAACTCCTTGAACCACTCTCTACCATAAAGCTCACTCTGTTTGATATTCAAGAATTCTGAAGCACCTTTAGAGACAGTCATCACTCGACCCTCTCTATTAAGAGTAATAAGAGTTGCATTTGTAAAGTCAAGATACTTCTGCATTGTTCGGTTGCTTTCCCGAAGCCCCTCTCTCTCTTGTCTCTCTTCACTAATATCTCTTGATATAACAAAAAGAAGCTCCTCACCCTCATAGTAGATGTAATTGATAGTTGTGGATACATCGATATATTCACCATTTTTTTTGATATATATCCCATCCGATCTACTGCTTCGTCTCTCTTTAACTAGTTGCCAACTTCTGTTCCATCGCCCTTCATTCATAGAGGGATCAATATCATATATGCTCATCTCTTGAAAGTCATCACTGTGATAGCCTAAACTATCCTTTGCTGACTCATTTGTGTATAAGAACTCTCCATCTCTATTGATAAAAAAGACCATACATTTAATATTCTCTACCATATATTGAGTTAAATTCGTAAAGCTACTCTTTTTACTCTCTTTATCTAAATCGGCAGATAGAGACTCAATGGTCTGTTTTAGTATGGCAACATATACACCAGAGACACCATTCATAAGATCGTGTTGCGATAGAATACCAACCATATAACCATCTCTATCTGTAACTATTAACCTACGAATATTGTGTTTCAACATCAGTTTTTCAGCTTGAATAGCACTACTATTGGCTTCAATAGTAATAACAGGAGAGTGCATATACTCTTTTACAGACTCTTTTAGTGATCGACTTCCTCTTTTGGCTAGTTGCAGGGCATCTCGTTCTGTTAAGATTCCAACAGCTCTATTTCGATCTTCAACAACTATTGAGCTAACTCTCTTCTCAACCATTTTTCGCATAACATCAGATATGGAGCTTGTTAGTGGAACAGATATTACTGAACCGTGCATAATCTCATCAACTCTTTTAATTGATAAAAACTCAACCTCTGTTAATATCTGAAGCATATCTTTATCGTTTAAAACTCCAGCAACCTCACCACCATCAACAAGAGCAAGATGTTTTACACCCCGCTCATTCATTAACCAGAAAGCCTCATAAAATGGTGTTGAACCACTGATAATAATTAACGGAGCTGATGATATCTCCCAACTCTTCATTCGCTTAAACTCTTCCCAATGAGAAGAGTGAAAGACTATGTCATGAAAAGTGATAATTCCATATGGAGATCCATCTCGAGTAACAACAACACTGCTTGAGCCACTATTCTCCATTAATTCAAGAGTATAACTTGCCAATGTATTTCCATCAACCTGAATTATCTCTCTTGAGATAAGCTCCCGAACTTCAACTCTTAATCTATTGCTATTCAACTATACAGATCTCCCTTTCAAGTTTAACTCCAAATTTGGAGAAGACTCTATCTTCTGCCATTTGAATTAGTGATATCGCTTCACTAAACTGACCACCTCCAAGATTTACAAGAAAGTTTGCATGAATATCTGAAAATGCCATATCACCAACTCTAAACCCTTTTAATCCAACATCTTCAATCAACTTTCCAGCTGAGAAACCCTGTGGATTTTTAAATGTACTTCCAGCACTAGGCTCTTTTGGCTGATTGCTTCTCATACTCTTAAACTTCTCAACAAGTTCTCTTGAAAACCCTTTTTTTATCTGAAACTTGGCTTCAAATATAACTCCATCAATCTCCGTATGACGATACCCAAAATCAATATCTATCTTATTAATATAGCCTCGTTCAGTTGTAATCGAGATAAGATTATTAAAAGTCTCATACTCTTTTACCCCTGCATTCATCTTAACCATTCCACCGAGAGTTGATGGCAGATTCTGAAGAAACTCAAAACCAGAGATATCGTTCTGTTTTGCAAAGTTAAATATCTTGCCATTAGGAGTAGCTCCACCAATTGAGATAAATTGATCCTCAATATTGATATAGTCAAACTCTTTGGATAGTTGAATTAGTTGCAGATCTCCAGATGGAGAGACTAGAAGATTATTAGCTCCACCAACAATTCTAAAATCTTTGAATTTAGATAGTTCATCTATACTCTCAACTATAAAGAGTTCCCTTTTTCCACCAACTCGAATACTTGAGAATTTTGAGAAATCTACAACTTTTCTCTTCAAAAGATTTAGAACCCTAAATTCTCTTCAAGCTCTTGACCATAACTCTGATTTGCTCTGTTCTGCTCATCAATCTTTTGGAAAAGTTTATATAGTTTATCAAATCTAGATTTTGCCTTAAATACAACCTCATCATCTCTTCCCCCAAGAGCAAATGCTTTTTTATAGCTTTTATTTGCTTTCTGAAGAAGTCTAAAGTCCTCTTTCTCTCCTGCAAGAGCTTCATAGAAGATTGCCAAATTGTAGTAAGTTTTATAATCTTTCTCCCCACTAAACTCGCTAATAGCTTCGATCGCACCCTCATAATTCTTCTGGAGAGCATACTGATTTGCATACCCAATCTCATCTGGAAGCTCTAAGAGTTCTCCAAGAGTGTTTGTTTTCAATGGAGATATATCTTTAACAAACTTCTCAGCTACACTTTTTGATAACTCAATCATCATACTCTCTCGTGATGGTAGCCCCTGTCCAGACTTAGAAAATCGTGTATCAGATTTATCATAGACAACTGTATAGAACTCAGAGAGACCTTTTACTATACTGAAGCTAACAGATAGTGAAGCGGTTAAGTCCTGCCCCTTTTTTTCATAAGAGAAGTTATTAACTTTCATATTGAGGGCAATTTTGGAGTAGTCATACAGAGGGTGAATGTAAATAAAGTTAGTCTCTGTCAATCTCTCTTTAACACTATCAATAAGAAGAGAAGCCATATTTCCCTCTGAACCTTTAACTTCTGGATTTATAGCAAAAGCTAAATACTTACCATTAGCTGACTCTGAAGCAGATAACATTCCCTCAACCTTTTTACTCTCTTTTGGGGGACTGTATGTAGATATTAAGATCTGCTCTTTAGAAGCACATCCAGTTATTGCAAATGCAACTAGCAATCCTAGAATATATCCTCTGTTCATAACTTCTCCTCTCTGTATATATAGAATAGTGAAATTTTACAACATCTTTGCGATAGACTTTTGGTAAAGCATATATGAGCAATTTTCAGAGAAGAAGCTCCTCGCCATAATCGACGAGGATGGATAAGTGAGTTAATAGATAAAAGACAATATATTAGTTTTGTGCAAAGAGACCTTTTTTAGGTCCGCTCACTCCACAACACTGTTTATATTTTTTACCACTTCCACACGGACAAGGATCATTCCGTTTTGGTTTCTTATCAACTGTAATTGGTTGAGTAGTTTTGTTGGTATTCTCTCTTATTTCAGCCTGTTTTCTAGCTATCTCTTTCTCTCGTTCTCGTTTAGCTATAAACTCTTCACTCTCCTCTTCTGCACTCTTTCCAAAGTGAATAAGTTGAAGAATCTTAACAGTCTCAAACTTGATAGCTGTAACAAGCTCATTGAATAGGTGAAAGCTCTCTTTTTTATACTCAACAAGAGGATCTTTCTGATTGTAACCTCGAAGACTAATACCAGTCTTAAGGGTATCCATCTGATGAAGATGCTCTCTCCAGCTCTTGTCAAGAGTTTTAAGATAGAACTCCTTCTCAATATTTCCTCGGATTGTCTCATCAAGAACAGACATCTTCTCATTATATTGAGTCTCAATTTTTCCAAGAACAGTATCGTAAATCTCACCCGCTTCTTTGCTTTGAACATCAGAGAGTTCAATATCTAACTTTAGCTCCTCTTTAAGAGTTCCAACTAACCCCTCAAGATTGTAATCCTCTTCTGGTAATCCCTCAAAGATTGAGTACCCCTCAAGAACAACATTAACATACTCTCGTCGTATCTCTGCAAGTTTTGATGTAATATCATAATCCCAAGATAGGAGTTGATTTCTAAATTTAAAGATAACTTTTCTCTGCTCATTTGAGACATCATCATACTGAACAACATGCTTTCTATGTTCAAAATGCATTCCCTCAACTCTTTTTTGAGCCTTTTCAACCGCTCGAGTAACCATACCTGACTCAATATGCTCACCCTCTTCAATACCAAGTCTCTCCATAATCGCTTTAATTCGATCACTTCCAAAGATTCGGAGAAGATTATCTTCAAGAGATAGATAGAACTGAGAAGCTCCAGGGTCTCCCTGACGACCTGAACGACCTCTTAACTGGTTGTCAATTCTTCTGTTTTCGTGTCTCTCTGTTCCAAGAATATATAGACCGCCAAGCTCTTTCACACCATCGCCAAGTTTAATATCAACTC
>JAMJTX010000060.1 GCA_024281215.1 Candidatus Thiovulum karukerense | reverse complement strand
CCTAAATTTAGTTTTCTCATCTGATATATCCTTGTATTATTTAATTTAAATCTTAATCAAATTTTAATACAAAATAAAAATAAAATCAAATTTTTAGTATAAGCTTGTTTTAATCCTTTAGAATAGCCGTTTTATCGAGGCTTTCTAAAAGGATTGATAAATAATTTAATAAAAATTTAAGTCTATTTAATTGTAATATCAGTAATCTTTAAGTTAAAATTGCTCAATTTATAGAGTTGTCATAGGGGACTATAAAATTCAATATATGATAATTTGGGACTGACTAAATGAGACTGTTTTGTTATATTGTAGAAACTTTGTTTTCAGTCTTGACAGAAATATCTGTCATTAGTTATTCTCGGTGATTGTAATATCAGTAAATAATATAGTTATAAAGTATGGAAAAGAAGTAGGGAAGAGTTGAAAAAAATGAGAATTCTCAAGACTAGATTGCCGTGTTAAGCACGGCAATAAGACTATTTTGTCAGGTTGTAGAAACTTTGTTTTCGGGCTTGGCTAGAAGATCTATCATTAGCCACTCCCAAAGTTTTTATAGAACAGCTTGAACTTTTTCAAGAACCTTTGCTAAGCTTTTGAATGGTTTTAGAATATAGTCATCTGCACCACCTTGATGAGACTCTAACACCCTATCAAGAGTTGAGTGTGCAGTCATAATAATAATCTTTGTACTAGTATTTGTCTTCCTAACCTCTTTAAGAAAGTGAATACCGTCCATTTGAGGCATCATAATATCCAAAAGAACAACATCAAAAATACCATTTTTGACCTCTTCAATAGCATTCTCAGGATTTGAGAAAACACGAACCTCAAGACCTTTCTCTCGACTTAAAAGTCTTTCAAGCACATTTAGAATCTCTAACTCATCATCAATAATCGCAACTTTTTTCATTGTTCAAATCCTTCTATTGAATTTTATACAAAGCCGTGGCTTCTGCTTCGTTTTTTACGAACTTTTTTAGTCTTCTTCTCTGCGAATAGACTATTGACAGCATCACCTATAACATCTTTAGCCTTCTCCTCAACCATATTATCAAGAAGTGTAAATACATCTTTACTAGCTTCCTCAATATTTAAGAGGTGAATGATAATATCATCAAGGTGTGGCTTTTCACTACCCTCGGTTAGCTGTACAACAATTTTTGCTTCATCATGAATAGCAGCATGAGGCATTTCAAGATGTCTAAATGATTCTGTATTTGTGAAGTTATCTCTTCCTGCTCCGTGGTAGTACCATTGACCAAGACGACAGCTAAAGTGATCACTAGCTTTAAACTCTCCAGTTTCTCCAAGGAAATATGTATAGAGATTACTTTTAAAGATAACATGGTCAAATTTAGCAAGTGATGCAAATATGTGATGTGAAATATCTTTAATCTTAAATGATGTTCGTGTAGCATTTCCTTGGAAATCAACAATAAGATCCCTAACTGTTGTTACATCATCTTTAATTGTGACAACAAGAGAGTCGATACTTCCTGTCTTCTGTCTTGAGTGTTCAATGTCACTTGTCATAGCTGTAATAACATCAGCTATCTCTTGAGTAGCTTTTTGAGTCTTCTCTGCAAGACCTCTAATCTGCTCTGCAACGACCGCAAAGCCTCTACCATGCTGACCAGCTCTTGCTGCCTCAATAGCTGCATTTAGTGCTAATAGGTTTGTCTGATCTGCAACATCATCAATTAGAGCTAGAACTTCTTGAATATTTAAACTACTATCATTGAGTTTATCCATGATTTTTACAGAGTCTTTAACATTTGCACCCAGCTCAATTGTATCTTTATGGATTCTATCAATACTCTTCATTCCGCTTGTTGAACTATCAGCAGTTGTTTGAGCCTCATCAACAAGATATGTCATATCACTAAGAAGACCACCAAGAAGAGATTGAGCATTCTCAAGGGCATGAATTGTAACACTCTGTCGAATATCTTTAATTCTAGCCATCTTCTCTTCATCTGTTGTTGTTAGGTCGTTATTCTCTTCCTGACCAGTACTAATCTCAACCTCAAAGATTCTAAAACCTTCAACATGAACTTTTTTCTCCCTAATCTCAGCCGAGAATGTATCAGCAACAATCTCCTCTGCATTTGAGAGCATAAGACTCTGATACTTATCAAGTCTATACTTCTCTGCCTCTTCACTTACAAACAGAATCTGAGAGTTTTTGAAGATAACAATAGGTTTTCCAACATAACTACTTAATGCCTCTTGATAGAACTTAACTTCCTGTTCAAGAGCAGCTATTCTTTTTTCTTCTGTTGTCATAATTAACTCCAATTTATGCCAAAGGTCTTAGAACCTTCTATAATTTAAGGATTTCTTGTTTGGGAAATAGGCTCTCTCTACCGCCCCCCAACAATGGAACTATTTTTTTATTATATCTTATAATCTTAAAAGCAAAGATTTCTACCCGATGAACTTATAATTTTAGAGAAGCAGAGTCTTTAAAGAGGTCTTCTAAATCGTTATCATCACTTTTTTTTAAAGAGTCATCTTTTGGAACTTCTAAAACGATCTCTTTAATCTTACTCTCCTCTTTATCAACATCTTTCTCATCAGGAAGTTTAATGTCAAACTCTTTCTCTATTACCGCCACCCTCTCTTTTTCAACTCTATGCTCATTTTGAACAGCTAATTTCACCCGATCTACCTCATCAGCAATATCATCATTGATAGGTGGTTGAATTTTGTCAAGTAGAGTTGTATCTCCATTATCTTCTTTAAGTACAAGATATTTAACTCCAGAGATATTAAACATAACAACTCTTCCAGCTTCAACTCTCTCGTCAAATTCAACTTTAATATGTTTGCTCTCTTTAGGAAGAGGCTCTTTTTCCTGCTCCTGTTTTGGTGGTTTAGGAAGAGACTCTTTAGTCTGAATATCTTCAACTTGAGCAATTTGAGGAGAACTCTCTTTTGATAGCTTATCTTTCTCTAATTGTTCGAGACTATCATTGCTAAAGAGACTCTTTTTTCTCTTGCTGTTTGGATTTCTTCTAATCTTAAAATCTATATTTGGTGATTGAATGGAGTGAAGAGATACTCTTTTTGAGCCACTTAACCAACCAAGATCTTTTTCATCTTTGCTTTCACTCTCTTCTCCAATAGGTGTGTCTAAAACCTGCTCTCTACTTCTCTTCTCTTTAACTTTATTATTAATGTATAGAAGAAAGATTACTCCACTTGCCAATAAAAACAGAACTCCTATATAACCAGATGGCAGGTCGTCAAACAGTGATTTTCCCTCAGGCTCAATCTTCTCAACACTCTCTACTCCAATAATAGATATGATTATCCTTTTACCATTATCAGCCGTATAGTAGGTTATATCAGCTCTCTTTTTCATTGAAAAAGCTATATCTACTCGATTTGAGAATGGTAGAATATCTATTTTAGACATTATTTCACTATCTTCAACTTTTTTTGAGGTTCGTTTGTGGAGAGTCGCATCATTAAGAATAACTTTTTGAATCGAGTTACCATGCTTTCTTGAGACTATTCCACCATACTCATTGTCAAAAATAATTATTAAATCGTGTCCATTATCTCTACTGTTCAACTCAATATCAGCAATTTTTGAACTTCCAAACAGAGATGTTATAGCAACGGAGAAGATGAATAGTAATTTTAGCCACACCATACTTTATATCCTAACTATCTTTTTTTCTCTTTTGAGATATGATAAATAACACCATTTGCATCTAAAACTTCATTCATACGAATTGCAAGATTTTTCTCATAAACCATAACTTCACCTTTTCCAATAATTCTACTATTAACATAGACCTCTACCGATTCACCAGCCGGTTTCTCAAGGTCAATTATTGATCCTTTTTTTAACTTTAAAATCTCACGAAGTGTTAAGTTAGTTTCACCAAGATTAGCTGTAAATAGAATCTTCATATCTAAAAAACCGTCATACTTCATCCAAGAAGCTCGGTCTTTTATAACAGCATCAATCTTCTTCTTAACTATCGAGTTTTTATCTAGTGAGTCTAAGCTACTGCTCTCCCCACTATTTGAGGAGTTATTTTTTAGAAGTTCATCCATATTTTAATCTTTTATAGTCTCTCTCGACATTAAAAACCATATTGCATTATTATCATTGAATTTAAAAAGAATGAGATTTTTATTATCTTTCACAACACTCTCTAATGCTATATTATCTTCTACTTTCGGAATTGATAACAGAAGCTCCTCCTGTTTGACAGACTCAACAAGTACTTTAGCATTTCCAATAACCTGATTTGCAACTTCTGTGCCCATATCTTTTAGAGTCGCCTCATCTGGCTCATCTTCAAATAGCAGTACTGAACAGACCTCTTTCAATAGGGGTTCGCTAAGTACAAGGGTAAAATGGTGTGTCTCTTTATCGTGTTCTGATCTCAATTCAATTGATGAGACATAATACTTTCCATCTAAAAGTTCTGTTTTAAATGGTTGTGGCTTTAAATCTATTTGACCCACAAACATATTTCTAATAGCTCTTATTAAGATAACCTTCATTTATAACTCCAAAGACTTTTAATAATTTTAACAAAATTTAAACAAAAGTTATAGGCTTTTACGAGAGTCGATTTTTATAATCAAGATACCCAAATGCCCTAACTACCTCTATCTCTCCACTCTCTTTAACTATCACAATAGATGGAAGAGGCAGACCGTTAAAAGTGGTATTTTTAACCATAGTATAGTGGATCATATCTTTAAAAACGATTTTATCCCCAACTTTTAACTCTTCGCTAAATCTATAATCACCTATAATATCCCCAGCTAAACAGCTATTTCCAGCAAATCTATACGAAAATTTACCATCTGGAGTATCTCCAACAACATTTGGACAATATGGCATAGCAAGAGTATCCGGCATATGTGTCTCAGCTGATGTATTGAGTACTCCTATATCGATACCATTATGAACAATATCAAGAACTTCTGATACAAGAAAGCCTGTCTCCCAGCCAATAGCCTCTGATGGTTCAATATAGAGTTTTATGTTTGGATATTTCTCATAAAATCTCTTAACAAATCTAATTAACCTCTGGACATCATAACCCTCTCGAGTGATAAGGTGTCCTCCCCCTAAATTGATCCATTTTAGTTGTGGAAAATATGTTCCAAATTGATTCTCAAAAGCCTCAAAGAGTGGTTCAAGATCCTCTACACCCTGTTCGCAAAGACCATGAATATGGAATCCATCAATTTTATCGATATGTCTATCTATCTGCTTGAGAAACTCACTCTGCACCATTCCAAGTCTTGAATATGGAGAACAGGGGTTGTACAGATCAACCTCTGTTGATGAGTATTGTGGGTTTAAGCGAACTCCAACAGAGATATCCGGATTTATAGTTTTAACAAACTCATAATGTTTCTCTAACTGATTAAAAGAGTTAAATATGATATCGCTACTAATCTCTGCTATCCGCTCTATCTCATTTAGATTAAAGGCTGGAGAGTATGTATGAACTGCTCCTCCAAACTCCTCATATCCTAATAGAGCTTCGTGAAGACCACTTGCAGAAGTTCCTATAAGATACTCCTTAACAATTGGAAAACTCTTCCATAGAGCAAACCCTTTAAGAGCCATTAAGATATTTAAACCAGACTCGTCAGCAATATATTTAAGTAGCTCTAAGTTCTTTCTTAATAGCCTCTCCTCCATAACATAAGCTGGAGTGGGAAGAGAGTCTATATCGATATTGTTGTAATACAATCTATACCTTACTATTGAATATTGATTTCTATTAAAAGATTGATTCTATCCA